>NZ_JBQFOY010000003.1:0-341120 GCF_056533985.1 Ruegeria sp. E8
CGGCGACCTGAACCGCTGGCAGAAGGTGATCGAAGCGCATCTGGAACGCTTCGCCTTCCGCGAAGAATTTAAACTCAAATGGAATGAGTGATCCGGAAGGAAACGTATGTCTGAACCTATCTACGCCATCGGGGATGTTCACGGCCAGCTTGGGATGCTGGAAGGGGCGCTGTCCCGCATCGAAAAAGATGGCGGACCGGATGCCCGTATCATCTTCATCGGCGACTATACGGATCGCGGAGCCGACAGCCGCGCAGTTCTGGACCTGCTGTCGCAAGGTAAAGCCGAGGGGCGGAACTGGGTGTTTCTGCGCGGCAACCACGATCAGATGTGCGCGATGTTTCTTGAGGATTACCCGCGCAATGATGCCCGGCTGCTGGTCGGATATCACTGGCTGCATCCCCGGATCGGAGGTGTTGAGACACTGAAATCTTACAGCGTCGACGTGGTCGAGGGCGACAGAATCTATCAGGTGCACGCACGGGCGAAAGCGGCGGTGCCGCAGGCCCATATCGATTTCCTGAACGGGCTTGTGCCGTTCCACCGCCAAGACGAACTGTTGTTCGTGCATGCAGGTGTTCGCCCCGGGATTGCTCTGGAGCAGCAAGACCCCGACGATCTGATCTGGATTCGAGAGGAGTTTCTGGACCACAAAGCACCCCATCCCTGGCTGGTCGTACATGGGCACAGCCATGTTGCGACCCCGGAACATCACGGTAACCGCATCAATCTGGACACCGGTGCGGCCTACGGCCACAGCCTGACCGCCGCCGTGTTCGAAGGAAAGGACTGTTGGGTACTCGAAGCAGACGGAAGAAGGCCACTGAAGCCGCGGTGAACCAGTTAACTTATCGGCCAGACAATTCGCCCAGTTGCGGATCCGGCCCGTCCGAATTCAGGATCACCCAAGCAAAGCCAGCGCAGTCGGCGCTGCGCCAGACATTGCCTGCGAAATGGTGGTGCTGCCGGTCGAATAGAACCCGACGCCGCGCGCGATTGCACAGGCCTTAAGGCAACAGATCCGAGACTTTGCTGAACCCGGTCAGGTCGAAGGCAAAGGATATCGGTTCACCAACCCTGTTTTTAGCTTCGATCTTCAACTGGTCCCCGGCGCGCATTGCCGACATCCATTCTGATGACACCGGAGAACGGGCAAAGCAGCCCTGCGCTTCGCAGGTCAAAAACTCCAACTTGGCGACCTCGGTGCCGTCGACCGTTGCTGTCAACCCTTCGGAAAACAACAGACCAAAGGGCAGGGTCAGCACCGTCTCGGTTTCGTCCTTGCCAGCGGATTTCACAAAGGAGATTGCTGTAAGCCGCTGATTGCTCTCCGTCAGAACAATGCTTTGCGTCATTTCACATATCAGTTCTGTTCCATTGACCTGATTGCTGCAATTGACCGACCACAGCGGCGCGGTGGTATCCTGGGCAGCCAATGGCTGTACCATCCCCAAAGACACCCCCAAGGCGCATATCCACGTTCTCATTCTGCTGTCCCTCATTGATTAAAATTGTACGCCAAGGCTAAGACCTACCTGCAGGGCCTCGGTCGAGTCTCCGAACATATGATCAACATTCAGGTTGATAAAGCTGCTGTCATCCAGCGCAAACAACCCCAGCTGCGCGGAGATCAAACCGTGCGCGTCGCCGATATAGCTGGTGTTCGCAAACCCTCCGTCAGCGGCACTGGCATCCGCGAACCCGGCTGTTACCGATACAGTGTCGTCTGACGAGAGGATGGCACCGGCCCGCAAGCTGGCGCGCAGTTTCCGCGACGCGCCAAAAGTCTGTTCCGTCCCGATCTCCAACGAAGGCACCAGCGAATAGATCATCTCGCTGCTGTCTTGCAAAACAATCCCGGACAGGGTGGCCTGACCATTGCTGTTGGTCGCCAGACGTGTGGCATCCACGGCGAGTTCGGGGCGCAGATAAGAATTGCCGCCGGCAAACCTGTGGTCATAGGCAAAGCTCAGACGCAGATTCTGGTGGTTCATCTTATGGGTAATCGAACTCACGCCCACAGTGTTTACAGGAGTACCGTTGGGCAGCACGCCGCTGACCCCGCCGGAACGCACCGTGTCATAATCCGACCAACCTGCAGACAGCATGCCCGCAAACTCCCACGGACCGACATACTTGGTCAGCGAGGCACCCAAATTAAACCGATCGCCGGTTGCGTTGTAATTTGACCCATCCCGCAGACTCATCCGGTCGTGACCCACAGCGAACCCGGCATACAGCTCGTCCCCGACCGGCAAACGGACACCGGCGGACAGGTTGGTGCTGTTGATGTCCAGCTCGTCGTAGATTCCGGTCTGTTCACGATCAAAGAAAGACCGTCCGCCGGTGAACCAGACGCAGTTGCGTGGATCGTCGCCCGCCTGGTAATCGGTGAACCGTTCGCAATTCTGCAGCGTGTCGGCAAAGACCCGGGTTCCGTGATAGGCATCCACCGCATCGGCTGCGTAGTTCGACGTCGACAGGCTGTCGATGGCAGCGATGACATTGGCCTCGGACTGCATATTCCCGACCAGCGCAAGGAATTCGCCCTGTGCGACAGACCCCTGCCCGTTCAGAACCCGATTGATGTAGTCACCGATGGCGGCCTGATTGGAGTTCATTCCCGGGGTCGAATAGTCCGGAGTAATTACCAAATCAATCGAGCTGCCGTCAGATGTCGAACCGTTCAGGCCGATGGAATAGTCCAATACCACCGTGTCCTGAATGGACGTCCCTGCATCGGATGCGGTGCCATTCGGGTTGATGATCACAAGCGGCAAGGCCCGTTCCAGCCTGTTCAGCATCGGGGTCAGTGTGCCGCCCATCGTTGCGTTGCCAGTGACATTGACCAGGTCGCTGCGACCACCCGAAGCGCCTGTGGTCAGGAAATACACGTCAAAGGTCGACGTGGCAGTTGATCCAAAAGACAGGCTTCCGGTCAGGTTGGTGGTCTGACTGACGTTACCGGCAAAGGTAAAGTCGCTGGCCTTTACTGTCGACGTCAGAGCCGTGTTCAGCCCTAAAGTAGCCCCCAGAACAAAATCGCCATTCACCTGCATATGTCCGGCAGTACCCAGATTGACCGTATCCAGCGCGTAGAACGAAGCTCCGTTCTCAACCGTCAGGCTGTTTGTGCCCGCACCCAGGTTCAGGTTGCCCAGTGCCGCACCCGCCAGCGAGATCTGTTCGTTGCCGCCTCCGCCATTCACGAGCTGATTGTTTCCGGCAATCAGCAGGCTGTTGGCGGACAGGTTCAGCACGTTGTTGGTTCCACCTTCCATAACGATGGATGCGACCGAGTCCGTCTGACCAGTGCCACCCAGCACCACGCCATCCAGCCCAAGCGAAATCGCTCCGGCACCATCGCGCCCTTCGGATTGAGCCAGAACACCGATACCACCCTGGCCGACCGACAGGACATTGCCGGTCAGGGTCATGTCGATGGCACCACCGGACCCGGCACCACCCGCAGTTCCGCGAAAGACCGAGTCGACCATGCCGCCACCGCCGCCCAGTGATTGCGCCACAACGCCAATCGCGTTTTCGCCGCTCGTCACGATATTCCCGGTTTGAGCGAAGTTAATATCGCCACCGTCACCGCCATTATTGGTCGACAAATCAACGGTAATACGGCTTGCGTCCATATCGGTCGAAACCAGGCCACCGCCACCGCCGATGCTTTGAACAACGAAGCCGTGCGAACCCTTGCCGCTGGTGGTCATGTCTCCGACATTCGTGAAGTTGACATCACCGCCATCGCCGGTCGATCCATCTTGCGCGCCCAGCGTTACATCCGCTTTTCCGAGGCCCGCGATGACAACCTCACCGCCACCTGCGCCGATGCTCTGAACGCTTTGGCCATAGGACCGGTCGCCGCTGGTGAACACGTTACCATCCAGCGAAAGGGCGATGTTGCCACCATCGTTGTTGAAGCTCGGATCCGAGCCCAGGATCACCGAGGCTGCTTTTTCCGTACCAGCGACGCCTGTGCCGTTGCTGTTCAGCACAAGCTTGCCGCCCCCGCCGCCAATGGACTGCGTCGCACCAGCCGAGGAGAATGCTCCATCCGTGCCAACGTCTCCTTTTCGGCTTCCGTTCACATTCCCACCGCTGGCGTCATTGGTGTTGATCGCACCCAGGCGCGCGGAGATATCGATGCCGTCGCCCTCTTCGACATCCACCGTATTCGTCGAGGTGCCGCCGCCGCCGCCCACGCTCTGCACCATCAAAGCCGTCGACCTGTCTTTGGTCGTCGCAATGTTGCCGGTATGCGATTGCGCAACCTGATTGCCAGCTGTGCCGGATACATCATCACCACCCAACGCGATATCGCTGCTGACAACACTGCCGGTTGCGCCAGAAGTCGTCGCGGTGAAATCAACAGATGTATCGACATTGCCTCCGCCGCCATTCACCGATTGGGCGAACACCGCTTCACTACCAGCACCATTGACCAGAATGTTGCCGGTTGAATTGACGGTCACAGTGCCGACCGACCCGGTCGTTCCTGTGCGAGCGCCCAGCACCTGTGAAATCGTGTAGTCCAGTGCCGAGATCAACGGGGACGAAACTGAATAACCCGCGTTGCCGCCTCCGCCACCAACGGATTGCGCATAGATGCCGTATCCGTTTTCGGCATTCACGACGATTGTGCCAGTATGGTTGACTGTAACGTCTCCGCCGTCGGCACCTGATCCGCCCGATCCGCCTATCGCGATCTTGGAATAGGACTTGCCGGTCATGGTGTTCTTGAGGTCGTTCACATCCATCGCAACGGCCAGCCCGCCATTTCCGCCCCCGCCGCCGACTGATTGCGCGAAGATGCCATAGGCGCTTGCGCCATCCACCTGAATGTCACCGCTGTTGGTGGCGACCACGTTGCCAGCAACGTTACCGCTGCCGCCCGAACCTCCGATGTTCAGCTGTGCGGTAGGAGAGCTGTTGTCCCCGGTTTTCAGCCGCAGCGTTCCGGTGATTGAGCTGCCGCCATTGCCGCCGCCGCCGCCGATTGATTGCGCGAAGATGCCATGCGCAGCCTCGCCCGTGGTCACGATGGTCCCGGCGTTGGTGACCGAAACGGTGCTGCCGATGCCGCCCGTGCCGCCCGATCCGCCCAGACCGAACTGCAAGGCCCGCCGCGTGCTGGCCTCTGCGCCGCCATAGCGCCCGTCGACCGAGATGGTCGAGCCGCCCGTGCCGCCACCGCCGCCCACGGATTGCGCGAAGATGCCGTGGCTTTCCTTGCCTGAGGTTCGGATTCTGCCATCGGCCGTGTTCACAACAGTCACAGTGCTGCCTGCACCGCCGGTACCACCGGTGCCTCCGATCAGAATGGCGTTTGTCGTTGCCCCATCCGAGGACCGGCCCAGAATGATGTTGCGCACCTGTTGCGCGTCACCACCGCCTCCGCCGACGGACTGTGCGTAGATACCGGAGGATTTGTCACCGTTGGTCTGGATGAGGTCGCGGTTGGTAACCGACACTGCGGCAGAGGTTGCCCCTGTACCGCCATTACCACCGACGGACAGGGTTGCCGTGTTCCCGATGTCCTTGCGCAAGCTGATGATCCGGTTTTCCACCACACCACCCATGCCACCACCGCCACCGACGGACTGAGCAAAGATACCATGTGACATTGACCCTTCGGTCGTGATGATCCCGTCACTGTCCACGGTCACGGTATCCGAAGTCATGCCGTCCCCGCCGGTGCCACCAACATTGATCGACGCCGTGGTACCCACCGTCGACGGGTTGACCACTGCCTTGATGGTGTCGAGGTTCGATTGACCCGCCTGCACCATACCGCCGGTGCCACCTGCACCTCCGATGGATTGCGCCAGCAGCCCATTGGACCGATTGCCAAAGGTTGCGACCCGCGCCGTATTGGTGACATCAACCTTGCCGCCAAGGCCTCCGGAGCCGCCGCTGCCCCCAATGGACAATGCAATCGACGTACCTTTGCCCGCCGAGTTGCTGGCCTTGCCGCCATTACCGCCGCCGCCGCCAACGGCCTGGGCAAATACACCATGCGCATCCGTACCCCGCGTGACCACCGTGCCCGCGACCACGGCTGTTACGTCACCTGCTTCGCCCCCTGTGCCGCCTTCCAGCCCGACCGACAAGCTGGCCTTGTTGCCTTTGCTATCGCCGGTTTTAGGTGTGCCAATGCTGACCGAAGTAGAGGTCGAGTTGCCGCCACCGTTACCGATCGACTGCGCGAAGAAACCGTAAGAGCTGTTGCCCGAGGTGCTGATGATCCCGTTCGAGCTGGCGTAGACATTTCCACCGCGCCCTCCGGTGCCACCGACCCGACCGATCTGAATGTTCACGTTGCCGCCATCCACCGAGGTCGAGGCCGAGTTGTATCCAGCATTGCCGCCGCCGCCGCCAACTGACTGTGCGAACAAGCCGTGCGAGTTTGCCCCTTGCGTGGTGATGTTACCGGTGTGGCGCAGATCCACCGCTCCACCGTTGCCGCCATTGCCTACACCGCCACCAATGGCCAATCCAAAGCCCTTGTTGGTCGCGTCCGAGGCCAACTCGTAGGTCATACCCAAGTTCAGGGCTGCGTTACCGCCACCGCCACCGATGGATTGGCCGAAAATGCCATGGCTGCTGTCCTGCTTGGTGAGCACATTGCCATAATGGTCGACATCCACCGTGCCGCCATCCCCAGCAGTCCCGGCAGAACCGCCGATGGCCACCACGGCCGACACGCCGGTCTTGTTGCCCGAGGAATCCGCCGGGTTCACCTTGCCTTCCAACTGGTCCAGAACCGCATTGTAGTTGGCGATCACAGAGGCATCGACGCCCGTGTTCGTGGGCGTTTTTCGACCACTGGAATCGCCCGTGCCACCATTGCTCTTGCTACCTGTGGTTTTACTTATGCCCACAACCGCGTTGATTCCGGCATCACCACCACCGCCGCCGATGCTGGACGCCTCGATCCCGTGCGAACCGACACCATCCGTCGTGATGGTGCCCGCTGCCGCAACAGCAGTGCCGCGTGCCACAGTGACACTGCCCGCGTCACCGCCTCCGCCGCCAAAGCCACCGATGCCCATCGCGATGGGTGAGCTGTCCTTGGTGCCGACAAAAGTCGCGTTGATCCCACCGGTACCACCGCCGCCACCGATGCTTTGAGCAAAGAGCCCGCGTGCGTGATACCCATTCGTCGCGATATCGCCGGTTTGCGTAACTGAAACATTGCCTGCATCGGCGCCAGTACCGCCATGGCCGCCCAGGCCTCCGACAATGCTGAGGTCGGTTTTGCCATCCGAATTGTTGGAATCCCCATAGTTCAACTGGCCGGTCACGTTCAGGGCCCCGTTGCCGCCTCCGCCTGCGATGGACTGCGCCAGCACACCGTGCTTCCAGTTGCCCGCGACCGAAACAGCCCCGGCGTGATCCACGGTCACGTTGCCGGAAACGTTGCCGTTACCGCCAAAACCACCGACGCCGAATGTAACGGACGGAATCTTGCCGTCCTTGCTCAGCGCAATACCGCCCGACACGTTCAGGCCGCCATTGCCGCCACCGCCGCCGATGGATTGCGCCAGCAAACCGGCAGAACCATCTGTGTCCTGTTTGTCTTCGTTAAAGACACCCATATCGATGAAAAGACGTTCCAGCCCGAAATTCGAGGCCAGCTCCTGCGTGTCGTCCACAATCGTGTTGCCCAGAAAATTACGCAGCTTGTCTTCGAAAGTCGTTGTGTTCGGGATCGAGATGTCGTCCGGGTTTGTCGTCACGGTAATATTGGCCTGTGACGTTACAGAAACGTCGCCCGCTTTACCGCCATTGCCTGCGAAGCCGCCAACGCCCACGATCAGAGAGCTGTCGGAAACGATCCCGCCGGATACGTTCATCCCGCCATTGCCACCGCCACCGCCAACGGATTGCGCCAGCAGACCTGATTGTCCGGTACCATGCGCTCGTATCGTACTGCCTGCGCCGATGTTCACATCAACGTTTCCGGCATCGCCGCCGACGCCACCAAAGCCGCCGACGCCTACGACCACAGCATAGGATTTACTCTGATCCGTCTGACCCGCACCGGGTTTGCCGCTGATTGCAAGGCCACCGGATACATTGGTGCCGCCATTGCCACCGCCGCCACCCAGCGACTGTGCGATTATACCGCTGGCACCTTTGCTTTGGTCGACCACAAACGTACCGTTAGATTGCTGCACCATCGGCACCGCTTGCAGGTTCCCGGTGTAGTCCAGATCAACCGCGCTGGCATTGCCGCCCGATCCGCCAAAACCGCCAACACCCGCCGCAACCGAGAAAATCGTGTTCGAGCCCGAAGGTTTGGTCAAAGACAATGCGCCCGAAATGTTTACGCCTCCGGTGCCGCCACCGCCGCCAAGGCTTTGGGCGAACAGACCGTGCGACCCGTCACCTGCCGTTACAACGTCGCTTTGAACGTCCAGCGTCACCGTTCCGGCATCTCCGCCGCCACCGCCAAAGCCGCCAAGACCAAGGCCCACGGCCGCACCGGATTTGCCGGTCAAATTCACCGCACCGGCAACATTAAGACCGCCATTACCACCGCCGCCGCCAACGGATTGGGCCATCACACCAATACTGTCCACACCTGTTGTGACAATCGAGCTGGTCGCGCTGCCGCTTGTGCTGGACCGCAGGGTGCTGATCACATTTCCCGCGTTTCCGGCGCCGCCGCCGAAACCACCAACGCCCAAGCTGATTGCGCCGCCGTTTTGCTGACTGATGCCCAGCGTGCCTGAGATATTCGTGCCGCCATTGCCGCCGCCGCCGCCGAGATTCTGCGTCAAAACAGCCGTACTGCGGTCGCCGCCGGTCCGGACACCGCCCGTGACGGTCGATTGAACCAGCGCGCCTGCATCCGCACCACCGCCACCAAATCCGCCGACACCGATGCCAACCGCTGCGTTGGCCGAACGTGACAAGGACAGGGCCGCTGAAATATTCGTGCCACCGTTGCCGCCACCGCCGCCGAGGCTCTGCGTCAGAATGCCGACCGAGTCGTCGCCTGTCGTATTAACGGTACCCGTGACCTGCTGGGTCACATTCTCTGCCGCGCCTCCGCTGCCGCCAAAGCCACCAACACCGATCCCCAGCGCGCCGGAATAGTTGCTGGCCACGGAAATCGCGCCCGAGATGTTGGTGGCTCCGTTACCGCCACCGCCGCCAAGGCTTTGCGCGACAACGCCTGCCGAACGTGTGCCCGAGGTGCTGACATTACCCGCAAACGTATTGCCGACCACGCCGCTGGTTCCACCGCTGCCGCCGAAACCACCAACGCCAATCCCCGCAGCACCCGATCCCGTACGCGCAATGCTGAGCGCGCCCGAGATGTTGACACCGCCGTTGCCGCCGCCGCCTCCGACGGACTGCACCAGTACCCCGGCCGCATTCTCGCCGGTAGTGGTGACATCGCCAGTAACCGAGCCCGTGGCTGCGCTTGCATTACCGCCACTGCCGCCGGATCCACCGATGCCGACACCAACCGCGCCGCCACCAGTGCCCGAGATGTTGACGGCAGCCGAGACATTCAGCCCTCCGTTACCGCCACCGCCTGCAGCCGATTGAACCAGAACACCGCCCGAATTGTCGCCCGCAGTCGTGACGTTTCCGACAACTGTCCCGGTGGCCGTATTGGCGTCACCGCCGCTGCCGCCGCTGCCGCCGAGCCCGACAGAAGCGCCGCCGCTGCCCTTTCCAGCAACTGTGACCGTGGCCGAAACATTCATGCCGCCATTGCCGCCACCGCCGCCGAGGCTCTGCACGATGACACCGCCGGACTCGTCGCCCTGGGTCGAGACGTTGCCGTTCAGAGTGGCCGTGGCCGTACCGCCATTTCCGCCGGTGCCGGACGCGCCGCCAAGACCGACTGAAGCTCCACCCGATCCTGTACCTGCCGCAGCAACCGCGACCGAGATGTTCATGCCGCCATTGCCGCCACCGCCGCCAACGGACTGCGCCAGAAGACCGGTAGAGGTGTTCCCAAGGGTTACCAAATTGCCGGTTACGTTTGCTGTAACCGCAGAGGCATCGCCACCGCCGGTGCCGCGACCACCTAGACCTACGGCAACTGCGCCTGACCCGGTGCCTGCACCGCCGACCGAAGCTGAAACGTTGAAGCCGCCATTGCCGCCGCCTCCACCGATAGATTGGGCGACAACCGCGCTGGATTGTGCGCCTTCGGTTCGGACATTGTTGGCAACTGTCAGGCCAACGACACCACCAGTGCCGCCGCTGCCACCGGACCCACCCAAACCTACGCTGATCGCACCAGACCCGGTGCCTGCGCCTGCAAGTGCTGGCGACACGTTAAAGCCGCCATTGCCACCACCGCCACCGACGGATTGCGCCAGAATACCAACCGAGGCACCACCTTTGGTTACGACATCCGCCGTTGTGTTCGCCGTGACCCGGCTACCATTGCCGCCTCCGGCTCCCGAGCCGCCAAGGCCAACGGAAACCGAACCAGCCCCCGTGCCAGCACCCGAGACCGTAGGTGAGACGTTAAAGCCACCGTTTCCGCCGCCGCCGCCAAGCGACTGCGCGACAAACCCGCTGGATGCAAAGCCATCGGTCAGAATGGTCCCGTTCGACGTCAACGTGACAGTGCCGCCATTGCCACCTGTGTCACCTTTGCCGCCAAGTCCGACGCTGACCGCGCCGCTGGCCGTACCCGCCCCCGACAGAACCGGGGCTACGTTGAATCCGCCATTACCGCCGCCGCCGCCAATCGACTGAGCAACCACACCCGAGGAACTGTCGCCGCGGGTTTCAACCGCGTTATTGGATGTCGCGATAACAGTGTTGCCGTTTCCGCCGCCTGCGCCGTCTCCACCCAGACCGACGGATACGCCACCGCCTGCAACGCCAGACCCCTGGACCGCCGCACTGACGTTGAAGCCGCCATTGCCACCGCCACCACCGATGGATTGCGCCAGAAACGCCGTGGCCGAGTTGCCCTGGGTCAGGATCGTGCCGTTCGAGGTCAGAGTAACCGTACCGCCGTTGCCGCCACCCGCGCCGGTGCCACCCAGCCCGACGCTGACTGCACCGCTGGCCGTACCCGCTCCTGCTCCGGTACCGGAAATGTTAAAGCCGCCATTGCCACCGCCGCCACCGATGGATTGCGCCACTACGCCCGAGGACCGATCCCCGGCCGTTACAATGGAATTGGTTGTTGTCAGATTCACCGAACCGCCGGTAGCCCCGGTGCCACCGTCACCGCCCAAGCCGACCGAGACCGCACCACTGGCAACACCAGCGCCCGCCACTGAGGCACTGACGTTGAACCCACCGTTGCCACCGCCGCCGCCAACGGATTGTGCCAGAACTGCCGTAGAATCCGCTCCGCCTGTGCTGACAGTGCCGGTCACACGACCAGTGACCGATTTTCCGATCCCGCCGCCATTGCCACCGCCGCCGAGACCCACCGTAACGGCCCCGCCACCGGCACCGGCCCCTGCGATCCCGGCTGTGACGTTGAAACCGCCATTACCGCCACCGCCGCCGATGGATTGGAACACAACGCCGCTTGAATTATCGGATAGGGTTGTGACGTTGCCGGCAACCTGGCCATCTACAATGCCACCGTCGCCTCCCGAAGCCCCGTCGCCCCCTAGACCGACACCGATCGAACCGGCTCCGGCGCCTGCAGCCGCAACGCCTGCGGTAACGTTGAAGCCACCATTACCACCACCGCCGCCAATCGACTGGATCACCACACCGGAGGAGCGCAGCCCTTCGGTCCGGACATCGCCATTGACGCGAACGCCAGTGACCGTGCCACCTGCGCCGCCGCTACCGCCCTTACCGCCAAGGCCCACATCAACTGTTCCGGCCCCTGCGCCACCCGCGGCCAATCCAGCCGCGAC
Source organism: Ruegeria sp. E8 (assembly GCF_056533985.1). Classification (NCBI taxonomy): domain Bacteria; kingdom Pseudomonadati; phylum Pseudomonadota; class Alphaproteobacteria; order Rhodobacterales; family Roseobacteraceae; genus Ruegeria; species Ruegeria sp. E8. The sequence goes on from NZ_JBQFOY010000003.1 coordinate 11,880, forward strand.
GCTGAAACCACCGTTGCCGCCACCGCCACCGACGGACTGCACGACGACGGCACCGGAATCGTTCCCTCGTGTTGTTACATTTGCGCCGACCTGTGCCGTAACAGTTCCACCTGTTCCGCCGCCGCCAGCTTTGCCGCCAAGTCCGACGCTGACAGATCCTGCAGCTGCACCGCCGATATCGGCGCTGGCACCGACAGCATAACCGCCATTGCCGCCACCGCCGCCAACAGATTGCGCAACCACGCCGCTGGAAAATGCCCCGCTGGTTTCGATTGAGGTTCCACCAGCGACCAGAGTGACGTTGCCTCCGGTACCGGCACCGCCGCCGTCTCCGCCAACGCCCACATTGATCCCGACCGCAGCCCCGCCGCTTGCGCTGATACCAGCTGCGATGCTGCCGCCACCATTGCCACCGCCGCCACCGACGGACTGCGCAATGATCGCGCTTGAGTTTGTGCCTGTTGTCGTCACATCCGCATTGGTGGAAACCTGCACAATACCACCGTTTCCGGCGCTGCCCGCTTTCCCACCGATTCCAACGGAAACATTGCCAGAAAACAAGGCCGAAGCACCGCCCGTTGCAGCCACGGCCAGACCGCCATTGCCGCCACCTCCACCAACGGACTGGAATAACATACCCGTTGACCGGTTTCCGGTGGTCACTACCGTGCCATCAAACCCTGCGGCAGTGGCCACACCACTACTGTTGAACTGGCCAACCGTGACGTTTCCGCCCTTGCCACCGCTGCTTCCTTCGCCGCCAACGCCCACGGCCAGAGAGCCGGAGACCGGGCCGCCCGATACCGCGACCGAGACAGCATATCCGCCGTTACCGCCGCCGCCTCCAACCGATTGCAGCAGGACGCCGGTGGAGTCTTCCCCTCCGGTCTGCACCGAAGCTGAACCACCGCCGCTGAGCGTCACGTTGCCACCGTCGCCACCACTGCCTGCCGATCCGCCGACCGAAACCGAAGCCGCGCCAAATGCACCCACGGCAACCGAAACAGCCCCGCCGCCATTGCCGCCACCGCCGCCAACCGACTGTGCGAACACGCCCGTCGACCGGTCGCCGGACGTCTGAATCGCAGATGGCTGGCTGCTATCGGTGTTGGACAACGTGACGTTGACGTCACCGCCTTTGCCGCCAGCCCCGCCATCCCCGCCGATGGCCACCCCTACAAAAGCCCCGACCGCTCCGGACGAGCCGCCATTGCCGCCGCCGCCGCCGATGGACTGAGCCAGGATGCCCATCGCATCGTCACCGCCAGTGGTGATGATGCCATCATTTACAATGGTCACCGTCGATCCGCCGCCGCCGCCGCTGCCGTTGCCTCCCACGGACACCATCCCACCGGACGAACCGCCGTCACCACCGCCGCCACCGATGGACTGCGCAATGATGCCTCGCGCGCCGTCCCCTTGAGTCACGATGCGCCCATAGTTGCTGACGCTGACCGCCGCACCTGTGCCCCCTCGGGAACCTGTGCCGCCGATTGCAACCAGACCGTAGGAATTCGCGCCGGTGCCACCGCTGCCGCCAATGGATTGCGCCATTACACCGTCAGCCCCAACCCCCTGAGTCAGAATGCTGCCCGAGCCCTGCACGGCCACACTTACAGATTTACCGCTACCGCCGTTCGAACCGACACCGCCCAGGGACAGAGACACCAGACCACCGGCTGTTCCGCCCGAACCGCCACCACCGCCGATAGACTGGGCGACAATCCCGCGCGCAAAGCTACCGCGCGTTTCGATGGCTCCTCCATGCGAGACCGAGACTTGACCGCCATTGCCGCCGTTGTCCGCACCGCCGATCAACGAGACCAGAAGGTTACCGCTGGTCCCCGCAGAGCCGCCAGACCCACCGATGGACTGGGCATAAATTCCGTTAGCGTAATCTCCCGTGGTCAGGATGCTGCCGGTTGACGTCGTGTTGACAACAACAGTGCCGCCACTTCCGCCATAGCCGCCGCTACCAGAGGATCCGACCAATCCCCATTGCGAACCGCCGTTGCCGCCATTGTTTGAAACGCTCAAGGCATAGATTCCGTCAGCCGACGCTCCGCTGGTCGAAATCGCCCCACTTTGGGTGACAGTCACGTTGCCGCCATCGGCCGAGTGCCCTCCGGTGCCGCCGCCCGGTGCCGCATAGCCGCTGCCGCCATTGCCGGCCTCACCACTTCGGCTGAACGCAAAAATACCGTCATTTCCACTGCCGGAGGTCTGGATCGCGCTGCTGGCGTTTTGTGTCGCGTTGACAGTACCCCCCTTGCCGCCGTCACCGCCATCGCGGCCGCTCCAGAAACTCAGATACGAGTCTCCACCATTGCCGCCATCCCCGCCGACGCTGCCGACCTCCCATCCGACATTGCTTGTGGCATTGACATTGCTGCTGAGCGATTTGGTTTGCGTAGGCCCGGTGGCCCCGTTGCCGCCTGAACTTGGTGGCACGAACAGCGCGCCATCGCGTCCGTTGCTGCCATCCTGACCGTAAACAACCTGGCTCACACCGTTCGGCCCCGAGACATTCACGGGCGGCGTGACCGCGCCCGGAGTACCCGAACTGTTGAAGTTGCTATTGTACTGTGACAGCGTCAACTGAGTCGACAGACTTGACGTTCCAGTCGCCCCAGAGTTGCTGATTTGGGCTGTCGTTCCGCTTATCGAAACAATACTAAATGCAAGCGGCGGATTGTCTGAATTGTAAATCGTGTCGCCCGCGCTTTTGACGAGGAACACATATCCGTCAGCAGTTTCTACAAAGGCGGTTGTCCCGGCTGTCGGTGTCGAAGCCGGGTCGACAATCAGCGCGCTGACGGTGGTATCCAAGCCGGTCACAGGGTTTGTTACTGTGTCGCCAACTTTGGACGTGGCTGTAGGAGCAGCAAACAAAGGTGTTGAAATCAAGATACAAAATGAAACTGACAACAACAGGTTTGATTTGGTTTTCACGCCTGAACCTCGCAACCGACTCTTCAAAATCACATAGAAAAGGGGTGCAGTCCTGAAGCACTGCGGCCTACAATTCGAGGCTTCCCCATCACCACTTCGGCCAGCATATGTGCAATTTTAATAAGATTAATGTGACTAAGTTCACGCAATCGTGTGATTGGCACCATTCATTGCCGAAATGCAACATTAAAGTATCATCACGATACTTGATGGCGCGCCCGCAACGGAAACTTTTTGTAGGCGAAGCCCCTTCTATCTCTCAATTTCTACCTTGAGTTGCTAAACGATCAGACCGTCTCGTCACAACTTTGGCGGCAGAGCGACGATACAGACGATCAAGTCGAAACCTCTGGACGACACGATTAGTATCACCGCTTCACCACGCGGTGGGCTCGGCACATATGAGGACACCGTACCTTCGGCGAAAAAACAAACAGTTCGGACAGTTCATGTTCAAACGATGCAATAGAAGGACAGTAACTGAAGGGGCCGCATATTGGCCCTGCATGTCAAAAAGTTTTATTCGTTGAACAGTGTTATTCTTGGCTGAGAGGCGTTTCGTTCATTCGAAAAACCGCTGAATACCTATTCATTCAAGATAAGCGCTGGAACCGCGCAAGCCGTTCCTCCGACCCCAAAACTGCCCCAGTGCCAAATGTTCAGCTTTCAAAAAACTGACAATTATGTTGCCGAAACCGGTTTCGGGCTCAAAAAATGAAGATATGAGAGCGAATCTTACAAATCGGCTGGATACATCTGCGCCTGACAATCAGCAGGCGTCTGGTCGTGTGAAGATCGATGATCTCGCAGCGCGGCTTGGCCTGTCGAAAAGCACAGTTTCGCGCGCATTGAACGGGTATCCGGATATTGCCGAAACCACTCGAAAACGGGTCGAAACCATGGCGCGTAAGTTGGGGTATCGTCCGCTCAGCCATGCGCAGGCAATTCGAACCGGGCGGGTTCGGGCCATAGCCATGGTACTCAACGCTGACGAGCCGGATGGCCACAATCCGTTTCTGCAAGAATTCCTCGCCGGAGCTTGCGAGGCCGCGAGTGGCTTTGACTGGACGATGACGATATCAACCGCGAGATCCGAGCAAGACACGCTCAAGGTTCTGGCCCGTCTCGTTGAGGAGCATAAAGCCGACGGATTTATCCTGCCCAGAACCGCAGTCAACGACGCGCGCATTCGCTTTCTTCGGCATCTGGACGTGCCGTTCATTCTGTATGGCCGTACCGGATATGGATGCGCTACCCCTCCTGCAAACACTTCCTGGTTCGATATTTCCGGCGAGACGGCCATCCGCAAGGCAGTGCTTCGACTGGCAGGCCACAATCATACCCGTATCGGGTATGTCGGCAGCGATCTGAAGTTCAACTACAGCCATCTGCGCCGCGACGGATATGTCGAAGGGCTGGATATCGCCGGGTTGCCATTCGATCCAGAGCTTGTGCGGAATGGCGCACGGACACGCGAAGAAGGAGCGGCGGAAAGTCGGGCGCTGCTGCGGCTGGACCGACCACCGACGGCTATCGTGTTTGCAACCGATCTGGCAGCGCTGGGGTGTTACTCGGTCGCTGCTGATCTGGGTCTGACCATCGGTCAGGACATTTCGATCATCGGCTACGACGGCATTCCTGAATGCCACTACGCGCGTCCGGGCCTCACGACGTTCAATGTTGATAGCCGCGCGGCGGGTGCCCGTCTTGCGACTTTGCTGATCCGTCAAATCCGAGGCGAAGCCCCTGATACTTTGCGTGAACTTGGTGAGGCGTCTCTGACCGAACGTGCATCTGACGGCCCACCCTTTCTGACTCCGGAGGAGTTGGCGAAAAAAATCATGAAATCCAATGAAGACACCTTGGGAGGAACCCTGAAATGAAACTCACACCCAAAGCGGCCAGACTTATGCTGGGCTCGTCGCTGGCTCTCGCTCTGACAGCGTTGTCCGTGCAGGCCGACACGATCCGTTTCTGGACCACTGAAGAACAACCAGAACGTCTGGCCAGACAGCAAGAGATGGCCGACCAGTTCAAGGTTGAAACAGGCACAACGGTAGAGGTGATCCCGGTTACTGAAAGCGATCTGGGCACCCGCGCCACCGCTGCCTTTGCGGCCGGTGACCTGCCGGATGTGGTCTATCACCCTCTGCAATACGCCCTTCCTTGGGCTGAAGCGGGCATTCTGGACACCGGGGCCGCAAGTGAAGTGATCGAGGATCTTGGCGCGGACACCTTTGCCCCCGGCCCCCTCTCCATGGCTGCCTTTGATGGTGAAACCGCATCGGTTCCGGTCGACGGTTGGACCCAGATGGTGGTCTATCGCAAGGACCTGTTTGATGAGGCCGGTCTGGAAGCCCCGGACAGCTTTGCCGACATTCAGGCCGCACTGGAAGCGCTGCATAACCCGCCAGAAATGTACGGATTTGTCTCGGCCACCAAGGTTGATGAGAACTTTATGAGCCAGGTGTTGGAGCATGTCTTTCTCGCCAATGGCGTCAGCCCCGTAGGCTCCGACGGTTTCCAGCCGCTGGACGAGGCCAAGACCACCGAGGTTCTGGATTTCTACAAAGCGATCTCCAAGGCGTCGCCCCCAGGTGAGCTGTATTGGAAGCAATCGCGAGAGCTGTATTTTGACGGCAAAGCAGCGATGATCATCTGGTCGCCCTTCATTCTGGACGAACTGGCTGGTCTGCGCGATAGCGCTCCGCCGACCATCAACGACGATCCGACCTCGCGCGACTTGGCCAGCAAGACCGGTATCGTGACCAAACTGTCCGGCCCGTCGAACCCGGATGGAGCGGCCTGGGGCGATGTTCGGTATTTCGGCATCACCAGCGACGCGGACACCGATGCGGCAATCGACTTTGTGAAGTTCGCCATGGATGACGGATACACCCAAACTCTGGCCATCGCGCCAGAAGGCAAGTTCCCGGTCCGGCGCGGCAATGCTGATAACCCAACCGCTTTCGCAGAAGCGTGGGCAGAGCTCCCCGTTGGTGTCGACCGCAAAGCGCCACTGGGTGATCTTTATGAGCAGGCGATGATCGATGAAATCGTCGGCGGTCTGGACGTCGCCCAGCGCTGGGGTGTCGCCGAGGGTCAGTTGGCGCTGGCGTCGAAGATGATCAACAGCCAGGCAATCAACCGCGTCGTCCGTCAGTACATCGACGGTGAAATTGATGCCGCAGCCGCAGTTGCAGCCATGAACGACGAACTCGCCAAGGTCGAGTAACGCGACCTCTCTCTGGCATCTACAGCGGCGTTCGCGCCGTTGCACCCAACCCTTCGAGGTACCCCATGACTTCGGCCACCCCACCGACCGGAACAGGGGCCCTAGCCAAACGCGAGGCGCGATTGGCCTGGGCGCTGCTGGCTCCTACAATCATCAGCGTGTCGCTGGTTGTTATCCTGCCGTTGCTGGCGATTATCTGGATCAGCTTCAAACCCTTCACGCTGTCCGACCTGCGCCCGCCTGCACCCGTCGTACGTGAAAGCCTACGCGGTTCGGGCGACGATCTTCGGATCGAATACCGGTTGCGCAACTCCAGTCAGGAAATCGCAGTCGAGGGCGTGACCCTTAGCGACGTACTGCCAGATGGAGTCACCGCAGTTGATGTCACCGCCCCTTGCATTTTGGAAGGGCAAGACCTGTTCTGCGATTTCGGAACGTTGAAAGGCGGCCAGCGCGAACGCATTCGCATTCCGGTCACATTGGATGGCGACAAGGACGCGTTTGAGGATCTGGTGGAGGGTTCTGAACCGGATATCACTGGCAGTGGTCCGAACATTCTGACCAATCTGGAATTCAGTCTGGAAAACTTCGCGCGCGTCTTTGACGGATCGGAATTCTGGGGCGTTCTCTGGGTCACCTTGTTCTATACTGTCTTCGGTACAATCGGCGCTCTGGTCATGGGCCTGTTTGCTGCCCTGTTGCTGAACAAAAGCTTCAAAGGTCAGGGGTTCATCCGGGGCCTTTATTTATTCCCGTATGTCGCGCCCGTAATCGCCGTAGCCTTCACCTGGGTCACGCTGTTTGATCCGTTCTCGGGCTCAGCAAACGCGCTGCTGGTGCAGATGGGGTTGAGCAACGATCCGATCAATTTCTTCGGCGAACGTCCACTGGCGCTGATCATGGTGACAGTGTTCGAGATCTGGCGCTATTTCCCGCTTTCCTTCTTGTTCATTCTGGCGCGAATGCAGTCCATCGACTCCAGCATGTACGAGGCGGCGGATATGGACGGGGCTTCACCCTTCCAGAAGTTCTGGCTGCTGAGCATCCCGCAGTTGTTGGGTATCCTTTCGGTGCTGTTCCTGCTGCGTTTTATATGGACGTTCAACAAGTTCGACGACATTTTCCTGCTAACCGGCGGCAATGCGGGCACCCGCACGTTGACCGTGAATGTCTATGAGCAGGCTTTTGCAATCTCGAACATCGGTGCAGGCGCGGCTGTGGCCGTTGTGATCCTGATGTGCCTGATCACTTTCAGCTTTGTCTTCTTCCGCTTCATCAGCCGTGAGGAGGGTCTGTGATGCGCAATGGTTTTGTCACCGGTCCGGTTCTGGGAGCACTTTGGCTGGTTGTAATATCTACAACCATCGCTGTAACCATGTCCTTCGCGACGGGCGCAGCATTTCGCCCGCAGGTCCTGATGAGCCTGATATGGGGGGCGGTGGCTGGTCTGGCCTACGTCCGATTTCCGGCCCGTCTTGCCCCGGCACGCCAGGGCGTGACGGCGCTGCTGGGCCTGTCCTGCCTGACCGGTTTTGGCCCGGTTCTGGTTGGCTCGGACACCACGTTGCAGGCGACGATGATCACCGTCATCGCCATGGCCGTGGTAATGCATCTTTCGATGGCGGAAATTCTGAAGGAGCTGCCGTTCGGTACACTCACCCGCCACGAATACGAGGACGCGGTGATCCGGTTCTGTACCGGGTTCGGTTACATCTTCTTCACCGCCATTGTTGTCATACCCTTCTATGTGATGGTGATGACCAGCCTGAAATCGCAACAGGCGTTGTTGCAAAACCCTCTGGATTTCTCGGTGGACCTTTCGCAGGGCTGGGCGTTATTCCGCAGCTACACGGAACTGTTCCGGGATTTCAATTTCGGCACCTATCTGTGGACCTCTCTCTATGTTTCGGTCCTGACGGTCTTTATCACCCTGCTGTTCAGCGTTCCCGGTGCCTATGCCGTGGCACGCTTTCGGTTCAAAGGGCAAAAGGCGTTCTCACGCTCGATCCTACTGATCTACATGGTGCCAATGATCGTTCTGGCGCTGCCGATCTATATCGCTTTCTCGCTGACCGGCTTGCGCAACTCGATCCTTGGCATTGTGATGATCTATCCGGTGACGACGATCCCGGTCGCGCTGTATATGCTTCAGGGTTACTTCCGCGGCCTTCCAACCGAGGTCGAAGAGGCGGGTCTGATGGATGGCCTGTCGCGTCTCGCGGTGATCTGGAAGATCACCCTGCCCCTCAGCCTGCCAGCGCTTGCGTCGGTCTCGCTCTATGTCTTCATGATCGCTTGGAACGAGTTCCTGCTGGCCTTCATGCTGCTGGACGACCCGTCGAAATTCACCCTGACCCGAGGGGTAACGATGCTGAACTCTTCGGAAATTCCCCGACAGCACCTGATGGCCGGTGCGGTGATCGCCACCGTCCCGATCATGGCGCTGTTCCTGGGGCTTGAACGTTTCATGACCAAAGGCCTCACAGCGGGGTCTGTCAAAGGATGACCGAGATGAACCAACTCACAAACCCAGACCGCGAGGCGCGCAATATCCTGATCGCCAATGATCGCGACGGCTACACGATCCCAACCGAAGGGCTGTACCCATACCAATGGAACTGGGACAGCGCCATCGCCGCGCTTGGCTTTGCCGAGTTTGACATCGACCGCGCGTGGATCGAAATCGAGACGTTGTTCTCGGGCCAATGGGATGACGGTATGGTACCCCATATCCTGTTCCACCAACAGGATGAGGGTTACTTCCCTGGCCCTGACGTCTGGGGTTGCGACGGGCCCATTCCGTCCTCTGGCATTATCCAGCCACCGATTGCTGCAACCATGGCCCGGAAGATCTGGGAAAAAGACCCCGAAGCTGGTGAGACCCGCATGCGCGCTCTGTTTCCGGCGTTGCTGGCCTGGCATCGGTGGATCATGAAGTGGCGTCTGGATGACCGTGGTGCGGTCTGCACCACGCATCCCTGGGAGGCTGGCCGTGACAATGCGCCGGATTGGGACAACACGATGGCGCGGATGGACGCCTCGGACGTAGGGGAATATCAGCGCCGTGACACAACGCATGTGAACAGTGAAGACCGCCCGACAAAGTACGACTATGACCGCTATATCAAGCTGGTACAGATTGGGCGGAACGTGAAATGGGATCAGCAGAAGCTGCTTGACGAAAACCCGTTCCGGGTTGCCGATCCGACCATGTCGTTCACCACATTGCGCGCGGCGAGGGATCTGTTGGTCGCCAGCAAGACATTGGATTTGCCTGCCGACGGCCTGAAGGAGGACATCGCAAAACTGGAAGCCGGAGCGCAATCGCTTTGGAACGATGATCTGGACTCCTTTGATTCACGCGACGCCCATACCGGCGAATGGGCAGGCAGCGTTTCGAACGCGTCTTACTTGTGCTGGTACGCGGGTGTGGACTCTGAGGGCATGTTGCGGCGCGCCCGATCCGTTCTGAAAACCGTCCCGTACCCTTTCCCAAGCTATGATCCTTCAATGTCGGGTTTCGATCCTCGCCGATATTGGCGGGGGCCAAGCTGGGCGATCATGAACATGTTGGCAGGGTTCGGGCTGGACGAAATGGGTCACAAGGAAGAGGCCGAGTTGCTACGTTGCAAAACCGCTGATCTAATCTCAACCTTCGGCTTCGCCGAATATTTCGACCCGATAAACGGCAGCCCCGCAGGCGGAAAGGCATTCACCTGGACGGCCGCTGTCTGGCTGCATTGGGCTGGGAGGAACTGATGGGCAGTATAGAACTCAAAGGCGTCGAAAAGTGGTTCGGCAGCGCTCAGGTCATCAAAGGCGTCGATCTCAAGGTCAAAGAGGGCGAATTTGTCGTCTTTGTCGGCCCGTCGGGCTGCGGGAAGTCTACTCTCCTTCGCATGATTGGCGGGCTGGAAGACATTTCGCGCGGCGCGCTTCTGATCAACGACGATGATGTCACCGATCACCCGCCATCCAAACGCGGGCTGACGATGGTTTTCCAATCCTATGCGCTTTATCCGCATTTGACTGTAGCTGAAAACATGGGCTTCTCGCTCAAGGTCGCAGGCGTACCCAAGGCTGACATTCAGGAGCAGGTCGGAAAGGCCGCTGAAGTTCTGAAGCTGGAGCCGTTTCTGGAACGTCGGCCCAAGGACCTGTCAGGAGGGCAGCGCCAGCGCGTTGCCATCGGGCGCTCGATCGTACGCGATCCCACGGCCTTTCTGTTTGATGAGCCGCTTTCGAATCTGGATGCCGCCCTGCGCGTAGAAATGCGATATGAAATCGCAAAACTGCACCAGAACCTGAAACGCACGATGATCTACGTGACACATGATCAGGTCGAGGCAATGACGCTGGCGGATCGGATCGTCGTACTGGAATACGGCAAAATCGCTCAGGTGGGCACACCACGTGAGCTTTATGAACGCCCGGCCAACCTGTTTGTTGCCCAGTTTATCGGAAGTCCGAAAATGAATATCCTGCCATGTGCGACACGGGACGGTTCATATCATCTGGACAATGGCGGATCTGGCGGCTTCCCCCTGACCGGTGAGGCAATTCACGTCGGCGTTCGCCCTGAACATATTGAAATCGCAGAGCCGGGTGCCGGTCAGACGGATGGGACAATCGAAGTCGTCGAGTATCTGGGGGCCGACTCGTTCCTGATTGTCGATTGCGGAAATGAAGAGCGGGTCACCGTACGTCTGAATGGGGACACTGATCTGAAAAGCGGAGAAAGCATTGGCATGGTCTTCCCCCCCGACAAAGTGCACTTCTTTGATGCTGAAGGACAGTCTTTGACCGAACATCAAGGGTAAACGCAGCGTAATCCTCAAGTCCGGCCCGCTCCGAAGGCGATGGGCCGGGCTGGCGTTTCTTTTTTAGCGTACCGATAAATCCAACCTCAATTCACGCGGGTCGTTAGGACATCAGCCGGTGTCGGACAGGTATTCATCTGCAAATGGCTGATCTGTCACAGGCCAAAACGGAAGTTTTCGTTTGCGCAGATCGACATTTCGAAAATCCGGCTGGGTTCCACCTGGGCTGGCCACTTGAAGGATGTGGTCCGAGATTTGGCTGAATGGACCATAGAAATGGAAAAGGGACTTCACCGCGACGGCTGACTTATCAGCCAGATTTACACCGATCTGTTCGAACGCTTCTGGGTGATAAACCTGCACCCGCAGATCGTTGACCAGCAAGTCGATCTCGCCCTCCATCCGCAGCCAAACAACACATCCCATAGGCTCCAGACCAGTACCCAAATGCTGACCCAGACCTGTAACGATATTCATGACCTTCGCGGTCAGGTCAATCGGATCACCCGAAACCGCCGCGGTCTTACCACCAAGCCGCAAGGTCAGTGTGCTGCCGACACCTGCATCCCGACAGATCCGGACAACACCCGGATCCCAGAACAAACCACTGGCAAAGTTGGTCATGCCGCGTTCCAGCATTACGACCAGCAGATGCGTGGCATCACCCGGGGCCCCACCGCCTGAATTGTCGCCCATATCCGCCAGAACACTTAGCCCATCCTGTGTTCCGACTTGATCCAAAGCATCAGACATCGGCAAATATGCCTTGGTCACCTTGTCGCGCAGGTCAAAAAACCTGCGACCAAGTTTCTCGGCCAACCGCATTGCCAGATGCGGGTCGTTATCCGTAATGACCAGCATACGCGCGCCAACGTCTTCGACATCACCCCAGGGAAACCCATGGCTGAGCGAAACCGAAAGGACCCCGTCTTGCGCCTCGGCCTCGGCCATCTCAGCCACGAAATCCTTCATAGCCCCTTCTTTGGTCAGGTAGAGGTTCACCATGCGGGTGTCAAAAAACGCCATTTGAGGCGTGATTTCGCCCTTATGAGCGCGGTAGGCCAGATCGAACAACTCAATCGCGCAGGCTGTGGCATCGTCATGTGGATATTCCCGGAAATGCACAATCAGATCGGCGGCCTTGAGCATCTTGTCCGTCAAGTGACTGTGCAGGTCCAGCGAAACGCCGATTGTCGCCTCAGGACAAGCGGCACGGGCGCGTGCAAGAATGTCGCCTTCGCAATCCTCGATATGCTCGGCCACCATTGCACCGTGCAATTGCAGAAGAATGATATCTGCGCCATCGCAAGCTGCTAGTTCAGACAGGATCTCGCCACTCAACGCATCATAGCAGCTGCGGATGGTCGGACCCGCAGGTTCGGCAATGGCTGTCAGACTTTCGATAACCTCCCACCCCAGGGCTTCGGCCCTTTCGCGCCAGACATGCAGCGCCTCGGTCATCAGGTTTGGCGGCTCCTGCGTGGCGGTACCGTGGCGGAGAAAATACTCCTCAAACCCCGACATCGCGGTCGGCATGGTGCAATAAGTGTTGGTTTCGGTCGACAAGGTGGCAATGAAGAGTTTCATAAAATCACTATCCCGGACAGGTCGGGGGATGACCCAGCAGGCCATCCCCTGATCATGAACAATGCTAACATCTTTCGGCTGATTTATTCAGCTTTCCACCAGCGTTCCATGAAACTGCTGCCATCCAGATCCAGGTTCGAGCCAAATTTTTCAGGCGTGCCGACACTTGGTCGTGTGGCAAAGACGTAAGAGGCGAACATCGGGATCGCGACGCCACCCTGGTTCGCAACAATATCCTGCATTTCACCATACATCTTACGGCGCTTATCGGTATCCAGCTCAGCCCGTGCCTCGACCAGAATCTTGTCGAACTTTTCATGCGACCAGAAGGATTCGTTCCAAGCGACCCCGGACTGGAACGCCATCGAGAACATAAGATCCTCGACCGGGCGACCGGCCCAATAGCTGGCGCACCATGGCTTTTTCTTCCAGACCTCGGACCAATAACCATCATTGGGTTCGCGCTTTACGGTGACGTTGATCCCACATTTCCCGGCCGAATTCGAAATCAGCGTGGCAGCATCCACGGCACCCGGGAAAGCGGCGTCGGAAGTGGACAGTTCTACATCTAGCGTGTCCAGCCCGGCCTGCTTCAGATAGAATTTCGCCTTGTCCGGGTCGAAGGTCTTTTGCTCCAACTCGGCATTGAAATACTTCTGGCCCGATCCGATCGGATGGTCGTTTCCGACCTGCCCGTAACCAAGCAAGATCTTGTCCACCAACTCCTGCCGATCGATACCCCATTTGATCGCCTGCCGGGTGTTGTTGTCGTCAAACGGCGCGGCATTGGTCAGCATCGGGAACGAGTAGTGCTGCGTACCGGCGACAGAGTGCAACGTCACATTCGGATCGCGGGAAATAAACCTGGCCGTCTTGGGGTCAACCTTATCCACGATATCGACCGTTCCGGCGGACAGAGCTGACATGCGCGCGGTGGTGTCCAAAATCACCAACAGTTTCCATTCGTCCACATGCGCCACATCCGGGTTCCAGTGGTTTGCGTGACGCACCAGATCGGCCGAGATACCCGGCTGAAAATCCTTCAGTTGATACGCACCGCACCCGATGCCGGATTGCCAGTCGATACTGTCACCCTCTGCCGGTAGGATGGCGAAACGATAGTCGCTCAGAATGGCAGGGAAATCTGCATTCCCGCCTTCCAGCTCGAAAACTATGGTTCGCGGCCCATCCGTGCGCAGTGCCTTGACCCCAGCCAGCAGCGGCGCCCCGGTCGAGGTCGACTTTTCACCACGGTGATAGTTGATTGACGCAATGACATCTTCGGCCGTCACGCTGCGGCCATTGTGAAACTCCACGCCGTCGCGCAATTCAAAAGTCCAGACAGATGCATCTGGCGAAGCCTCCCAGGACTGCGCGATGGACGGTTGCACATTGCTATCGGCGTCAATTGCCGTGAGGAAACCGTTCGTGCCAAGGCTCAGGGGGATCAGGAAGCCGGCCGCAATCTGACCCGGATCCAGATGCTCGGTCGACCCGCCATGGCCGATCCCGGCCACCATGCTTCCGCCCTTTTTGGGCGTGGCCGCAACAGCCCGATCAGCAAGTAACGTCGCCGCGCTCACCGTCATGCCCGTTGCCAACACACCGCGCATGAACTGGCGACGATCCACCTGACGCAATTGCAGTCGCTGTTCCATCTGACGCAGATACTGAAGCTTATCCATTGATTGACCTCCCTTGGGAATAGACCTGTTGCCTCAAGGATTGCCCGGCGGAATGGGGTTAACAATAACGCTACATTATGCTTTCTTTAGCGAGTTTAAGCTCAAAGATTGAGACCCGACCGATGCAAAACGACTTTGCCATCAACCTTCGCCACTTATGCGCGGATCACCCCTCGGTTGCTTCGGTGTGTCGGGATATCGGGATCAATCATCAGCAATTCGCCAAATACCTCAGTGGTCGCAGCGTTCCGTCGCCCAACAACCTTCGCCGCATCAGTCGGTTTTTCGGTATCGAGGAACACATTCTTCTGGGTGATCCGGAGAACCTGCGCCGCCATGCCACTCAACTCGCTAAAACCGAGGCTGACCGTAGGCGCGATCCTTTGACAGATGTGTTTCCCGGGGACTTGCAGAGACTGCGCCCATTTCTGGGGTCTTATCAAGTGTTCTTTCGGGCGCCCAACGATCCGACCAAGGCCATCGTCAATGTCGCGTTTTTGGATGAGCGAAACGGGATTGTTTACAGTCGGATTGTCGAAGCCCTCAGGGGTTGGAACTCTACTGCGCGGCGCTGGACCAGATGTGATGGGAAAGCGGCCTATCGCGCGGGGCAATTGTTTGTCTTCGATACTGAACGCGGGCCGGACGCACCGCTGAGTTTGTATATTCTAAACAAACCCCACCGCGACAAATCCAGGTTCTTGTTTGGGACGATGTCATACTTAGCCTCCCTGTCCGGCCGCGTCCCGGCGTCGTCGCCAGTTGTTTGGAAAAAAGCGGAAAATTATAGATCGGTTCGTGAATTGTTTTCACGATGTGGAATTGTCGATCTGAACAGTTCAAAGATCGACATCAGAACGCGCCGACATCTGAATTCGGAAACTGAACAAGGACAGTAGCTTGAGAGACACTACGAACAGGGTACTGCGAATTCCAGTTTCATTCCGTTTATGCTAATATTGCGATATGTTTTCAATTACTTGGAAACCAGTGCGGGTTAACCCGGCGAATGGCCTTCCAAGTCGATATGGGGAGAGGCTTCAATGAAAAACCTGTTTGGTGGAATGACTGCCGTAGTACTTTTGACTGGCTCTGCAGTTTTTTCGCAGGACATTCGACCTCCTGAGGGGCCGAATACAACTGTTGCCGAGTCGTATTCACCTTTTTCGGGTCAAACCTTCCCCCAAAACGTTTACTTTGGCGATACTCACCTCCACTCGTCTTGGTCCACCGATGCTGGAATGGCTGGCGCCACGCTGGGGCCAGACACCGCCTACCGGTTTTCCCGCGGAGAGCAGGTCGTCAGCCATCTTGGATACCCGGTCAAATTGCGTCGTCCGCTGGATTTCATCGTTCTCGCCGATCATGCGGAAAACTTTGGCCTTGCAGAGTTTATCCGGCAGGATTCGCCAATTGTTCAGGAAACCGAAAAGGGTCGCGAATGGTACCAGTTGGTCAAGTCAGGAAACGGTTACGATGCCTTCATCGACTGGATCCGCCTTGCCGCGCAAAACGTTGATGGAATTGGCAGCATAAAAATGCAGCGACTTGCATGGGATACAGCGACATCCAATGCCGACCACTACAATGATCCCGGTGTTTTCACAGCGTTCATTGGTTTCGAATGGACGTCCCAACCGCAGGGCAACAACCTGCACAGGGTCGTGATCTTTCGGGACGACAAAACACGCGCAATGAATGTGTTGCCGATGTCGACTTTTGACAGCGATGACCCGGAAAAACTCTGGGAATACATGCAAGCCTATGAGGATGCCACCGGAGGCTCGATGCTTGCGATCCCTCATAATGGCAACCTGTCCAACGGCTTTATGTTCGACGATGTGACACTGTCAGGCGCGCCGCTGGATGAAAACTATGCCAAACGCCGGATGCGTTGGGAACCGCTTTATGAGATGACACAAGCCAAAGGCACGGGTGAGGCACATCCCATGTTGTCACCGGAAGATGAATTCGCGGGCCAGGAACTTTTGGACAAAGGAAACATTACCGGCTCGGCAGCAAAGACACCTGACATGCTGCCGCGTGAATACGCACGTCCCGCGTTGATCCGGGGTCTTTCCTATGAAGCCCGGTTAGGGGCCAATCCGTTCAAGTTTGGCATGATCGGTGCCACGGACAATCATACGGCCCTGCCGACCAGTCGCGAGGACAATTGGTTTGGCAAGGCGCATATCGTCGAACCTGCAGCAAACCGGTTTGAAGATGTTCTGATCCAGGGAGAAGACCCGGCGCTCAATATCAATGCCTCAGAACTTTCGGCGGCAGGGCTCGCTGGCGTATGGGCCAAAGAAAACACGCGCGAAGCTCTGTTCGACGCGATGAGTCGTAAGGAAGTGTTCGGGACAACCGGATCGCGTATTCGTGTCCGCGTCTTCGGTGGCTGGGACTTCACGGAAGAAGAGGCGCTTTTGCCGGACTTCGCCGCTCAGGGGTATGCGCGCGGGGTGCCGATGGGCGGTGACCTGCGACCACAACCCGAAGGATCCAAAGCGCCATCATTCCTGATCCGAGCGCTTCGCGATCCCGATGGGGCCAATCTGGACCGGGTTCAGATCGTGAAGGGTTGGGTAGACAACGAAGGTCAACCCAAGGAAAAAATTTGGGATGTTGTATGCGCAGACGGACGCGCGATTGTTGAAAACCAATGTGACGGTGATGTTGGCAACACAGTTAACGTTGCCGAAGCCACCTATTCCAACACGATAGGAGACGCCGCTTTGGGCGGTTACTGGGTTGATCCGGAATTCGCGCCTTCTGAACGCGCCATGTACTACGTACGCGTTCTTGAGATACCGAAACCCCGGTGGACAGCGTACGACGCCAAGTTCTTCGGCGTTGATATGCCAGAAGGTACCGAGATGCAGGTCGTCGATCGCGCATATACCTCACCTATTTGGTACACTCCGGTTGAGTGATTTGCTGGCTCTGATTGTAACCGTCAGAATCCGCTTATGCGCTCGATGAGCCAATACATTGATATAGAACCGATGCCATAAGCGGTCAGCACGGTCGGGCTTCGACCTGTCGGAAGGGAAATCCTGCGCCAGATTGCCAAAACAAGCGCCAACGCGGCGATGAAACTCAACTGCCCGGCTTCGACGCCGAGGTTGAAGGCAAGCAAGGCAGCTGGAATATCGTTTGAAGGCAGTCCAATATCGGACAAAGCCCCCGCAAAACCAAGACCGTGCAAAAGCCCAAACCCGAAACAAACGATCCAGGGCTTCTGTTTTGAGAGCCGAAACTGGCCCTCGCCGCCTTTGACAATCTCCATCGCCAGGAAAACAATAGACAGAGCAATAACGGCCTCAACCGGTGGGCCGGGAACGTTCAGAACACCAAAGGTCGCCAGTCCCAGGGTTATCGAATGCGCGAGTGTGAATGCCGTTACAGCCCCTACTAACCTCCACGGATCGCGGACCAGAATAAAAAGTGCAAAGACAAAAAGCAGGTGATCCCAGCCTTCCAGTATGTGCTCAAATCCCAGCTGGAAATAAGCGGCAAAAACGGACCATGTTGACGGTTCTGAGGGTATGGTTTGAATGGTCTCGTCCGGAGTAAATCGCAGCGTCGCGGGCTCAGCGCCTAGTGGGTGCAAGCGTACCAATACATCGTTCCTTTGGGTCTCCAACCCCACGATGGCAACAGATTGACCTGCGATATCCTCGGGGCACTCAACGACCCAGGACGAAACCCACGCTCGACCGTCGGAAACTGGATCAGGGCCGTGCGCCGGAACGCAGCTATCTGGCAATACCGCATCAATCGCCATCGGTTGACCATTCACATCTGGTTTTCGCCAGTGAACGCTCCATGTATTGGGCGCGATTTGATGAAGTTCCAAGTATCCCGGATCAAGCGCATGTGCTGTGGCGGTGCTTGCGGGCCACGCAAACAACAGCGCAAACAATAGACAGATCAAAGCTCTCATTTGGAATAGCCCGAGAGATCGGGTGCCACAATATCGTAGCCTTCAGCGAGCGTTTCATATTGCGCCTGCGACAGGTCTTCGCTCATGACACGCCGCCAATCCCGCAGCACGGCATCGCGAATTTCAGCCAGAGGCGGTGTTTGACTGGGCTCAACTGCGTTCACGCGAACAAGATGGACCCCGTATCCCGACTGGACCGGCCCGTCCCACCGACCTGTCTCGATCTTGGCGAGACCCTTGGAAAACCCGGCACCAAAGACCGAGTCGATTACTCTGGTCGCGGTCAAGGGCATTGAGGCGGGCAGCAGACTCGAGACCGCCACATCCGAGAGGTCTTGCTTTTCATTCAGGGCGGTCAGTGCCCTTTCAATTCCCGCCTCACTTGGCTTTTCACCGAGAAAAACCTGAGTGAAAGCCAGTTTGTCAGGCGTTGCGTAGCGGTCAGGGTTTTGCTGAAGAAACGCCTCCAAGTCTTCGTCTTCTGGGACAACGGATGTTGCGATGGCTTCAGTCAGAAAATCCATCTTTTGACTCAGCCGAGACCGGATCACACTATCCCCACGATCAAGGCCAAGCTTTCTGGCCTCTCTGACCAAGACCTCTTCACGAATAGACGCATCGATCAAAGCTTGAAGCTCATCATCACTTGGCTGACGTTTCCACCTTGCTTCAAACTGAGTAGACAATAGCGCCACATCATCTTCGTCGATTACGATCGTCTCGAGGTTTTCGGTTACCTCGTTTTCTGGCGCAACTATATGAAAACAAATGAAAATAGCTGCTCCAATCAAGAAAAAGTGGAACAGAGGTTCTTTCAGTAATCGCATGAAATCTCCTGCGTAAAACGCTCTTTGGTTCTACGTATAGATGCTGGCATCATCGGATAAGGTTACGCAAGAAAAGGGCGCACGTGCGCTGCGGAAGTTTGGTGCAGCTACCGAGGTAGCAGTCACTACCTCAGCCTTCAGTTTCTTGCAAAGTGCGGGTCACTCGGCTGGTGTGTACCAAATCGGCGACGAATACGCGCGTTCCTGATGTGTGAGCACCGCATCCTCGGGCAAGTCGATGCCATATCTCAACTTGTCGTATAGAATCCAACGCGGTGTCGGTATTTCGAGGGCGCGGACGTAATAGAATGCACGCGCATTCGGGTCGAAATCAGGATCAGTCCAAAAGGTCACAAGTTCAGCGGTTCCGATTGTGTTGGTCCAGCTGGCGGTGTCCACGTCCACAGTGTTTCCAACCGCGGGGATTTTGCCGTTTTGATCAGCCTCACGATTGTCCGACCACGCGACGTCATAGACCTTTTCCTGCAGGGCGCCTTCGGAATCCAGCCAGCCTTTGATCACTTGCACACGATCCAGATTGGCCCCAACCGGGTCGCGCAACGCGGCGATCAGGAACGACGGCGCACCATCACCCTCGCGAGGACGCAGGTCTGACCCCATTGGAACACCTTTGGTATAGCCAACATTGGCCAGGAACCGGGTTTCAACATCCGTGTCAGTGAAATCCCACCCGCCAAAGAACCGCAGGCCGATCCGAGGTCCGGTTGTCGCGTAAGTTTCACGCCGTTTGAACGCATCGAAGATAGCGGAACGCGTGTTCTCTGTCGCCCAAACGGCCGTGTATCCCGACGCCACAAGAAGGTCGCCGGGAATTTCGCCAAGATCATTGGCGATGAACGGATGCTTGATCCGCGACGCAGAAGGTTCAACACTGACAGACTTTCCAAAGAAGTTGTCTTCCTCGGCAGTGGCCAAAGACGTATGGCTATCTGTCGCGCCGCCCATGCCAAATTTGTAAGGGTTCACGCCAAACTTTTCTTCAAGCATCAAACCACGCTTCAACGCCTCGCGCGCGTATTCACCAGCGAGCATGTCATCCGTCTTCAACTCGGTGATATCGAGGTTGCCGACGTCCCAGTTTTCATAGTCAGCAAATTCATCATCCGGGCTGAGGAATGGGTGTGCTTCGCCATCGCCTTTGATCTGCGTGACCTCATAGTGCGGCTCCCATTTCGCGCGGGCCGCCACATATTCCTCGTCGACCTTGCCGCCATGATACGTGTCTTCGGTCGGGAACATCCACCCGTTCGAGAGGTTGCCGTTATGGGCAAAAGCAACGGCGCGCCCCCCTGTTTTCTCCTGATACTCTTCCAGCCAAGCATAGAGCGATTTCGGGTCTGTATCGCCATAGGGAGGTTGCGTGACCGGTGGCACCATCTGCAAGGCGCGGATAGGCCCATCGCGCAGCATGACGTTCCGGTGCAAGTTGAAACCCTTTGGTACCGAGGTCCATTCGAAGCCGATAAAAGCCGTAAAATTGCCGGGGTCGTTGTGCCGCTCGGCTGCCAGAACGATGTGTTCCCAGGTAAAGGCAAAAGCATCGGCCCCGGGGCTGTAGGACTCGAGAAGAACCTCTGGCAAAGTCATTTGCGAGAAGTTCGTAATGATATCGAAGGCGGTCTTCCCGGCCTCTTCACCGCCCGCCTTGTAACCTTCGTACCATTCCAATCCCTTTGGATCAGCAAGAACGCCCGGTTTGCCCGCCTGAAGGTCCGGGGCAAACCCCATCAAGTCTGTGTGATCCGTGAGAACCATCCAATCGAGAGGCCGCGCTAGCCTTACAGCTTGACCCGTGGAAGAAATTACCTGCTCACCCTTAGCGAAGCGCCAGGCTTCATCGGGCAGCAAGGTATTCCCAAAAGCACCCGCGTCCAGCGAAAGCCCCGTGTGAAGGTGCGTGTCCCCCCAAAGCGGACGTTCAGGGAAAGAGCGCTGGGCATAAGGCGAATATGGTTGGTCTGAGAACAAACCTTCAGCTGCTTGTTCGCTGGGCACGGCATCAGAAAGTACACTTGCTGGTGCCAACACCATTGAGAACAAACAGACGGAAAACCGAAGCATAGTGACCTCCCAAATCAACTAAACGCTACAAAATCGCCGGGCCTTTTCGTGCCCGTAAATATTCGATTTTGTTTATATCACATCGTGTCGATTTCGGTGAGAAATTTTCTTAGCTTATAATTTCGCAGTGCTTGTAAGTGAGGGGAGATGTTCACAATCACAGCTCTTCACTTGCAGACGTCGGCAGCGTTTTTCCGGGCTCGCGAGAAGCATTAAATCTTCGCGCGGTTTAAGCGGCAAACCCGGACGAGCGAAACATGTTCTGCCAACTTAGGTTAATCAGTCGGGCGCAACTTCAGCGCCCAGAACCAAGTTGAGAATAAACTGTGTCGCAGGGTCCGTTTCCTCGACGGCGACCAAAGCTTCAAACTGCTGGTGCAGTACTGTTTCGCCCCAATCTCGCGTTGCAATAGCGACCTGAAGGGCTAGCTTAGGGTGCTTTTCCAACGCTTCCGCGAAAATTTGGACGATCTCAGGTCTGAACTCTGATTGCAACGACCCAGCCTCGGCCAAAGCCCGGATCAGTGGTTCCCTATCTTCTTCTGTCCTTAATGGATCTCGCAGTGCGAGACCAATTTCTCTGATCGCCAATGCCCTTTCTGCTTCTATACCGGCAAGAGCCCACTCAAATGAGTTGAGCCCCCCGACTTTCAAGGCTTTGAGATAGCGCGCGCGCACAATCGAACGCGCTTGTGGATCAGTTTGCAACCCGAGCAACCGAATTGCAGCAGACCTGTATGCGAAGCGGTTCAAGTCATTCAATTCCCGCATAATTTCGCTAGTTGAAAACCTGCCACCTATTGGGCGAACGAGCGCATAAGGTGACCGGTCAATTTCTACCAAGGCCATATTGTGCAGCACGTGATCAGGGTGCCACAAATACTCAGCGAAAAACAAAACCCGCTCCGGGCTATTTGTTTCTCCGAAGGACCAAAGCCGACCGGAGGATCGCAGTTTCTCGAGAAACTCGCTTCTCTCGGGGTTCATTGTGAACAAGCGCCTCCATCCCTTCGAAAAACTACGCCCAGCGCCATCCTTGTAGATTGGCCCATAGGTCAGCAGAACGGTACGCGTCGGATCAGAGCGAAATGCCCTTCGTGTAAGGCTATCAATCAGAAATGGAATTTCCGGTAGGGCTTTGAGCTTTTTAGTACTCCCTTTAAGGACTGTTTGCGCCGCAAATCTAAAAGGGTTTTCGGGTGCGGGCCCTGCTAGGACGATAACCTCTGCGGATAGTATGTGATCAGCAGGGGACGCCTCTGGCAGCTCAATACAAACCGCGCAGGCATACAAAGCACGAGGCGCAAGCAGCCCGAGGATGCATGTTAATACGGCAAGAAGCTTTCGCATGGCCGGGAATTTCACCCCGTTTCGCAAGTGGAAATCGTCATTGATAATAGAATATCAGAATATCTTTTGGTACGAAATGTCGTCGGTTTCCCTTTACTTTACAACGTTCAGTGTTTTTGAGGTGGCTTAACGGCTGTCAATAGAATCTGACAGCATCTTGAACCGGTGCAAATCGAAGGGGAAAATCGCTTAACGACCGGGACCACGGAGTTCTGCCTGACTAATTTCATAGAGGGAGTTCAGATCTACCAGAATTGGGTTTGGATCGGCGGAAAACGACGCGGCGTAAAGTACAAGATAGAGATCAAGCGCCGAAATCCCCCAACGGCAACCTTAGCAATCACCAAGCCCGAGCGGAATTCGATCCAAACCGTTCTATGATCGGTTTCCGCTCATACTTACAGGAGTTAGGGCGGTTGTTTCGCAATTCCTTCGTCAGCTTTGAAGCATCCTTGCAACCCGACACAGTAATCCAACGAGAGCCATGTCTAAGCCGGAAAGAATGAGCAATTCGCCGTGAGCGGCCTTTAACACCTTGAACAGTCATATGCGGGGATTCAATCCGGTGCATCACCAGCTTTTGGGTCTTTGTATCTATTCAGATCCAAGATTCCGGCCTGAACCGGATCCTGACTGAAAAATGCCTCCGCAATGCGATCACTCAACGGCCAGAACTCGGTACTTGTCCGTCGTACACCATACCGGTTCACGAATTCCATGTAATCGGCTTGTGTTCGCAACGACGTCAGATCTTTAGTAAAGGAGCTCAAGTTTTCCTGCTGCACTTTGAAAAAGAAGTTTGGATAGCTTCCGATCAATCCAGGAAGGATCGTCAATACGTCTGCTTCTGGCTCTCGGCGCGCCTGCTCGTCAAACAAGAAGGCGATATTGTAGTGGGCCTTGTCGTGCACAAGCGTGAAAAGCTCTGTCGATCCATTGTCTGGTTCCACCGCCAGAATCGAAAGATCGGGTAGGAACTTCACCCAGTCGCCGGTTTTGCCTGCAAGATCACGAAGTTTCGAGGTAACACTCTTGTCGTCGATTTGCGAACACGTGGTGTCAGGGCATCTGTTTATTGGGTCTTCCAGCGGCCACAGTCCTTCACCGCGGCTCAGCAATGTCGTAAGGAACTCTTCTTTGGGCTTGGTCGACGCAAAAGTAATTCCCGTCGGAAAACTGTCATCAACACGACGCTCATGCCAATATGTATGCAACTCAGCCAGCACACCTCTATACCATTCGTCATGCAACTGCGGTCGCAGGCTTCCTGGCATGACGTTTAGAAAATTGTCCTCGCTCTCCATACGCAGCTCATCCATATACAAACGCGTAGCGAGCTGATGCTCGACCCGTCCGAAAACGTCATATCCGGCCACCAGATTGTAGTAGATACGCTCGAAAACCGGATAGTCGATGACCCAGGCCGTTTCAGGAATATCACCGTGAAACCCGGTCATGGCCGATGCGTTGTCAAAATGACGAAACACCGTGATCAGCGCGTTTGGATTTGTGCCGTTGCCATCCCAAATCGCGTTGTACCCGAACCCTGTCTGATGCAGCGCGCTGCTTTGATATCTGGTGTCGCGAAACTCAAGATACTTAACTTGGTTTCTGTGCGAGAAACCATGCAGGTCAGCCAATCCACCCCCATCGGCACGCGAGACCGGCAGCTCAAGATACTCTGCACCATCCCTTAGGAAACTAGGATCTGTGACCGACAGATCCGACGCTGGGTCGAGGAAACTGACCCAGAACCGGTCTTCGATTACGTCGACGGCTGTTTCCCCATGGCATACAGGGCCGCGAATAAAGCTGCGCACAAAGAACAGAGCATCGTCCAAAAGAAACTGATAGCGGGCACGGGCTGGCAATTCAGTAAACGTACTGAACGGATTCCCACCTTCTGCGTCACCGTAAGCCGGCAACTCTGACACGGTCCAGTCCGGGGCAAGGAACAATTCCTCGTAACGCGCCATACGCTCTGGCCCCAGTTCATATACCAAGTGCTCTTTTTGAACGATGGCCTCACTGACAGGCTCCAGACGATAATAGAATGGCCTTTGGCCCGGATCGTCGAAAGGGCGGCGTGTGGCTATTGTTTCGATAGGTTCACCGGGGGGTGAAACGGATCTTACGATCTGAAAAAACCGGCGGGGGTTATCTTGCTGAAAATGCAGACGCGCCAGAAACAAGTGCTCATAAATATATCTGCTCATTAACTGAATGCGCGGGTCATCTGCGTTCAGAAAGTGCTCCCACATCGCGATCTGTTCTTTGATCTCTTCTGGAATCTCAGGTGACAAAGACGGAACAGCGGCTCCGCCACGGGCCCAATCTACAAGAGTCTTGAACTCATCGGGTTCAAGCGGAGCTGTTCCATATGGCATTCCAGAAAGAGGCTGGCTTTTGCTGAAGGACGCAAATTCTTCCGTTGAAGGACAGATCAATGGACGATCAAGTGCGAGGCCAAGTTCAGCGGGAAGCGGTTTGCCTTGGGGTAAAGGATTCTGATGCCGAAGGTTGAGATAGCTTTCAATCAAACCTGGCGAAAGCGCTTGCTCACCCATGGCAGAGGTAACAGAGAAAAAACCCAAAGCTCGCCATTCCGGAAGCGTTTGGGCGTCGATACCAAGCCGGGTCGGTTGTGCGTCATGCAACCGTTCAGTGTGATAAACTGCCTGTTTGCTGGCCCCGCGCAAGATGCCGCTGGGCGACGTCAGTTTCAACTGGCACGGCGCGTCATAGCAGCTATGACATACGACACAACGCCTGTTCAGGACCGATTGAACGTCGTTCCAGTTTTTCTCAGGAACAGCTTCTTGTGCGCCTGGTTGCTGCTCAACAGCAACGTCAGCCGTCTCCGCCGACACTTCGGTTTGTAGAAGACACAACAAGAATACGGGTGTGATACCTGCCTTCAAGGCCCAGGCTGCAATCAATCTGGCTTTCAGCATTCGTATCCTCCAACCGTTTAGAGTTTGAAAAAAACAAGTGTACTATTGCGGCGTTACGACGTGCAGCATACTTAATTCTGTTGACTTGGCATGGGTTAGCGACCCGAAACTAACCTGAAAAAATGTTTATCCGTGGTGTTTTAGCATATCGCGCCTTCCACCTATCCGCCACATCCCGTCGTCTTGCCAAAGCGGATGCACCCAATCTCCGGGCCGATTGCACAGTGGAACTTGCAGCGTGACAGTCGCTCGGCCAACCTAAGTCAACTTGGCGAGACCACAATTCCAGCCAAGTAGACCTCTTGCCTATCGGTTTCCCGTGATCCTGACGTAAACAGCAGTCACCGCGAGAATGATCAGGCCGAACAAGGCGGTTCTGGCGCCTTCGGGCATCTGCAACAACGTCAGCATGGTATCGAGAACCCTGATAATCAGAGCCCCAACGATGGCGCCCGCAAAGCTTCCGCGCCCACCGAAAATCGACGTTCCGCCGATGACCGCAGCAGCCACGGATGGCAGCAACAGTGGGTTGGCCAGGCTTAGCGAGGTTTGCCGGATCATCCCGAGATAGAGCAGCCCGGCCACAGCCGCAATCAACCCCGACAGCGCGTACAACGCAATATACACTTGCCAAGATTTAACACCTGACAGTTTGGCGGCGTTTTCGTTCGACCCTAGCGCAAACAACAGACGACCGAACCCGGTGAACCGCATCAGCCAGAAGATAAACAGGGCGAATGGCACAAACAGAAAAAGACCATTGGGCATCGACAATGTGCGCCCGGTACCCAGCCATGACAGAAAGGCAGGGATCTCGGAACCGGCGCTGATCACCATCCGTTGATACACCTGTAGACACCCAGTGGCGATAAGACCCGTGCCCAGCGTCATGATCAACGGGTGGACGCGCACCAGCCCAACCCCAAGACCATTGACAATGCCGACAATCACCCCGGAGGTCAGAGCGATCAGAACGGCCGGCGTCACACCCCAAAGCGAACTCAGGGTTGCACATACAAAGGCCGCAACCGTCGCGACGACACCAGCCGACAGATCGATCCCGGCGGTCAGCATCGTCAGCACCTGACAGGCGGCCAGCATCGCCAGCGGAATTGCAAACTTGATCAGGTTTCCAACCCAGAACGTCGATATGATCCCATCCCGCCCAGCGCGGAACGGCGTGACAATTCCCGGTCTCATGACTTCCAGAACCGCAATCAACAGTATCAGAAAGGCCAAAAGCGGGATCACGGGATTGTCCCGCAAATAGCGACCGAAACGGACAAAGGGGGGATCGTTCGCGGCCATACTCATCGTCTTGCCCCCCGCAGAGTTGCCGCGGTACCGAGCAGAACAACACCGACCATGATCGTACCTTCAATGATTGTCGTAACATTCGGATCGATCGCAAGAAGCGTCAGGATCGTACGAACGATCCTGAGAACGAATACGGCGATGATCGGCCCCAAAAGGCCGCCTCTGCCTCCGCCCAGTACAACGCCACCCAGAACCACGGCGGCCACCGAAGCCATCAGGTAGGGGCCCGGAACCGGTTCCCCAATCCCGGTCAGGGCCGCTAGGCTCAGCCCGCCAAAGGCACAAAACACTCCGCAAATTCCATATGCCGCGACTTTCACACGCCCGACTGCGACCCCTGAACGAAAGGCCGCGCGTTCGTCAGACCCCGTCGCGTAGATAGAGATACCCAGTTTGGACCGCCGGATGGGCAGCCAAATCAGTGCAATACAGCCGATCAGGATCGCCAACGCACTGGGAACGCCGGGCGCAATACTGCCGCGAATGCTTTGTTGCACCCAATCGGTTGTGACCCCGCCCGGAGTTTCGAGGATCAGCAGGGCAACGCCCTCCCACACAAACAGCATCGCCAGAGTCACAACAATGTCGGGAACGCGCGTCAGGACAATGAGGCCGCCATTGATCAGCCCCATGACCAATCCCAGAACCAACACAATCAGAATGGCGGGTAAGCCGGACATCTTTTCCATTAACACAGCCGCCGAAACCGCACACACTGCCATCATCGACGCGACAGAAAGGTCGATACCGCCGACGATAACCACCACCGCCATTCCCGCGGTCGCAAAGGCAAAGGGCAACGCGGCGCGGGCTATGCTCTCAAACCCTGATGCGCCGAACGAGGGCTGGATGGCCTTCGTGATCATCAGCAGAACCAAAAGCAACGCAACGAGCCCAACGAGCCAGGAGTGTCTGCGAACAAACTCAGTCACGCGGCGCTCTCGTTTTCAGTCAACCCATAGGCCGCGCGCAGCAGGGTCTGCTCATCCGCGTCTGAGGCGTCGATTACATCCACGACACGACCATTGAAGATGACCAGAACGCGATCACAGGCCAGCGGTATCTCCTCCAATTCGGATGTATAGAACAGAACTGATGCCCCGTTTTCGGCCAGATCACGAACAAGCGGGTAAATCTGACGCTTTGTTCGCACGTCGATCCCACGCGTGGGGTCAAAAAGCAAAAGCGTTTCGACGCCTGTAGCAAGCCATCTGCCTATCGTTACTTTCTGCTGATTACCACCGGACAGGCGCTGGACTTCGCCCTGTGCCCGCGTGTCGATCTGCAATTTATCGATTGCGTAATCCACACGCTCACGCTCGTACCTAAGCTTCAGGTTGCCCCATTCGCGTACGCGGGCCGAAAACGGCAGTGCAATGTTCTCTCTGACCGATCTCTGGGCAAGCAACGCGTCGGCCCGATCACCGGGGACAAAGGTCAGGCCAGCCGCGATCGCATCCGCAGGGTGCCCGAAGGCGGTTCTGTTTCCGTTTACCTCAATCGAACCGCCTGAAGCTGGAATGAAACCAGCCAGACAATCGAACACTTCGTCCTGTCCCTGCCCCTCGAGCGCCACGACGCCCAGAACTTCCCCTGGAAAAAGTTCAAACGACACGTTCGAAACCTTTGGTGCAATCGCCAAGTCCTTGACATGCAGGCGCGGGTTATCCCGTTCAATCCTGCGTTTGTCTTGAACCAGGCGGCGGCCCAGGTCCAGTTTCTGACCCAGCATAAGCTCCACCGCGCGCTCTTCCACACCGGGTTCAATTGCCAGATCACCAACAGTCATCCCATCCCGCAGAACCGAGGCCCGGTCGCATAGTTCGGAGATTTCACTGAACCGATGAGACACATAGATGACGCCCATGCCTTCATTCGCCTGCTCGCGCACGACCTTTAGCACCCGCTCGACAAGGTTTGTCGGCAATGCAGCCGTCATTTCATCCAGCAAAAGGACGTCGGGTTTTGAGGCCAGCGCGCGCGCCAGATCCAGAATGCGCAGGGTGGCCAAAGGCAAATCTCCGATCATGTCGGAAAGGTTCAGGTCCTCAATCCCCAGCTCGTTGACCCAATGCCGGAACGACTGCGCCGGGGTATCCGTCAGGCGCAGATTGTCGGCCACGTCCAGATCGGGAATAAGCGAAGGTTCCTGATAGACAGGCACCAGCCCTGATTTGCGGGCCTCAGATGGGCTGCCGACGCTGGCCTGCCGACCACGGATCAGCACTTGCCCGCTATCGGGCTGTAAGGCACCGGTGATGATTTTCACGAAGGTGGATTTCCCCGCGCCGTTTGCGCCCATCAACGCCACAATTTCTCGATGAGAAACGCAGAGACCGGCATCCGTGAGGGCGCGGACAGCACCAAAGCTTTTGGCGATCCCTGAAGCGTCGAGAAGATGTGTTTCGGTCATGAATGCCTGCGTTTCCAAGGTGGAGCCTTCCCCCGCCCAATCATGGCCGGGGAGGACCTGTTGATCTTTGTCGATCTCAGCTGTCGCCCGGACCTTTGCACTCGATGATCTGATCCATTGAGTAATCGGTCCAGCCGGGAACAGTGACGGAAACCGGCCATTCCGGATCAAGGTTCGGGTTTTGCGCTGCAGTGATGGTCGCGACGCCCTCTTCGGTCGCGTTTTCCCACAATACAGGGTCAACCAGAACGGTTTTTTCGCCAGGGGCGTTGCCATTCAGAATATCGACGGCCAGCGCAATCCCGGCTCCGCCAACCGAACCAGGGTTGGTCACCGCTGCGCCCTGTAGCCCGTCGACTTCGGTCAGATACTGCACGAACCCGGCATTATCCGCACCTACGATAGGTACAAGCGGGGCACCGGATTCAACAAATGCATCAACGATGACGTTGTCGATTCCGCTGGTCCAAACGCCATCGAAAGGAATGCCCGTGGCCAAATAGTCAAACATCTGCTGCTTGCCCTGATCCTGCTGCCAGCCGGTGAACACTTCGTGCACCACGTTGATGCCGTCATATTCGGCCAAGGCGCGCTTGAAGCCGTTATCCCGGTCGGTATCTGCCGACACCCCGGCAATACCGCGCATATAGACCACATCGCCGGAACCGCCCAACTGTTCGAACAACCATTTCGCGCCGAGATAGGCGTATTCTTCCTGATTGTTGGACAGGATATACGCTCCGTCCGCTGTGACGCCCGCGTCAACAGCGACCACCACAATGCCCTTCTCCATCGCGGCATCCAGCGCCGAATTCAATGCGTCCGGGTTTGACGGGTTCAGAACAATCGCATCCACGCCCGCTTCGATCAGGTTGTTGATGTCTTCCAGTTGCCCGGCGGAATCCGTGTTGCGGTGGGCGACGATCAGATTAGACACGTCTTCTTCCACCAAGGCTTGCGCCCGCATCGCGCAAATCATCTGTTCACGCCATCCATTGCCCTGCACGGTGTTGGACACACCAATCGTATAATCAGCAGCAAACGCCGCTGGCGAGAACGCCGCCGCAACAGCTATAGCCGCCGCACCCGTTAGTAGCTTTTTCATTGTAGTACCTCCCGTTTGAACAATCATTGAAATGTCCGGGGCTTTTCGCCCTTCTATTTGATGAACGGTTGCAGCACGTCGCGTGCCAGCAAAAACCCGCGTTTTACCTTTTCGTCCGTTCCCTCAAACAGCCTGTCTTCATGCTCGATAATGATCGGTCCGTCGTACCCCGCGCGATAGAGGCCCGAGAAGAAATCCGACCAATCCACATCGCCTAGACCGCAAAGCCGGGGCACCTGCCACCCCATGCCTGCGGACATGATCCCGTGTTCGTAGAGCCCATCGTGATCCACCATCAGATCCTTGGCGTGAACATGGGCGATATTCGATCCGAATTCCTTGATGAACCGTGTCTGGTCAATGAACTGCCAGATCAGATGGGACGGGTCGAAATTCATACCGACATCGTCGCCCCATTCTTCGAAAATCCTACGCCATATCTTTGGCGAATAGGCGATGTTATGACCGCCCGGCCATTCATCATAGCTGAAGATCATCGGACAGTTTTCAAAGCATAGCCGTACACCCTGCCCGAGAGCGTGATCGACGATGGGCGAGATGATGTCCTGCGCCCGCGCCCAGTTTTCGTCCACATTCAGTGACCTATCGCCGCCCACGAAAGTGTTCACGACAGAAAGCCCCATGGTGCCTGCGGCTGTAATCACCTTTTTCAGATGTTCGATTACCTCTTCCCGATGCGAAGCGTCGGCATGCAGCGGGTTGGGATAATACCCAAGACCGGAAATCTCGATGCCGTTGCCGGTCAGCTCGTCCACTATATCCTTGCCCTGCGAAGCTGACAGCCCGTCAACGTTGATGTGGCTTGTACCTGCATAGCGCCGTTTTTCACCACCGGAGGACGGCCAACACGCGATCTCCAACGCCGAAAACCCGTTACCGGACGCCCACGTAGCGACGTCCATCAGCTCTGTATCTTCAAATGGCGCAGTCAGCAGTCCAAGTTTCATGTCGTCCCTCTCAAACCTCGTCCAAGTCGACCCAGCGGTTTTCGCGGGTCGATTTCACAACGGCATCGCAAAAGCGCATTTCATAGTGGCCGTCTTCAAACGTCGCCCAAGTGCTGTTCGGTCCACGTTCGCCCGCGCAGATATCGGTGTAGACGGCGCGGAAGAAATTGAGAAAGCTGTCCGCGAACCCTTCGACATGGCCGGGCGGCAAGGTTGCGGCGCGTGTGCCGGTTGCGTTCATCAACGTGAAGTCCCGCATCAATATCTGATTGGCGGCATCCCGGTGCCCGACGAACAAATGATCCGGTGTTTCGCTGTTCCACGCCGCGCTTGCTGTGCTGCCTGCTATGTCCCAGACCAGTGAATTCTTGCTCCCGATGTTGATCTGAGACGTAGTCATCACGCCCTTTGCGCCGCCCTCGTAGCGGATCAAGATCGCCGCGGCATCGTCAGTATCGACAGTCACAGCCTCCGTCGCCCCTTCGGCGCTCGAGAATGTCTCGGCCGGGCCAGTCGGGCGCTGCCGCTCGGGCAGGAATGTCGTCAAATCGGCAAATACGGATTTGGCTTTCAACCCGGTAATAAAGCTCGTCAGATCGACCCAGTGGGTGCCAATATCCCCGACCGAGCGTAAAGCACCGCCCATGTCGGCCTGCAGCCGCCAGTTCCAATCCGTGGGTTTTGCCAGCCAGTCCTGATGATAATGGCCGGTCACAAAACGGATTTTACCCAATTCCCCCTGGTCGACCATTCCGTGAGCTTGCTGGTTCAGGGGGTAAAAGCGGATGTTGTAGCAAACCGCGCATACCTTGCTCGACGCGACCGCCATATCTACCATCTCGGCCGATTGCCTGCTGGTCATTGCCAGTGGTTTTTCGCAGATCACATGTTTTCCTGCTTTAAGGATTGCCATGACCTGCGGAAAATGGGCGTGGTTGGGTGACGTGACATGGACCACGTCCACATTGCTGTCTGCCAGCATGGCCTCAAGGGACGGATAAGCCTGTGCCACCCCTATTTCAGCTGCTCGTGCAGTTCCCCGTTCGGCTGATGATCCAAGCACGCCAACAACCTGCACGCCCAACCGGCGGAGGGCCTGCACGTGAACCGTCCCGATAAAGCCGGTTCCGATCACCGCCGCGCGAACCTGTGAAACGTCAGCCATTGCCACCTCCTTCAGACAACCGAATGCCCTCCGTCCACAGGCATACAGATGCCGGTTACAAACGCCGCCGCGTCAGAAGCCAATAACAGCGCGGCCCCGACGATGTCCTCGGGCACTCCCCACCTTTTCATTGGTGTTCGCGCCTCGACGGCGCCTACAAAATCGGGGTCCTGTCGGGCCCTTGCTGATTGTTCGGTCTTTATGAAACCCGGAGCGATTGCGTTGACGCGGATGCCGTCTGGGGCCCATTCAATCGCCAAAGACTTGGTCAATTGTTCAACGCCCGCCTTGGATGATCCATACGCCGGATTTCGTGGAGATCCGAAACGGGCGTACATCGACGCGATATTGATCACCCGGCCCCGGCGGGACCGTAAAGCGGAATGCAATGCCTGCGCACACCGCATAGTTCCGACCAGATTCACATCCAGAACGTGGCCGAAAAATCCCGGCTCCAATTCCTCACCACGCTTCGTTATCGCTGCGCAGTTGACCAGAACATCCAATTCACCCCGTTCCCGACCAAACTCCTGAACGGCCTCGGTTTCGGTTACGTCAAGCTGCGTGTAGGGAAAGCGCGCTGCGTCCTCTGGCAGACACTCTGCCTCAATACCCGTGATTTCGACTTCGGCCCCGGCGGATTTGAAGGCGCGCGCGATGGCCGCACCGATGCCGCCACGGCTTGCGCCGATCACGGTGACCCGTGCACCGGAGAAGTCAAACGCGACAGCGTTGGTCAATGGGCCGCTCCGATCATCATGTTGTTTCCTGCAGCGATCAATGCACTCTCCTGATTGCGCCAAAAACGCCATTGCAATCGATTACATTTCCAAAAATTTCCCCTTTTCAAGAAATGAAATCGATTACATAATCGTCAGTGTCAGAGATTCGAGTCAACTGAAATCTCACGTTGCCACCAGGACCCATGATTCAAAAACCCGCTACAATCCAGGATGTCGCCCGCGTCGCCAAGGTTTCGGCCGCCACGGTCAGCCGGGTTCTGTCCAACCCTGATCTGGTCAAGAAATCCACCAGAGACGCGGTTTTGCAGGCCATTCAAAGTACGGGCTACAGAGTCAACCAAGCGGCCAGAAACCTGCGGATGCAACGCGCCAATGCGGTGTTGGTGCTGGTTCCGAACCTTGGTAAGCCGTTCTATTCGGGCATCCTTGCAGGTATCAGTGACGCCTTCTCAAACACCGGCTATGCGGTTCTCATCACTGATACGGAAAGCAACCCGATCCACGATTCCACTTTAGCCGGGTATTTTCTGGATGGCCGAATTGACGGGGCCATTTCACTGGACGGACAGCTATCAGAAACAGTGCTAGAGGAATGCGTTCAGGCCGGAGCCGGAGAAAAAATCGTCTTCCTGTGCGAGTGGGTAGAAGACCAGTCTTTCCCTGCAATCAAAAGTGACAATGTCGAAGGCGCACGCCTGGCAATCCGCCATCTTCACGCGCTTGGCCACCGGAAGATTGCCCACATTACCGGTCCTGAGGGCAATGTTCTTACGACTGCTCGGCGTGAAGGTGTGGTTGCGGAACGAAAGCGGCTTGGCCTGCCTGCGCCGCCCGAATGGATTATTCGAGGCGATTTTTCCCTTGAATCCGGCTATGATGCCGCAGCGCGTATTCTGGCCATGCCAGATCGACCGACGGCCATCTTTTGCTCGGCAGATATGGTGGCCTTTGGATTGATTTCTGGCTTGCAGGCCGGCGGCACACGGGTACCTGAGGATATGTCGGTGGTGGGCTTCGACGATATCGAAATGTCAGAGTTCTACGTTCCGGCGCTGACGACGATACGGCAGGACAGGCATCTTCTGGGCCAACGCGCAGCAAAACTTCTACTTGGCCGCCTTGCGCAAAACCATGACACAGGCGAACTTGAAACAACGGTTCCCGTGGAATTGGTCGAGCGTGCGAGTACCACGTCTCTCCGTCCGTGAAACAGGCGATCTGCTTTAAATTCTGGCCTGTTAACTTGGTCACGAGAATGTCCGGGCCGACAAGCGGCGCAACAACCGTCGCACCAAGATCGAGAGCACTTTTGGCAATTTGAAAGACTGGCGGCGTATTGCAGTCTGCCAGGACAGATGCCCGACGGCCCTCCTCTCGGCCTTCGCTTTCGCTAATAAAGTCATGTTCTGGCTGAAATTCAATGCATGTGGAGCCAAGGGACACACCTCTTCATCAGGCAAAAAACCTTGGCACTTGACGCAGAAACCCGCGTCATATGAAAGGGCCAATATCTCCACCCTTTCAGACAACACTGGACTAAAAATGCCATCCAAGAAACGCCTAACCTTTTCTTTCTTCGCCTCCCTGTTCTGCGCTTGTGTCATGCTGTTCGAAGACATTGGTGAGGCCATGGGCGTCGCCTGGATCGATGAATGGGACGATATTCACGTTTGGGAAGTGCTGATTATGCTCTCCTTGTTCGGAGCCATCATGATCCTTGGATTCGAAGTTCTGAAAATGCGCCGCTATCAGGAGACCCTCGAAGACAAGGTGGCCCGCGCCTCAAGCGCGTTCGAAGACCTTTTGGGTGCCTATTTCGAGAAATGGTCTTTCTCGGAGGCCGAGCGTGACGTCACTCGGCTGCTGATCAAAGGCTGCTCCACAGCGGAAATGGCCGAGATTCGCAGTGCCAAAGAGGGAACCATCAAGGCACAGACCAACTCGATCTATAAGAAGTCGGGTTATGCAGGCAAAACGCAGCTGCTCAGCGCCTTGCTTGAGGATCTGACCGATGGAGGATCGGTAGCTGGCCACTGACCTGACAAAGGCGGCGCGCTGATCTCACGGCGCGCCTATGCACATCCGGGCGCTCCAAGTCTCATGTTTAGATAAACCCTTATATTTTCGGCATAAACCAAAGGTCTAAACCGCCAAATCAGCCACATTTCCGCCTCCATCGCTCTTTCTACCTGCCCCTGCGTATGCCAATACACAGCGCAGTGAGTGGGTGACGCTGGGTAAACAACCCGGCGCGCCGGGAACGGAAAAGACAGCCAGGTGAGGCAAAAACTGATGCAGATCGAGTAAAGAGTTCGTGTTTTTGCACATGGTGGACAAGTGACCAAACGGAAGGGAAAAGTGGCAAGCAACGCGCCCTCACTTTTCCTTGGGTCTGCATCATTAATCGCTTTTTCGGCCGCTTCGGGCAGTGCTCAGGTTATCGACACTGCCCGGAGTACTCCATTCGACAGCGTTCAGGACAAAGATCTTTCGATTACCAATAGGATCAGATGCGGCAACGCCTGACGGGATCAAGTTCGCACACATGATCTGCAAGGATCGACTCAAGCCTGGAAGGGAAAGCAGCAGGCATGTTGCTGCTTTCCAGGTTCAAGGCCTCTGCGCGTGCCGTCAGAATTCGACGTCGACGTTTGGATAGGTCCACGGCAAAGTGGATCTCAGCCTGCTCGTGAGTACTGCGCTGCGCGGCTGGGTCACTGCCCCGGTGTTGGGATCAACGTATGCCGAACCAGACCGCACTGTATCCCCGACAGACGACGAGGGTTCAGTAGTGAACCGAACGACTTTACCGTCGAGTGTACAGCTCCAGTTTAAGTTACGGGGCTTGCCCTTGTCCGAAAACCGGTCAGCCTGCAGGTAAGATGGCATCGCGACAGTTCCAGGGGTGACGACCCTCATTATCACGACATGTGAATTCCGCGCCGAACAAACCGCGCCACCGACCTCTGATCGGTTCCCCTCAGCATCGGGCGCATAGCTCCTGATGGTCAGGGTGGTCATGTTGAACTCATTGCCATGATTTGAAATCCGTGTGGAGGTGACCGTTTCTTCAAGCGGTAGAAGTGACGGCGATGAACACGCCGCCAACACTAACGCGGGTGCCAAAACACGCCACATTACTTTAACGCCACTTCAACATTTTCGGCATAACGCCAATGTGCAGTGCTTGCTGCAATGGCTGAACCGGTGATGAGCACGGGATCTACCAAGAGGTTGCCGGAACCGGAGACAATCTCCCCAAGCTTCGCTGTCAGCAAAGCTGATCCTTTTGAGTCCCCGTCAACACAGGAAACGAGGATCGAAGGCGGCACACCCCGGTCGTCAAACTTTGCATCCTGATCGTATTTTGGAAGCGTGACTGTCTGCGGCGTCACAACTTCGGCTGTGATGTGATCTGAGGTCAATGTGCACTTGGCACCGGCAACTTCGGTTGAAACGGCTTTACCTTTGTCATCCTTGCCGCCGCGGTAAGCCCGGATCACAGTCTCTGACGTGCCCTTGGCAATTCGATCATGTGGCGTGCTTGCCAGGAATGCGTGGCCTGCGGGTTTCTTGTCGATCGGAAGGGGTTGTTGCGCACAAGCGGTGAGCAAGCCAAGGGCCAAAAGACCGATGCACTTTTTAATGGATTTCTCTTGACTTACAATTGGTTGAACCTTTCCTATGTCATTTGCCAATAGGTTGATCAACCTTGTTTGGATTGCAAGAGCTTACACTTTTAGTTGTGTTGAAAAAGGGGATTACATCGGGAGGGGGGGGTACATGATTCAGGCTGGCTACTGCGACGGAACTTTTTGGTTCCAGTTTGATTTGAGGCGGTCCCAACATGAAAGCGGGTTGGCCCAAAATTCTGTAATGGAAGGATACACCCCCTTGATCCGATGATAACCGTTATGCCGATCTTTTATGATGGCTGCTTTGGCGCGTTGTGTCTGGGGGCTGTGGCATCGCGAGCGTGGATGGTCTGACATAGATCCATTGCAAAATCAGGACGTCAGAACCAGTTCATTTCATCCTAATTCCTCTCCATCAGATGCTAGGACTGAACGCCTGACAAACTCTGCGACGTTTACTTCAAAAACGATGTAGCGTTTGAGCCTAGCGTTACGGGTTAGGGCATCCTTTGCCTACCAATCAAAGCTTCGTGCGATCATGGGTTGCACCGTAAAGCCCGTTTGCCAATCTCGGCGACCGATATTTTTCCTCGACTCATTCTACAGCAATGGTAACCTTCATTTGCGATGCACCATGCATGCGATGTTTTTTAAAAATTTTTTCTGACCAAAGGGACCGCCATGTCGAATATTGCCGGCAAAGCCTATGCGATGAATGTGGTCACGCCCAGCAACCCAAAAACAACTTGGATCAATCGCCTGCTGTTCATGGCCGCGCGCGGCGTTCCATCGAACCTGCTTGGTCTGTTGGGGCTGTCACTTATTCACTTCGCCCGCTGGGTGATCATAAAACCAAAGGATTGGCCCGATCTCGGTCAGGGTGAAGAGCAGGTGAAGGACGATTACGTGCTGTTCTGTTCAAACTTCAACGGAACATGGGATCAGTATATTGATGCCTTTTCTGACGGTATCCCATCAGGTCTCGACCTGTTCTGGTTCTCTTCTGTGAAGTACCCGAAATCGATCCCGATCACGCCCTTCAAGACCTACATCACCTACAACCAGATCGATACCGACTATTACTACAATGCTACACCTGGCTCCGCTCAACGCGATATCAAGACATGCCTGCTGATCTATGACCGCGTGCGCGATCTGGCGGAAATGCACGGCAAATCCTCTCCCGAAGACTTCGCCGACGCCTATCGCGAGGCAACCTATGTCATGCAAAAGGGCCTTGGCGATCCGGGCTTCGGGCCAGTGGCCAGCCTTGATACCGAACGCGCAGACGTCAACCGTGAGAAATACGTCAACGAGGCACAATCCGGCTTTGACACCTTGAGGGCCGCCGCAAAAACCGCCGCAAAACCAGAGGGAGCAAGCTGATGCCTGATCTCGACTCCGGCCATATCTTCCTCACCACCCTCGCCCCGATCAAACCCGGCGCGCCCAAGGACGACCCGCAAACCTCATTCGAGCAACGGGCGCGCATCGCACTTGCCGAAATGCCGACCGCGCATCAGTCACCGGCCACTGAACACACCAAGTTCAACAGCCCTTTCGCCCGCAATACGCGCAACCACCTGGCACGCATGTTCGTTTTGAATGACGTGGTCTATAACGGGCGCAACACGCAAAACCCGCTGGTCGCCCGTCTCAGGCGCAGCCCGCCCCCAATAATCCCACAGCATGTAGATCGGCTAAGAACGCCCTACCTGGTATTTTGCGCTGATGTGGATGCGGTCATGGAAGACGGCGACCCCTTGCCCTCGAACCTGAACGCCGACCAACAACGCGAGGTGCGCGCCTCATACGCCCGCAAGCTCTGGGATACGATGGAGGAAGAGCTGTGTGCGGTCTATTCCAACTGCTACGGTTTCGAAGACGTCAATTCGGCCGAGCAGTTCGCCGAATACCTCGACAAGTGCCATGTCGAGACCACGATGCCATTCCACGACTATTACCTGGAGTTGCCTGAATTCCACAACCTGCCGCTTACGAAACTGATCATTGGGGCGGTGGCTCCGCTGGCGATTGGCCTGCTTTCGATTTTGCTCTGGCTCTTCGGCGCGACAAACGTACCCTTCACCGGCCTCTCCAGCCTGGGCACTGGCCTCTTTTTCATTGCTCTGGCGCTTATTCTTGCGGTTCTTTTCATCCGCTACGCCATACGCAACGGCGAAAAGCCCCTCGCCCCTGCCAAGTATGACGATCTGCCTTCGGTTCTGAAATCGCTCTACGTGCAACAGAAGTTCACCGACTTCTTCATCGAAGATCAGGGCAAATCCGATGTTGAGCTGCACGCCGCGTTTGGCGAATTCATTGCAGAGCACGAGCCTTTGAACACCGGGGCCAAAACACAAAAGCCGGGCGTCATTTCCTCGGCCTATCCAGCCAATGTGATTTCATAAAGACATGAGCCCGACATGACACGCGACCTTAATCTCAATGACATTCAGGGGAACGTCACCCGTGCCTATGGCCGCTATTCCTTTCCCTTTGCCCGCTATGTTTTCTTTCATTTCCCCAATCCCAAGGCCGGGCGCGCCTTTCTTGAAGAGGTTCGCCAAAAGGTCACAACCGCCGTGCGCTGGGATGAAACCAACCCGAAACCGACCTGCACCACCAACATTGCCCTGACTTTTCCCGGCATGTTGGCCTTGCAACTGCCCGTGCGCACCATGCAGGCCATGCCGGCCGAGTTCATTGAGGGCATGCGCCAGCGCGCCTTTATCCTAGGCGACCGCGATCAAACCAAGGTCGAGGACGCCAGAGACCAGAGTTGGCTGAAGCACTGGGACCCGATTTGGAAGAAAAGCCGGGCCCCCGGCACGCTGGGATTTGGTGCCGACGACGTGCACGCGCTGGTCACACTGAACGTGCGAAGCAAGAGTGAAGCTGATCTTGTCACCCCACACCCTGAGCTGAATAAGCGCACCGATTGGCTGCTAGAGGCCGCTGAAAAATGCGGCGTTAAACACTTGACCGGTGTCGGGGCCAAGGGTGATCAACCCTATCAGGACGCCTCTGCCGTTTTTGAAAAAATCGGCGGTGCAACCCTGCCGACGCCCAAGGAACATTTCGGTTTCACCGACGGCATCGGCAATCCGGTTTTCGAAGGCCAGCTGCCCGCTGATATTGAAAAGACCGCCGTCATCGGACGTGGCAAGCTTATGGGCAACGGTTGGGAACCGCTGGCTACAGGCGAGTTCATCCTTGGTCATCCAGACGAAAGCCAGGAACTTCCCCCTACCGCAATGCCGCCCGAGTTCATGCAGAACGGCACCTTTTTGGCCTTCCGTAAACTACATGAAAATGTCGGCTCATTCGATGCGGTTGTCACTGAAGAGGCTGGGCAATATGCCAATGTCATGGGCGTCTCCATGGCAGAAGCCAAAGAAACCCTGCGCGCCAAAATGTGCGGACGCTGGTCCGATGGCGTGCCGCTTTCCAAGGTGTCAACCTATGACGAATGGGTCGCCTTCGGTGAAAAGATGGGCTTTCGGGGCGAAGGCGTCGATCCGATCGAGGGTTATAAGAAAAATCTAGCCTATGTCGCCTCACCGGCGGCGCGGGATTTCCGCTATGGCGATGACATGACCGGCTTCAAATGCCCCGGCGGTGCCCATATGCGCCGCATGAACACCCGTGACTATCTTGATCCATTGAACAAGGGCGGCATTGATCATCCCACCGGCAAACCTTTCGAAAACCCCGATGCCACCAGCGCGCTCAACAAACGCCGCCGCATCCTGCGGCGCGGCCTACCCTATGGGCCGCATGACTTCGAACACAAGGATGACAACACCGAACAGGGCGTGATCATGATCATCATGGGCGCGAGTTTGTTCCGGCAGTTCGAATTCGTGCAGCAGCAGTGGATACAATACGGGCTCGATTTTCATGAGGGCAACAATACCTGCCCCCTTCTGGGCAATCACGACCACCACAAACGCCACACAATCCCGTCCGACCCGAAATCCGGCAAGCCCCCGTATGTTATGAGCAAGCTAAAGACGTTTGTGGAATGCCGCGGTGGCGACTATTTTTTCGTGCCCTCCATGACCGCGCTGCGGATGATGGCAATGGGCATCGTTGATCCAACCTGACCCGTTGGCCGCGTACGATCACGGCCAAGACCAGCAGGATCATCGCCTGCCTTCTGCTTGGCTGGCCTGGATCACCTATGTCCGGCGGTATCGGTGCTGATCTGCAATACGCCATTTCTCAACGCCACGTCTTTGGCACTCTGCGCGCTTGCTGGACCAATTCGGATCAAGCTGGCCACTGGTACAACTTTGCTCGGTTAAGCAACAAAGTTCTATCTGCGGGCCTTCACTAGGAGATCAAGGAATGTCCTGTTGACCAGCTTTGGTTCCTCACCTCTCCTACGTACCACTTTGATCTGGGACTGCTGATCGAACCGGCCGTTCCCAATAGCCTGCATCCTGCCCTGACGAACCCAGATATCGGCGATTCCTTCGGGCAGGTAGCCGATAAAGTTACCTGTCAGCACCAACATCGCAACGCCTTCGATCTGGTGAGCCACAGCGGTCGAACGCAGACCGCGCGAAACCGGCGCAACTCTTCCTTCGTCTAGGTTGGCACGGTTGCAAAAGTTTGCCTGAGGCAGGAGCTGTTCAAGCTCAGAGTCTGTTTGGGCATCAAACAAGGGGTGACCCAAGCCGCAAAAAGACCGATCTGCTCAGTATTCAGCGGCTCATAAATCAACCCGGGTTTGTGGTTGTGAAACACGCCAATACCCAAAGCGAATTGCCCGTCCTGCACACCAATTTCTATGTCGCCAGGAGCATTGGAATGCAAATCGATCACAACATCCGGCGCTATCCGGGAAAAGTCGGCCAGGGCGGATGTAATCGGCGCGTTGTCATTGAAAACCCAGTTGTCGATGGCAGCAATCGACAAGCGGCCAACCAACTTTCCCTGCGTCCCCTCTACTGTTTCCCCAAACTCGCCCAAGGCCGCAAACAACTTGCGGGCGGCGGCGTAGACGATTTCCCCCTTGTCCGTCAGGCGAAACCCTTTGCGCCCGCGTTCGCACAAACGCATGCCCAAGCGTGTTTCAAGGTCAGATATCTGTCGCGAAACTGTCGACGCGGACACGTTCAATATCACCTACGCCGCCGAGAAACCGCGAGCATCTACGACAACCGCAAAAACATGAAGCAGGTGAATGTCAGCTTTGGAAAAAGATGGCGGCAGCATAGGCGATCAATACTTGTATTTTTATGCAAATGAAATCTCATACTTTGTAATTTATAAACGTTGAAGCCATGCCACGCTCGACCCGAAATTGGGTGTTTATATTGGAATTGGCAACATGGCTTTGCACGGCGGAAGCGTGGCAAAATGGGGTATCAACAATGATTACGCAAAACTGACGGATGTTTTGCTGGGCCGTCCTGAATACTTCAAATGGGTCGAAGCCGGACCTCTGATTGGACGAACGCTGGCCAATGCGCACAAGACCGGTCTGGTCTTCGATCTGCAAAAAGCGATGTCACAACATGCTGAAATGGTGTCGATTTATGAAGAAAACGGGGTGAACTGTCACTATCTGGACAGTGACCCGGTCTTGCATCGCAACTTTTTCGCACGCGACAGTTCTGCCATGACGCCCTGGGGCGCTTTGACCTGTCATATGCAGTTGAAATGTCGGCGCGCGGACTATGCCACTGCAATCAAATTCTATCAGGAAAATGATATCCCGATCTGGAAATTCGCCACAGCGGGGCACTTTGAAGGCGGTGATTTCAACATCATCGAACCAGGGCGCGTTCTGATCGGCTATTGTGGCGAAAGATCCGAGCAAGAGGGCTCGGAACAAGTGGCCGAGTTCGTGCGCGCCGAAGGCCGGGAAGCCGTCGTCGCCCCGATCAGCCGCGAGTTTGTACATATGGATGGCCTGATTGTGCCCTTGGGCGAGAAACTCGCTATGGCCTGCATCGACGCGATGGAACCGTGGCTGGTGGATGTCGTCAAGGCTGGGGCATCGAAATTGTCGACGTCGAATACCGCGAAGCTAAAAACCTCGGGGTGAATCTGGTGGCTCTGGGAGACGGCAAGGTGCTGTCAATGGCCGGAGCTACTGACCTGAACACCAAAATGCGGGCTCTTGGGTTCGAGGTTTATGACCCCG
Source organism: Ruegeria sp. E8 (assembly GCF_056533985.1). NCBI lineage: Bacteria > Pseudomonadati > Pseudomonadota > Alphaproteobacteria > Rhodobacterales > Roseobacteraceae > Ruegeria > Ruegeria sp. E8. The sequence goes on from NZ_JBQFOY010000003.1 coordinate 54,827, forward strand.
ATATGTCAATGTTCACATTGGGCGGTGGCGGCGTTCATTGCCTGTGCCAGGCCCTCCATTGTAAGGCCGCATGACCCGGGATTTGCGCGTCAACGGTAACCGACTGTGGCAGAGCCTGATGGACATGGCGCAGATCGGGGCGCTGCCGGGCGGCGGGTGCAGGCGGTTGGCTCTGTCCGACGAAGATCAGCTCGCGCGCGACGCCTTTGGTCAGATGTGCCGCGAGGCCGGATGCGACGTTCATATCGATCGGTTGGGCAATATGTTTGCGCGCAGACCTGGCCGCGATCCCGACTTGCCGCCCATAGCGATCGGAAGCCATCTCGACACACAACCCCATGGCGGGCGCTTCGATGGTGTCTTTGGGGTATTGGCAGGACTGGAGACCGTCCGCACCTTCAACGACTTCAACATAGAAACCGAGGCCCCGATAGAAATCGTCAACTGGACCAACTAGGAAGGCGCGCGGTTCGCGCATGCGATGTTGTGTTCAGGGGTCTATGCCGGGCTTTTCGACCTGGAGTTTGCCCTGAGCCGCACGGACACTGACGGGCTTAGGCTGGACAATGAACTGGCGCGGATTGGCTATGAAGGCGACGCGCCCTGTGGGGCGCAACAGATTGGCGCGTTTCTGGAAATTCACATCGAACAGGGTCCGGTTCTGGAACGATTTGACGAGATCATAGGTGTTGTAACCGGTGGTCAGGGCCAACGCTGGCATGATGTGACCGTCAAAGGGCGCGACGCGCATTCGGGATCTACCCCGATGTCCGGTCGAAACGATGCCGTTGTTGCAGCGGCGCGCATAATCACTGCGGTTCAGGACATCGCGCTTGCGCATGGTCCGAACGGGGTTGGTACCGTGGGCGAGATGCATATCTCACCCAACGCCCGCAACACGATCTCTGCTGAGGTTCAGTTTTCAATCAACTTTCGCCATCCTGACGACCGTGTTCTGAGCGAAATGGACGCCGCCATTCAAAGGTGGTGTCAAAGGAAAAGGTGGCTCAGATCGAACTGGACATGATCTGGCACAACCCTCCTGTCCAGTTCGACGCAGGTTGTGTCGAGGCCATCGACAAAGCAACGCGCCAATTGGGTTATCCTTACCGAAAAATGGTTTCGGGGGCAGGACACGATGCCTGCCAGCTCGCGCGCAAAGTTCCGACCGCGATGGTTTTCGTGCCGCGTCGCGATGTTCTCAGCCATAACGAAGCTGAATGGGCTGAACCCGATCATTTGACTGCAGGGGCCAACGTATTGTTGCACGCAGTTTTAGACTTATCCCGACGCGCAGCCAGTGTTGCATCTCTTGATGACCAATGTGCTGACCCGGTTCACAAAAATCCCTTGTACGAAAAGGAGTTCACGGAATGAAAATCTGGAAACTACTGGCTTCGGCGACCGTTGCGGCGTCGGTTGGAAGTACGGCCATGGCGCAGGATGTTGTGATCGGGGTCCCCAACTGGGCATCTGTCCGCGGAACCGCTCATATCCTCAAAGTCGCCCTTGAGGATAACCTCGGCCTTACAGTCGAACTGCAAAACGGCTCTAACCCCATAATCTTCTAGGCGATGGATTCAGGTTCCATGCATGTTCATCCTGAGGTTTGGTTGCCGAACCAACAAAACCTGCACGACACTTTCGTGACCGAAAAAGGCAGTGTGAAGTTCAATCCCAATGCCGTTTTGTCTGACCAAAGAATCTGTGTGACCAAGGATGCGCAGGATCGAACCGGGATTTCCGCGCTCAGCGATCTGACGGACCCGGTAATGGCGGCGAATTTCGACACTGATGGCGACGGTCTGGGAGAGATGTGGATTGGCGGGATCGGCTGGGCCGCAACCAATGTGGAAAAGATCCGGGCCAAATCCTACGGTTACTCCGAGTCGATTTCCCTGTTGGAAATGGACGAGACGCTGGCACTAGCCGAGGTCGATAACGCAATCGCCCAGGGGCGGAATGTGGTTTTCTACTGCTACACGCCGCACCATGTGTTCTCGCTCTACGATCTGGTTCCGCTGACCGAGCCAGCTTATGACGGTGCTCAGTGGGAGATTTTCCAGCCTACGGATGACCCGAACTGGCTTGAAAAATCTTCGGCTCTTACGGCGTGGGACGCGGCCAATCTGCACGTTTTCTATGCGACTGAATTGGAAGAATCGCAGCCGTTGGCCGCTGCGATGCTGTCCAAGGTCAAGCTCACAACAGAGTAGGTCAACGCCATAGTTTATGCGCTATCTGTCGATGGTGCCGACTCTGACGCCTATACGCGCGAGTGGGTTGAGGCGAACTCGGATCTGGTCTTGTCCTGGTTCGACAAAATACAATCTGCGCAACGTAGCTGTAAGATGAAAGCCGCCAAACTCGTGTGATGAAATTTGGCGGCTCTGACTCTAACGGATTAGTGTCAAAGTTAAAAACGGGCTTTCATCGGCAAATTCGCACAATCATTAGAATTAGTCTTGATGTGCTCCCACACCGCCCAAAAATTGAAGCCGTCGGTCTCTACAGTGAGGTAACGGTGGATCGAACGTCCTGACACCGAGTGCCGCAGAAGGGCCGTTTTAGCCGAGACCCACAATGCGAATGCCTGGTATCGACAACGACTTGATTAAGATCGCAGGGGTTGAGGAGGCTGGTGGCGAAATCTTCTTCTTTTTTTAACCTTCCGTGAAACCGACTTGCACTCAGCCCGGAGGTGCTTATGACACATGCGCAGGTTGCCGTAGGGGAAACAAGAAATGAACATGCTTGGAACATTCATAAAGCCCATGCATCCTGAGGGCATTAAGTTCGTTTCTATCTTTGCCGCAGTGACGGTTGGCCTTTTCCTGCTGTCATCCATTCTGGGTTGGATCGGCGTCGGCCTGACGATCTGGTGTTACTACTTCTTTCGCGATCCCGAACGGGTGAGCCCAAACCGACCGGGGCTTATCGTCAGCCCGGCGGATGGCGTCGTATCTTTGATCGAACCGGCAGTTCCGCCGTCCGAGTTGGGCATGGCAGATACCCCGCTGACCCGTGTCAGCGTGTTCATGAGCGTATTTAATTGCCATGTAAACCGAACCCCAATCGCCGGCGAAATCACTTCTGTTGCTTATCGTCCGGGAAAATTTTTCAATGCCTCTCTGGATAAGGCAAGCGCCGACAATGAGCGCAACAGCCTCTGTCTGCGTCTGGCCGACGGGCAGGAGCTGGCCGTTGTGCAGATTGCGGGATTGGTTGCGCGACGCATCGTTTGTTTCACCAAGCCCGGCGCGCAGATGCAAACCGGTGAAAGGTTTGGCCTGATCCGGTTCGGTTCACGGCTTGATGTGTATCTGCCCCCCGGGGTCGAGCCGCTGGTCAGCATCGGTCAGACGATGGTGGCGGGCGAAACTGTTCTTGCCGCATTGGACGACAGCGATCCCATAGCGAGGTCTCTGACAACGCATGACTGAAAAGTCCGACAAGACGATCACCGATCTTGCCCTGATCCAGCTGATCCCGAACATGCTGACCATTGCGGCGATCTGCGCCGGGTTGTCGGCGATCCGCTTTGGTGTGCAGGGCAACTATGTGCTGGCGGTTCAATTGATCGTGGCAGCCTGCGTTCTCGACGGTCTGGACGGAAAGATCGCGCGTCTGCTGAGCAGTGACAGCAAAATGGGGGCCGAACTGGATTCATTGGCGGATTTCGTCAATTTTGGCGTCGCCCCGGCATTGGTCCTCTATTTCTGGGCCTTGCAGGACATGCGCAGCGCCGCATGGATCTCTGTCCTGATCTACGCGATTTGCTGCGTCCTGCGGCTGGCCCGTTTCAACGTCGCAAACAAAGCCGAAGACGAAAACGAGCAGACCGCGCCGGACGACGGCTTTGTCGGCATCCCGTCACCCGCCGGCGCTTTGCTGGTCCTGCTGCCGATGTCGGTGTCTTTCGCCTTTGCCAACACGCCGCTCCTGCCGGATACGCTGATTTGCGTTCACATGGTCGTGGTCGGCCTGGCCATGATCAGCCGCATCCCCACATGGTCCTTCAAAAGCGTCAGGATATCACGAGGCAACGTGAAGTTCTTTTTGCTTGGGTTCGCGATCGTCGGAGCCGCCGTGATGACATTTGCGTGGGTCACTCTGGTGGTGATCTGTTTTGGTTACGTAGCCATGGTTATCTGGTGTCTTGTCGCGGGCTCGCCTGCCAAATCCAACATGGGGAAGTAAATTGGAAATCGAAGCCGTTCAGACGTCCTATGCCCGCTGGGCTCCGGTCTATGATAAAACCTTTGGGGCCGTGACCAATGTCGGCCGACGCCGGGCCGTCGAATTCATGAGCGGTCTGGAGGGCTCCGTGCTTGAGGTCGGTGTCGGAACCGGGCTGTCGCTGCAACATTACAAACCGGATTTACAGATCACCGGAATTGATTTCAGCCCCGACATGCTGGCAAAGGCAAAAGCCAGAGTACAGCATCTGAACCTGAAAAATGTGGTCGATCTTCGCCAGATGGATGCCCGGGTGCTTGATTTCCCGGACAGCAGTTTTGATACAGTCGCTGCGATGCACGTGTTATCCGTTGTTCCCGAGCCCGAAAAGGTGATGGCCGAGATTGCGCGGGTTCTGAAACCCGGTGGGCGCGTGGTGATCACCAACCACTTTGTTCGTAAACACGGGGTGTTGGCATTTCTCGAACGTATTTCTGCACCCTTTGCCAATGTCATCGGCTGGCACTCGGATTTCGAGCTTGAGACGGTCTTGCAGGAACCGTCACTGCAAATCGAAGAGCAAAAGACGATCCCCCCGCTTGGGATGATGACATTTCTGGTTCTGAAAAAATCTGCTGCGAATTGAGTTCCTGACCCACCCGGATCGACCATAGCGGCGTTTCCGGCTGAATGTTCTTACCCTATCACGCCGGGCTTCATAGTGCCCGGTGCGGTTCGCGCATCATGAAAGATGCCTCCCTGACCACCGCAGAAGCGGTGGCTTCACGCACGATTTGAAAACCTTACAGGCGCAGTGTTTTCAGCGGTGCCTTCAAGTCTGAGGCGTGATCCCATCAGCACGCCCACTTTGGCAACGCCTTCCGAGGGAATCTCGCGTTCTTCTAATTCCCTCGAAAACTCTTCTAAGTGCCAGCAGTCACGGGAACGTGAAATTCACAATATTGGAAAAGTTATTTTACCAATTTAGAAGTTTTGGATCATGCTGAATTCGAACTGGCCTTCTTTTCATGACGGGGTGTCGGTTCGCATAGGGAGGAAAAAATGACCAAAAAGCTCATCACGCGTCGCGGCGCGTTCAGAAGCCTTGCTGGTGCCGGAGCCGCAGCTTTGGCCGCCCCTCATATCGCAACGGCGGCCGGGGAAGGAACCACCTGGAAGATCCAGACATCCTGGCCGGGCGGGATCGGTTTGCAGACGTTCAAAGACTGGTGTGCGACGATTCAGGAAAAAACCGGTGGCGAGCTGGCCTTTCAGGCTTTCGGCGCCAATGACGTTGTCGGTGACTTCCAGTTGGCCGATGCGGTGAAGAACGGCGTGCTGGACGCCATCAACCCGTTCACTATCTACTATCAAGGCATCATCCCGGCGGCTGTGTTCCTCAGCTCGTATCCGCTGGGTTTGCGTCAGCCGCATGAATATGACACGTTCTATTACGGTCTGGGCGGCCTCGAAATTGCGCGCGAGCTGCTGGGCCGGCAGGGTCTGCATTTCGTAGGGCCGGTGCATCACGGGCCGAACATCATCCACTCGAAAGTGCCGATCCGCTCGATCGACGATTTCGAGGGCCGCAAGATGCGCCTGCCTGGCGGCATGGTGGCCGAGGTGTTCTCGGAACTTGGGGCTGAAACAACGGTTCTGCCCGGCTCGGAAATCTTCCCGGCTCTGGAAAAAGGGACCATCGACGTGGCCGATTTCGTGGGTCCCGCAGTGAACCACGCCCTCGGCTTCAGCCAGGTCACCGATTACATTGTGATGGGCCCTCCGGGCTTCATGTCGGTCTATCAGCCGGTCGATATCATGGACATCACCGTCGGCAAGGCCGCGTGGGACAAGCTGAGCCCACAGATGCAGGAATTCGTCGAAATGGAGACCCATGTCTATTCTGACCTGCACCACGCCGCGATTCAGGCCGCCGACCAGGAAGCCTGGAAAAAGTTCGAGGCAGAAGGCACCGAGATCACACGCCTGTCGCAGGACGATGTCGAGCTGTTGACTGAAATCGCCGTGCCGATCTGGTTCAAATATGCCAACCGCGACAAGGACGCGGCGCGCGTGTTCAAAATCCAGCTGGATTACATGATGTCCGGCTCGCTGGGCTATGTCACCCCGGATATGATCGAAGGCCAGACTCTGGACCTGTAAGTTTCGGGCCGTGAGCCCCTCGGTCCGCGCAGGTTCTGCGCGGGCCTGACTTTCCTTTGGAATTCGGAACATAACATGCCAAGCGTCGATTTCACGCTGCCGCACTGGCTCTATTGGGTCGGGTTGATCGCCTTCCCTGCCCTGGCCATGGTGCTGGCGCGCCGTACGCAACCCCAAACCCGCACCTATGGGTTGCCACTGGGATATCTGATCCTGATAACCGGCGGGATGCTGGGCCTTCATCGGTTCTACCTGCGCAGCCTTCTGGGTCTGGTGTATCTGCCAGTCTTCCTGATGATCCTCTATGCCAACGGGCAAGAGCGTGAGGCACGCAACGAATTCTCCAACGCAATCAACGTGGTGCGTCAGGCCGAGCGGGTGATCGAACGCGAAGCCGGTCGGGTCGAGGCTGCCGAAGCCGAGCTCGACGATTTGCGCGCCGCTGCCGAAGCCGCGCAGGACGGCACAGCCCTGCAAAAAAGGCGTGCAGAACGGGCGCTGGATCGGGCGGAAAAGGCCATCAACACAGGCCGCGAACGACTGGACGAAGCGAATGCCGAACTGGCAGAAGCGCAACCTGTCGCCGAAACGACCAGAGCGACCCGAGCAATGTGGAGCTCGGTCGCACGTTACGCATTCTACACGATACTTGTATTTCTGGCTGTGGATGCCTTGTTGCTGCCGCGCCTCGTCAGCCGCGCACGAGAGAAAGCTGCGGCTGATCCTGACGAGCCAGAGATGGAAATCGACGAGGAAACCGCGGCACGCGCCGCCGAGATGGATCCCGGCGCACGCAAGGCGGATCACGAATATGCCGAGAACTGGATCGATCGCCTGTCGCTCTATGCCGGGGAATTCGTCAGCTATTGGGCGGTGATCGCGGTCTTTGTCTACTATTACGAGGTGATCGTCCGCTATGTCTTCAACGCGCCGACCAATTGGGCGCATGAGTCGATGTATCTGATGTTTGGCATGCAATATCTGATCGCCGGCTCTTATGCGATGCTGACGGAAAGTCACGTGCGGGTGGACATCTTCTATGCCCCGCTGACCAAGCCCAAACGGGCCTGGGCCGATCTGTTCACATCGATCTTCTTCTTCATTTTTGCCGGAACGCTGCTGGTGACATCCTACATCTTTGCGATGGACGCGATCGCGGTGCCGGCGGGCAATTCGGTCGTCTCGGACTGGGCGCGCGGCAATCTCGGCTTCTTCGAGATGTTCGGTGCGCTGACCTTCGGCGACTGGACCGATCCGAATATCAGATGGGGCGAGATCAGCTTCAATGAATGGGAAATCCCGCTTTGGCCGATGAAATGGATGATGGTCGTGGGCGCGGTTCTGTTGATTTTGCAGGGGGTGTCGAAACTGTCCAAAGACATCCGAACGATTGCACGGGGGTACTGACCGATGGGTCTGGAAATGTCCATCGAGCTGCTGACGCTCGTAATGTTCGGGTCGCTGCTGGCCTTGTTGATGGCCGGTTTGCCGCTGGCCTTCGTCACGGGCGGACTGGCCTGTGTCTTCCTGTTCCTTCTGGGGGATGCACGGGCGCTGAATATCGTGCCCAGCCGGATTTTCCCGCTGATGACAAACTATCAATTGTCGGCGATTCCGCTGTTCATTTTCATGGCTGCGATGCTGGAACGAGCCGGGATCATCAACGACATGTTCGACGTGATCTACAAGGTGCTTGGCGGGCTGAAGGGCGGGCTTGCGGCAGCGACCATTCTGGCTTCGACCGTTCTGGCGGCCATGGTCGGCGTGATCGGTGCGGCGGTGGTGACGATGGGGATCATCGCCCTGCCCGCCATGCTCAAGCGCGGCTATGACCCCAAGATCGCCATGGGCTCGATTATGGCCGGGGGCACACTGGGCATCCTGATCCCGCCGTCGATCCTGGCCATCATCTATGCCGTCGTCGCCGAGCAATCGGTGGGCGAACTGTTCATCGGAGCGGTCATTCCCGGTCTGATGCTGTCGGGGATGTATATCCTCTATGTGGTGGTCCGGTCCTATATCAACCCCGTTCTGGGGCCGCCGATCCCGGTCAACGAGCGGATTTCAAACCGCGAAAAGCTGCGCCTGCTGGGCAAGATGTCGGCCCCGATCGCGCTGATCATCATCGTTCTGGGCGTGATCTTCTCGGGTGTGGCAACCCCGGTCGAGGCTGCCGGTATCGGCACCTTCGGCGCCTTCATCGTGGCTGCGATCCACAACAAGCTGGACTGGCCCACTGTGCGCGAGGCCTGCCTGACCACACTCAAGGCCTCGGCCATGGTGATCTGGATCATGTTCGGCGCGACCATCTTCGTGGGTCTCTACGTGTTGGAAGGCGGTCAGCAATTCGTGCAGGAGACGATGCAGAACGCCGGTCTCGGCCCTTGGGGCATCCTGATCGTGATGCAGATTTTGCTGGTGGTGCTTGGGATGTTCCTCGACTGGGTTGGCATCCTGCTACTGTGCGTGCCGATCTTCGTGCCAATCATCAAGGCGCTGGGGGCTGCGGCTTTCGGATTTGACGACCCAGACGATCTGGTGCTGTGGTTCGGGGTACTTTACCTCGTGAACATGCAGATGAGCTTTCTGTCGCCACCGTTCGGCTATGCGCTGTTCTACCTGCGAGGGGTTGCACCGCCGTCGATCCCGATGACGGATATCTTCAAGGCTGCCCTGCCCTTTCTGTTCCTGCAGATTGTGGGGCTGGCAATCTGCATGCTGTTCCCTCAGGTCATCACCTGGCTGCCCAATCTGGTCTACGGGTAACGGTGTGTTTCTGTTGACCACGCCACATTGAAGGGATGGGTTTAAAATTGTTTCATACGCCTGATCAGCTTGTTTGGGTGTTCTGAACTGGATACGTCTCACACATGAAGATCGCTGTCGGAAAATAGGCCGTTCTTTCCACCTGTACGCCGGTGTTAGCTTTTTGCCAAAAAGGCAGCGCCTTCACCATACGGCGCTGATTTCTAACAAAAAATAAAATGATTAGGCTAAACCTAATATTTAGTGAGGAAGTCAGTTCTTAGGAAGACCGGCCAGCCCGTATATACCTGAGTTGAATTTCGCGATGCTCAGGGAGGCGCAATTGTCTGACAAGGAAAATATCGCGATTGACGTGCGGGATGCGGTGAAACGCTACGGCGACTTCACCGCGCTCAAGAAGATCTCGCTGTCGATCATGGACAATGAGTTCTTTACTCTTTTGGGCCCCTCGGGCTGCGGCAAGACCACACTGCTCAGAATGATTGCCGGGTTCGAAGCCGTAACCGAAGGCGCGATCTACCTTTATGGCGATGAGATCGAGAACCTGCCGCCCAACAAGCGCCCGGTGAACACGGTTTTCCAGAACTACGCTTTGTTTCCGCACATGACCATTCTGGACAATGTGGCCTTCGGGCTGGAAATGCGCGGGACATCGAAATCCGACGCGCGCAAGAAAGCCGGTGAGATGCTGGAACTGGTGCAGCTTTCGCAGTTCTCCGCCCGCAAGCCCAGCCAGTTGTCAGGCGGTCAGCAACAGCGTGTGGCGCTGGCCCGCGCGCTGGCGCCTCAGCCCAAGGTTCTGTTGTTGGACGAACCACTGTCCGCGTTGGATCTGAAGCTCCGCAAAGCGATGCAGCTTGAGCTGAAGCATCTGCAACGCGAAACCGGGATCACCTTTATCTTCGTGACCCACGATCAGGAAGAGGCTCTGACCATGTCGGACCGCATCGCCGTCATGTCGGCCGGTGAGATGCAGCAATTGGGTGCACCTACAGACATTTACGAGCGCCCGCACAACATGTTCGTGGCGGATTTCATCGGCGAGACAAACCTGTTGGAAGTCTCCGTTGACGGGATCGCAAATGGCCGGGCGACCTGCCACCTTGGCGGTGGGCATGAGCTGACCTGCAATGCGGTTGAAGGGGTCGACGTCGGCGCTAAGGTTCACCTGTCGATCCGGCCAGAGCGGCTTTACATGTCCGATACTCCCACGGAAACCGAAAGCCTGAAAGGGCGCATCAAAGAGAATATCTTTGTCGGAACAGATATCACCACAATCGTAGACCTGCAGGATGGTCCGGATTTTGTGGTCCGCACATCCAACTCCGACCGCGGAAACAAACGTATTTTTGAGCCGGGCACCGAGATGTTCGTCAACATGGAGCTGGGGGCCGGGCGCCTCCTGGTGGACTGATGGCGGCGGGTGCGGCAAGCGGCGGCAGCGCAACGACGGATACTTACAAAGAGGCGCGGACCTGGCTCCTGTTGCCCGCATGGGTAACGCTGGCCATTCTGGTGTTGGCGCCTGTCATCATGATGCTGATCTATTCTTTCCTGACGAAAGAGTTTCGCGGTGGCGTCATCTGGGAGTTCTCGCTGGCGGCTTATGATCAGTTCTTCTTTGATCGTGGCCTGTTTGGGGACGAGCCACCCAAGATTGAATGGACCTATATCACAATCTTCTGGCGCTCAATCTGGCAGGCCGGGGCCGCGACGCTGCTGAGCCTTGTGATCGGGTTTCCAACAGCCTATTTCATCGCGACCCGGTCCGAAAGCATGCGCCCGGTTTGGGTTTTCCTGATCACCATCCCCTATTGGGTGAACCTGTTGATCCGAACCGTGTCGATGAAATTCCTTCTGCGCGACCAGGGGCCGCTGAACGATTTTCTGATGAATATCGGCCTGATCGACAGCCCGCTGCATATCGTCAACACCAATTTCGCAGTGCAACTGGGCCTGTTCTATTCCTACCTGCCCTTCATGGTGCTGCCGATCTATGCAGCGGTTGAGCGTTACAATTTCGCCCTGTCCGAAGCGGCGGCAGACCTTTACGCGTCAAAATGGACCACGCTGCGCCGCGTGCTGCTTCCTGCGGTCAAACCGGGCGTATTTGCAGGCTGTATTCTGGTCTTTGTTCCTTCGATGGGGTCGTTCCTTGCGCCCGACCTTTTGGGCGGAGCCAAGAACTTCATGATCGGCTCACTGATTGAAGAGCAGTTCAAGGGCAATGCAGGCAACTGGCCGTTTGGCGCAGCCGCCTCGATGATCTTGCTGACAATGGTTTTGATCATCCTGATGTTCTCTGCCCGACAGCAGGCCAAAGCCGACAAGGCGGGGGGCTGACCGATGGCAAGCAAGCAATTCGACATCAAGACATACACGGGCTTCAAGGGGATCACCCTTCTATGCTTGGTCATTCTCTACGCCCCGCTCATCGTGGTCACGATCTACAGCTTCAATGCCTCGCAATCGCTGACCAACTGGGAAGGTATCTCTTTGCGCTGGTATGCGGACGTCTTCACTGGCCCTGAAAGCGGTAAATTCAAAACAGCAGCCAAGAACAGCTTTATCATCGCGATCATCGCCGCGACCACGGCGACGGCCATCGCCACGCTGGCCGCAACAGGCATGGTTCGAGGCGGCAAGTTCCGCTTTCGCACGTTGTCCTTCGGTTTGATCAGCCTGCCGCTGATGGTACCGGAGATCGTTCTGGCCGTCGCGACCCTGATCTTTTTCAACTCGATCGGGTTCGAGCGCGGGCTTTTGACCATCCTGCTGGCCCATATCGCCTTCTGCATTCCCTTTGCCTACCTGCCGATCTCAGCCCGGATGCAAGGGATCGAGGACAGCTATGAGCAGGCCGCTCTGGACCTTTATGCCACCAAACGGCAGGCGTTCACCAAGATCCTGCTGCCGCTGATGATGCCCGGCATCATCTCGGGCTTCCTTCTGGCCTTCATCGTCAGCCTGGACGACTTCATCATCACCAACTTCGTGAAAGGCGCAGGTGTTGAAACCTTGCCCACCGCGATCTTTGGATCGGTCAAGCAGGGGATCAAACCAAACATCATGGCGATTTCGACCATGTTGCTGAGTGTGTCCATCGTCATGGTCACGATCAGCTATTTCGTCAGCAAGTCTGACAACACCAAATAACCAACAGATGGAGAGAGATATGAAACATATGATGAAAAGCGGCGTCGCCGCCCTTGCTCTGGCCATTGGCGCGAACGCCGCCGCAGCCGAGGGTGAGCTGGTTCTGTATCACTGGTTTGAATACATCCCACAGGAATTGCTGGACAAGTTTACCGAAGAAACCGGCATCACCGTGACCATGGACACCTACGACTCGAATGAGGCGATGCTGGCCTCGCTCAAGGCCGGCGGGATCGGTACCTATGACGTATCGGTGCCCGGCGACTACATGGTGTCGATCATGGCCGGCGAAGGAATGCTGGACACAATCGCCGACGGTGAACTGAAAAACAAAGGCAACATCGCGGAAGAATGGGCCGACCCCAGCTTTGACCCGGGCCGACAGTCTTCCATTCCCTATCAGTGGGGTTCCACCAGCTTTGCGGTCAGCCGCGATGCCTATGAAGGCGACATTCAAACCACCGACATCCTGTTCAACCCGCCAGCCGAACTGCAGGGCCGCATCAACATGCTGGACAGCCAGGGCGAAGTGATGGCCATGGCTGCACTGCATATGGGCATCCCGCAGTGTTCGACCGACCGTGAACAGCTGAAGGCGCTTAACGCCATGCTGCAAGAGGCCAAGCAGCACTGGGCCTCGTTCAACTCGGACACCGCGAAAGAGGTTCTGGTCTCGGGGGACGCAGCCGTTGGCCAAATCTATGACGGTTTTGCCGCCAAGGCGCGCGAGGAAGGGGCCAATGTGGAGTACGCCTATCCGACGCAGGGCTACATTGCGTGGATGGACAATGTCGTTCTTCTGAAAGACGCTCCCAACCGTGACAACGCGCTGATCTTCATGGACTTCCTGCTAGAGCCCGAGAACATCGCAGCCGTGACCAATTTCGCACAGTACAACGCAGGTGTGAACGGCGTGGGCGAGTTCCTGGATCCGGCACTGGCGGCACAGCCTGAAAAGAATCCGCATGACAATGCCGGTCCCGGCGTCTTTATCGAGGTTTGCTCGGAAGAAGTTCAGGCGGTTTACGATCAGATCTGGACCAACCTGAAAAAGTAAGGCCTCAAAACCTTTGAGATCAGCCCCCCGTTTCAGCCCCGGCTAAATCGGGGGGCTTTTTCTTTCAAACGACAGTCGCTTTTGCCGAAAGGAGATCAGACCATGACCAAACCCATTCGCCTGCTCGCCAACGGACACCCCGAACACGGCTTTGTTCCGTCCTCCGCTGTTGCAGGTGATGATTTTACCACCGCTGACCGGACCGAACGCATCAGCGGGTTTTACGAAAGCGCCGATGGCAAGACATTGGCCGGTGTCTGGGAATGTGCCCCCAGCCTGGAAAAAATGGATGCCTACCCTGTGGATGAGATGATGACAGTCATTTCAGGCTCGGTCACGTTGAGCAGTCCGGACGGCACCGTGCAGGAGTTTTCCGAAGGTGACACGTTCTTCATCCCCAAAGGCACCCCTTGCACATGGGAGATCACGCGGACCCTGCGGAAATTCTATATGATCTCTGCCTGACAACGCCCCTGTGCGGGTCTGTTCGCGCCGGGGAGGTTTTTCTGATCCAACCTGAACGAGCCCGTCTGCCAACGTAAAATCCTGAAAAGGCCTCTGGTCAGCCTCAGTGGCTGAGGTCTTCAAGGATGCGGTCCATCATCGCATCGCATAATTCCAGCTGGTCGAGCTCCAGATACTCGTCTGGTTTATGTCCCTGTTTTTCCATCGAACCGGGGCCGCAGACCACGGTGGGTATGCCCAGTTCGCTGAAAAATCCGGCCTCGGTGCCAAAGGCAACTTTGGTGGTCACGTTGCTCTGCGCCAATTTCTGCGCGTATCCGATCACCGCATCGGTTTCGGCGACATCCAGTCCGGGATAGGCATTGTACTGTTCGACCTCGATACGCGCCTCAGGGCAAAGGGTCTGATACCTAGCGCCTACCCTGCCCGCCGCGCCCTGTATCTGGCACAGGATGTCTTTCCCCAGATCCGAGGCAAGGTGACGGTATTCAAAGGTCAACTCGGCGCGGTCCGGCACGATGTTCAGCGCCCTGCCGCCGGACATCACGCCAACATGAAATGTCGTATAGGGCACCGAATAGGCCGGATCGCATTTACCGTTTTTGGCGTAGGTTTCCTGCAGGGCACGCAATTCAGCCACGAAATCGGTTGCCAGATGCAACGCGTTGACGAATTTCGGGGCCAGTGCCGAATGTCCGCTTTGACCGTAGCAGACGGCTCGCAGCGCGGCCTTGCCCTTGTGACCCACAGCCACTTGCATTTCGGTGGGTTCACCCACGAAACAGGCGCGGGGCTGGCCCAGCATCGGGGCAAGCCGGTCCAGCATATGCTGAATTCCGACGCAGCCCACCTCTTCGTCATAAGACAGCGCGATTTTCAGCGGTTCGCGCAGATCAGCCCCCGCCGTTCGATCCGCCAGCGCCATGACCGAGGCTACGTATCCCTTCATATCCGTGGTACCGCGCCCAAAGACGCGATTGCCCTCGCAGGTCAGGCGAAACGGATCCTTGGTCCAGCTTTGACCTTCAACCGGGACCACATCGGTATGGGCCGACAGCAAGACGCCATCACCCTCGGGACCTATTTCCGCGTATAGCCCGGTTTTCTCGCCGCCCGGATCGGTGATGCGATGCACGCTAAAACCGCGGGCCTCCAGAAACTTTTCGACGTAAGCGGCCAGTTCGAGGTTCGAGTTCTTGCTGACCGTATCGAACCCAACCAGTTTATCGAGAATATCAAGCGTAGACGTCATGCGAACTGGACCTGTACTTCGGGTTGCCCGACGCAGTGGCGTCGGTTTCACGAGGGCTTTTGCCCAAGCCTATACGACGGGCAGAATACTTAAATCTGGTAATGGCGAAGCAGAGGTTAGGAGATTTCTAAGAGCTCGCGTTCACTCTTGACCCAGCGCATAAAGCCCCGGAAGCGTTCCAGATTTCACGGCCTGCGCACAGTGTTCGATAAACGCCTTTGAAGTATTCGTCTCATTCTCAGCCCGTGCACGCAGCAGCCCAAGGCGCATTGGGCGTACATCTCCGGCCAAAGGCACAAAGATCAATTTCTTTCCGTCTGGTGACAGGGTGTTGAGAGGGCGGATATTGGCAATCGAGAACCCGAATCCGTTTGCAACCAGTGAGCGCATGACCGACATGTCCGCAGTGCGTTCCGCAATATTTGGCTTGATATTGGCCTCGCGGAAGAACGACAGGAAATACTCGCCGCTGAATGGCAAATCCAGCAGGACCATGGGACTGTTTTGCAGGTCCGGGATCGCCAACTCGGTGCGGTTGGCCAACGCGTGATCTTCGCCCAGAACCACATAAGGCGGAAGCTCGTGAAGGGCCTGAAACTCGAGATCGGCGGGAATGTCCAGATCGTAAGTCAGGGCGATGTCCAACTCGGCCCGCCGCAACTGGCTGAAAATCTCGGCCTGATTCAATTCACGCTGTTCGATACGTACATCGGGATAGGTATCCTCGAAATCTCGCCGTAGCCCCGGCAAGACAATCTGGGCGAATGTCACCAGACAACCAACAGACAGAATGCCCTGAACCTTGCCTGTGATTTCTCCGGCAAGCGTAGCCAGCAATTCGGCCTCGCGCAGGACAAACTCGGTGCGCTCCATGAATTTGTGCCCGGCCTTGGTCAGGGACAGACCACGCGCGTGTTCGCGCACAAACAGGTTTACGCCGAATTCCACCTCAAGCTGGGTGATCGCCGCCGAGATGGACGGCGACGACACGTTCAGCTTGTCGCTGGCAGCAGCGATGCTGCCCGCCTTTCCGACCGCTACAAAATACTCAAGTTGCCGCAGCGTGTATCTGAAAGGCAATGGCGCATCTCCGCTTGATCGCGGATCAAGCCTTGTACTTGATCCACGTGGTCTTCAAAGCAGTATACTTTTCAAGCGAGTGCAATGACAAATCCCTTCCAAAGCCGGACTGTTTCATACCGCCGAACGGGGTTTGCGCAGACAGGGCGTCGACCGTGTTCACCGAAACCGTTCCGACCATCAGCTTGTCCGACACGCGGCAGGCACGGCTCAGGTTGTCGGTCCAAACCGAGGCCGCCAGACCGTAGATCGAGTCATTGGCCATTGCGACCGCTTCGTCCTCGCTATCGAAGGGGATGACCGACAGGACGGGGCCAAAGATTTCGTCACGGGCCAACGGGTTGTCATGGGTGACATCGTCAAAGATGGTCGGTTGCACAAAACAGCCTTTTCCGTCAACGGTCACCTGTTCACCACCAGTCACCAGACTGGCTGACTTTTTACCCGCTTCGACAAAACGCATGATACCTTCGGTCTGTTTGGCGTCGACGATCGCCCCCATTTTTGAGGCCGGATCCAGCGGGTCGCCCGGTTGCATCGCCTGTGCGCGGGCAATCAGCTTTTCGACAAACGCATCCTTGATAGAGCGTTCCACATACAGCCGCGAGTTGGCTGAGCAAACCTCACCCTGATTGAAGAAAATGCCAAAGGCAGCCATGTCGGCAGCAGCGTCCAGGTCCTCGCAATCGGCGAAGACCAGATTGGGGCTTTTGCCGCCGGTTTCCGGCCAGACCTGTTTCAGGTTCGACTGGCCCGAATACTGCATGAACATCTTGCCGATACCTGTCGAGCCGGTGAAGGCCAGACAATCGACATCCATATGCAGACCCAGCGCCTTGCCCGCTGTCGCACCGAATCCGGGCACCACGTTGAAAACACCGTCCGGGACACCGGCCTCGGCCGCAAGCTCTGCCAGACGCAGGGCCGACAGGGGCGATTGTTCGGCCGGTTTCAGCACAACCGAGTTTCCGGCGGCCAGCGCAGCGGCGGCTTTCCAGGTCGCCATATCCAGCGGGAAGTTCCACGGCGTCACTGCGCCGACAACACCCAGAGGCACGCGGCTGACCAGCGCCAGATCGCCGGGGCCTGTCGGCGCGACCTCGTCATAGACCTTGTCGATGGCCTCTGCGTACCACTGGAAGAAATGAGCCGAACCGGGCGCATCGACGGTGACGGCGTCAGTTACAAGCTTGCCCATGTCCAGACTGTCCAGCAGCGCCATCTCTTCCAGATTGTCCCGGATCAGGTCGGCCAGTTTCAGCATCACCGCTTTGCGGTCGCCTGGTGCCATGCGGGACCATCGGCCATCCTCGAACGCGGCGCGGCCTGCGGCGACGGCACGATTGACGTCTTCCTCGTCGCATTCTGCAACTAGGGTCAGAACCGCGCCGGTAGCAGGGTTGATGCTGTCAAAGGTTTTGCCCGAAGCGGCATCGACGAACTTGCCATCGATGAACGCCTGCCCCCGGAAGGACAAACCGGCGGCGCGGCTTTTCCAGTCTTCGTGTGAATAATCTAGCATGTTCTTTCTCCCTGCTTACTCGTCACCCGGAACGCCGTAAGACGGCGCTTCACGCGGGTCGAGCGCGCGCTGGATGTAGGCGTCCAGCTGCGGTTTGTAGATATCCCAAAGGCTTGCGATGTTCTCGATGGGGCAGTCTTCGCTCCAGTCGCAACGCAGATCGGCCACCGGCCAGCTGACCTTGTCGACGATTTTCATACCCGCCGAATGCACCGGCCCGGCCTCGCCCCCAGCAGCAAGTCCGGCGCGCATGGCGGCGATCAGGCGGTCCCCGATATGCCCCGATGCCGACAGAAACCCGTCCACAATCGCCTGAGGCACACCATCGTTGTCCAACATGTTCCCGCCCGAGGCGACATTTTCGGCCTGCGCCTGCGTCCAGATACCCAGCGAATTGGGACCCGAATGAATGGCTGTGCGGCCCGCCGTGTCGACCGCCAGAACCTGACGGTATTCGATAAACCGCGCGGCGGCCTTCATCCCTTCGATGGCGTCAGACGCGGATTTTCCCTGCTCCATCAGGTCCAGCGTCAGCGGGCCAAGGCTGGGATCGGTCACGTTCTGTGAGGATACAGCCCCGACACCGGCGCGGGCAAAGGCGCAGCGCGCGGCAACGGCGGGAGAGGACGATGAGATCGCCAGACCGAACATGCCGGTCTCAGCACATCTGGCAACTAATGAGAATGTCATCCGGGTCTCCTTGAAACACAACAACCGGACCGCGCGTGAGAGCAAGAAGGGTGCGCGGCCCGGTCTGTTTGATTGATCTGACCGATCAATCGGGAATGACGGCGGTGCCGTCGATCTCGACCAGCCATTCAGGGCGGGCCAGCGCCTGTACGACCAGACCGGTCGAAACCGGATGCACGCCTTTGATGTATTTGCCCATGGTGCGATAGACGGCCTCGCGGTGGCGCACATCGGTGATGTAGACGACGACCTTGACCAGATGCTCCATCGAGCCGCCGGCCTCTTCGATCAGCTGCCGGATGTTCTGCATGACTTTATGGGTCTGTTCGACAGGATCGTGGCTGTCGATATTGACCGCATCGTCCAGATTCTGCGGACACTGGCCGCGCAGATAGACGGTTTTGCCACCCTGTGTGACGACTGCCTGACACAGATCATTGTCCAGATTTTGTTCGGGGTAGGTGTCCGAGGTATTGAATTTGCGAATGCGTGTATGCGCCATTTCTGGTTCCTGTCTTCTTACTCTGCTGCGGGAGCGATGATGGCGGCTTCGCCGTCATACTCGGCATAGGCCCGTTGGATTGCGATCTGATCGGCAATGTATTTCGCATCGTGCCAGACGCCCCACAGGAAGGTCGAGCCGCGGCGCGACTGCCAGGGCAAGCCAAGGAAATACACATCCGGCTCAACCGAAACCCCACGCTGATGGATCGGCGCGCCTTTTTCGTCGAAGGCATCGGCCTTGATCCAGCTGAAATCCTGACGGAATCCAGTGGCCCAGATGATCGTGGTGATGCCTTCCTTGGCAAAATCGATCGAGCTGAGCGGGTTGGTCAGGCAATCGGGATCGGCAAACGCCTGACGTGCCTCGGGTTCTTCCGGCAGGTTCAGGCCGGTGCGTACGACATATGCATCCGCCAGATCCAGCATTTCGAGATAGTTGGCATCGCCTGCGGCCACGTTGCGCTGCAGATCGTCAGCAAAGCTGAGCACGCCGTTGTCGAAGCCCTGAGTCATGCCGACAAGGTTCACACCCTCATTCCCCAAACGGCGGAAATCCATCGTGTGCCCGCCATAGGCGCCGCTGACCGAGATGGTCACATGCTCGGTGCCCGGTTTCAGCGCGGCCACGTCCCACAGGCCCAAAACACCCAGCCACCAAACAAAGTCGCGGCCACGGTAGCGGCGCGGCGGGCGGTCGTGCGGACCGACCGACAGGAACACCTTACGCCCCGCGCGATTCAGCTCATCCGCGATCTGCGCGCCGGATGACCCGGCACCTACAACCATCACTGCACCATCGGCCAGTTGATCAGGGTTCTTGTAGTAGAAAGAGTGGATTTGTTCGACGCCAGCCGTTTCCGACACGATAGGCGGAATGACCGGATGCTGGAACGCGCCGGTGGCGGCGACAATACGCTTGGCATGAATTTCACCGGCCGAGGTTTCGACGCGGAAACCACCTTTGCCCGGCAGACGCTCAGCCTTGAGCGCCTCAACGCCCTCGCGGATCGGCGCATTCACCATTTCCGCGTATTCGACTAGATATTCGGCAACGCGGTTCTTGGACACGAACGCATCGGGATCATCCCCATTGAACAGCAAGCTGGGAAAACGGTCATGCCAGGCCGGGCCGTTGGCAACCAGCGCATCCCAGCGACCGGTGCGCCATGCTTCTGCAGTCCGGTTCTTTTCCAGAATGATGTGGGGCACGTTGTTGTTGCCCAAATGCTCGCTCAGCGCGATGCCGGCCTGTCCGCCGCCAACAACCAGCGTATCCGTCTTTTCAATGGACATGTGTCGGTTCCCTATTCCTGCGTCTCGAATTGACCCGAAAAGGTCATTAGCCTTGTGCGTTTTGCGTCTGGTCCGGCAGGTGAAATGGCCGCCTCGGTGTGCCGTTTTCTGCACCACTCCATTACGCTGTGCACGTTTCCGGGATAAGGTTTCACAAGTTGGGAACGTGTGAAATTACTGTCTAACTTACTCTTAATTAGGCTTTGGCTAATCCGCCGGAATTACGCTTGTTTCCCGGCCAGTTGCCCACTCTCCGAAAGATAGGGAGCAATCAGATAATACAACTCACCCTGTGAAGAGATGTGGCATTTCCGATAAAGTTGCTTGCGCAAAACCTTTACGGTTTGGGGACTGATACCCAACGTCAGGCCAATGGAAATCGACGAATGCCCTTGCAGGATCAACAGCGCCACCTGGGCCTGCCGTGGGCTGAGGCCAATGTTTTGTTCAACTGACAGGCGCTGACGCAGTTGCTCTACGATATCTTCCGGCTCGTTATCAGTCGGTGGCTTCAGGTCGGGCCAGTTCATTCTGACCAGCGCATTGACGACTGGCGCGACATGTTTGGCGGTGCTGTAATCCCGGGGTGAAAATCGCGACGCGGTGGTTGCGTCCCTGCCGATACAAACAGTGATCGAATTTACGGCGCTGAGAGCAGCGAAAAACGCCAGTTCATCCGTCAGTGTCGTGTTTGTGTAATAGGACTTGAAGTATTCATTGCGTTGAAACTGATCGGGGGCGACGTCTGTTAATCTGTAAAGCCCATCTGCCGCGCAGCTTTGATGCAGCCCATAAAACGGATCCAGTAGATAGGCGCCTTTGACATAATGGCTGTCGATACGCTCGAAAACGCGACTGTCGCGGGCATGGGTCATCAAAACTTGGGGGCTGCTGTTTCGAAAAAAGGCGATGATCGCGAAATTGTCGAATGAACATGTCGCATCCAACCAGGTTTGGAGCGCGTGACCGAAATCCTCTGATCCAATCGCCCGAATTGCGGCCGACAGAGCGTCTGGTGCTGGAATCGATGACATTTTCAAGTACCCCTCTGGGGGTATATACCCCTCAATTTCGTCAAAGTAACCTGTTTCCTAAAATTGGGTGGTATGCACTACCTGGCGTAATCGCAGTCCTTTCGGGGGGCTTCGAAAGATCAGTGAAAATTGCATTGGGAAACGAAGGGGTTGATGATGGCCAAAGATACACTCGACGTTCTTGCACAGGATGAGCATCTGATTCAGTCCTTTGCAGATCTGAATGCGCTGAAACAGCAAGGTGCACGCACCGTGATCTCACGCGCGAAGGGCGCTTATGTCTATGACAGCGACGGAACCGAGCTGATCGACGGGATCGGTGGCTTATGGTGCGTCAATATCGGCCACGGCAATGATGAGATGATTGCCGCGATCTCGGATCAGCTGAAAACGCTGGACTATTATTCGACCTTCTACAACTTCACTCATCCGGCGGCAGCAGCGCTGGCCGAAAAGATTGCGCAGCTTGCACCGGGTCATCTGAACGCCGTGTATTTCGGCAATTCAGGTTCGGTCGCCAATGACAGCGCCATTCGGATGCTGCACCATTACAATATCCGCAAAGGGAAGCCGGAAAAGAAAATGGTCCTGTCGCGACACGGGGCCTATCACGGTTCAACCCATCTGGCGATGGCGATGACCACGCCCGGTTATTCCGAGGGCTGGCACACAGCTAATGATCTGGTGCATCACCTGCGCTCGCCCCATTACTGGCGCGAAGGCGGTGAAATGTCCGAGGCCGAGTTCCTCGACGCCCTGATCGACGATCTGAAACAAAGCATCGAACGGATCGGCGCTGAAAACATCTGTGCCTTCATTGCTGAGCCTATCCAGGGCGCAGGCGGTGTTGTGACCGCGCCCATGGGGTATCACAAACACGCGTGGGAGATCTGTAAAGCCAACGATATCAAATATGTCGCTGACGAGGTCGTTACCGCCTTTGGCCGTCTCGGGCATTTCTTTGCATCAGAAGACGTGTTTGACATGGTTCCCGACATCATCACTACCGCCAAAGGTCTGACCTCCGGCTATCAGCCGCTTTCGGCCACCATTGTCTCGGACGATATTCACGAGGTGATCTCAGGCCCCGAAGGTATATTCCTGCATGGCATGACATATTCTGGCCACCCTGCTGCAGCGGCGGCAGGTCTGACCAATATCGCCATCATGGAGCGCGAGCAGATCCCGCAACGGGTACGCACGACCGGTGCCCGGTTTGAAGCCAATCTGCGTGGCCTGACCGACATCGAACTGGTCGGCGAAGTGCGCGGCAGCCACTTCATGATGGGGATCGAATTCGTCAAAGACCGGGTCACCAAGGAAAGCCACCCTGCAGAGGCTCAGGTCGGCCTCAAGGTTGCGCGTGCCTGCCAGAAACGGGGCCTCATTGCCCGCCCGCTCGGTAACGTCCTGATCCTGTCCCCGACGCTGATCATGGACGCACCCATGATTGACCGTATCGAAGCCATCCTGCGCGACGCAATCACCGAAGTCGCCGCCGGACTGTAAATCTTACACCGCGGGGGTCCATGGCCCCTGATATCTGTTAGCCAGCTAAAAGGAGCCCGCTATGCGCGACCCACGTTATGACATTCTGTTCGAACCGATGAAGATCGGTCCGCTGACCGCCAAGAACCGGTTTTATCAAGTGCCGCATTGCAACGGTGGCGGCTATCGCGACCCCTCGGCGGCGGCGGCGATGCGTGGGATCAAGGCCGAAGGCGGCTGGGGCGTGATCTTCACCGAACAGTGCGAGATGCACCATACCTCGGAAATCACCCCCTTCATCGAACTGCGCTTGTGGGAGGACAAGGACATTCCGCAACTGCGCAAAATGTCTGAGCGGATGAAAACCCACGGCGCGCTGGCGGGCATTCAGCTGGCCTATTCCGGCATCAACGGGCCGAACCTTTATACCAAGGAAGTGCCACTGGCCCCTTCGGCTCTGCCCATCCGGACTTTCACAAATGATCCGGTTCAGGCGCGCGCACTGGACAAACAGGACATCAAGGACCTGCGCCGCTGGTTCGTGAACGCCGCAAAACGCTCGAAAGAGGCGGGCTTTGACCTGATCTGCCTTTATGGCGCACATGGTTTTGGCATCTTCCAGCATTTCCTGAGCCGAGCGACCAACCAGCGCAGTGACGAATACGGCGGTTCGCTGGAAAACCGCGCCCGGTTTAGCCAGGAGGTCATCGCCGACATGCGCGACGCCGTGGGTGACACAATGGCGATCACGCTTCGGGTATCGCTGGACGAAACAATTGGGGATCTGGGATTCTCGAACGCCGAGGTGCGCGACTATATCGAAATGAACAAGGATCTGCCCGACCTATGGGATTTGGCGCAGGGCACGTGGGAAGACTGTTCCGGCCCCTCGCGGTTTAAGGAAGAGGCCGCGCAGGAACAGCTGGTGCGGGGCATTCATGAATTGACCGACAAGCCCATTGTCGGGGTTGGGCGGTTCACCTCACCCGATGTGATGGCCAAGATGGTCAAGTCCGGTACATTGGATTTCATCGGCTGCGCGCGCCCGTCGATTGCCGACCCGTTCCTGCCCAAGAAGATCGAGGAAGGCCGCATCGAAGACATCCGCGAATGTATCGGCTGCAACATCTGTATTACCGGCGACATGACCATGTCGATCAGCCGCTGCACCCAAAACCCGACATTCATGGAAGAATGGCGTAAGGGCTGGCATCCAGAAAAGATGAACGACAAGGGCGATAGCTCGAACGTGCTGATCGTTGGTTCGGGCCCTGCCGGTCTCGAGGCCGCCTGGGCGCTGTGCCGCCGGGGTTACGATGTCGCTGTGGCCGAGGCACGTGACGTGATCGGCGGTCGCGTGGCACGGGAACGCCTGCTGCCAGGTCTGTCAGCCTGGGGTCGTGTTGTGGATTACCGCGATTATCAGCTCAGCCAGCGTCCCAATGTCGAAATCTATCGCGAAAGCGAGTTGGATGCCGAAAGCATTCTGGAGTTCGGCTTCGAAAACGTCTGCATCGCCACGGGCGCGACCTGGCGTCGTGACGGTGTTGCCCGTCAGCACGTTGTGCCGATGCCGATTGCCGAAGGGGCCAAGGTTTATACACCGGACGATCTGATGGATGGCACCATCCCATCGGGCCGCGTGGTGGTGTACGACGATGACCACTATTACATGGGCGGCGTGCTGGCCGAACTGCTTGCCAAGAACGGCGCACAGGTGACGTTAGTCACACCATCGGCTTATGTCAGTGACTGGACCAACAACACTTTGGAGCAGATCGCCATCCATCCACGGCTGGTCGAGGCGGGTGTCGAGATTGTGCTCAACCAAGGTGTCACCGAAATCCATCCCGATCACGTGGTCTCGAACTGCGTCTACACCGACCGGACTTGGAAGATCGAGGCAGATGCGGTTGTGATGGTTGCTTCACGTCTGGAAAACAACGCCATCTTCAATGACCTGAAAGCCCGAGAGGCCGAATGGGCGGATGCAGGCATCAAGTCGGTTAAACTGATCGGCGACGCCAACGCTCCGGGGCCGATCGCATGGGCCACCTATGCCGGTCACCGCTATGCCCGCGAACTCGATGGCAAGGATATTGGTGACGATCTGCCCTTCCGCCGCGAAATCACAGAACTTGCGGTGGACTGAAATTGTTGGCGGGTATCACCAATTTGGTGAATGCCCGCCGCGCAAACCCTTGAAAGTTTGATCAGACGGCCATCTCCGCGTAGTAATCCGCCCACCTGCTAAAAGCGTCGGATCGTGATTGTGGCGAAGGATCGGGGCGATCCGACCATGAGCGGTGATCTAACTGAAAAGCCATGCCGTTGATCTGGTGAACCCGGAGATCACGCCGCATCTGGAAAAATACCTGCGCGACAGCAATGGCAGGACGGTCTATGACCGCTCAAAAACGGTGAAACTGCTGTGGGATGCGATTGGCAGTAAAATGAAGGCTTTGAGCTTGCAGACACTGTGCAGTTTTTCGACCACGCCTCGGCAGCTAGGATCGGGTCTTCGGCAGCAGGGGGGCCGGTCAAGCGGGCTTACGAAGAATATTTGCATCAGTTGCGTCTGTACAGGACGCGACGACCCTTACCTGCCATTGACCAAGGGGTACTTTCGCCCTGAAAGAGTCAGTCAAAGCGGGCATCAAACAACCGCCGAAATCAGACCTTTGAAGACTATAAGATGTAGGTTCGACGCCTCCGCGAGCGGCCAATTGTAAGAATCGCACCTTTTGGGCTTGATTTCAATCGCGCTTTATCTGATATTTCTGTCATGACAGAAACAAGAGACATAACGAAATCAAACGCGGCAACCCAGTTTATTCTGTACTGGGGTGACATGGGCAACCAATGGGGCGTCAATCGCTCAGTAGCGCAGATTCATGCGCTGCTGTATCTCAGTTCCAGCCCTCTTAACGCTGAGCAAATCGCTGAGTCTCTGGGCATTGCGCGGTCCAATGTGTCCAACTCTCTCAAAGAACTGGTGAGCTGGCGGCTTATTCGCCGTGTACCTCTTCCAGGGGATCGGCGCGAGCACTATGAAGCCGAAGTGGATGTCTGGGAAATGGGGATCCGTATCGCTCAGGGGCGCAAAGAACGCGAGATTGATCCGGCAACACAAGCCCTGCGTGCCTGCGTGGCGCAAGCTGAAAACGACAGCGGTCTGGACCCAACGGCGCTGCGGCGGATGCAGGATATGCAGGAGTTCCTGATTACGGCCGACACATGGTTCCGCGACATGCTCACGGTGCCCCGCCCTAAACTGGTGATGTTGATGAAAATGGGCACCAAAGTTGCCTCTCTTCTCAAATTCGCCGGAGGTAAAACGAGTAGTTAAAAATTTTTGACCTCCAATTTCTCTTACGACGGAAATAACAGAATGTTCGAAAACAGTGATAAATCCGCCCCGCCCGGCAAGAAACACATTCAAATGCAAGCGGATACGGTCAGCTGCCGGGATGACAGGTTCAAAAACCTGCTGGGAGCGGCAGCATGGACCCGCCTGCCCAAAGCCGTTCAGCGCCGGTTCAGCAAACGGCTTCTGGGTGATGCCAGTCTTGCCTATCAGGGTCGCGTGACTCAGATGCGCATGAACCCCGTCGGGCGCGCGCTGGCCTTTGCATTGCGCGTCATAGGGGCACCGCTGCCATTTGATCCTACTTCTGTCGGTCGATCTGCCGTGGTCACGGTCACCGAAGATGCGGCAACGGGTGGACAGTTTTGGATCCGGCAATACGGCCGGGCCGCCGGGTTTCCACAGATGGTCGGTAGTTCCAAAAGGTTCGCCGGACCAACGGGACTGGAAGAATACATCGGTTTCGGGATCGGCATCTCGCTGAAGCTCGAAAGCACAACGAACGGTCTCTATTTCGTCAGCGACAGGTATTTCCTGAAGCTGGGGCAACGAAGGCTGCCTCTACCGCGGTGGGCCGGTCCCGGGGGGTTGGTGGTTGGCCACGAAGAACTCGGAGGCGGCCAGTTTCGGTTCACCTTGGAGTTGGCGCATCCACTTTTTGGCGAGCTGATCTGGCAGGACGCAACCTTCCACGATGCCGAAATCGTAGGGAACACCCCATCATGAAAGTCGTGATTATTGGAGGATATGGTGTTTTCGGATCCCTGACAGCCCGGCTACTGGCGCGGGATGAGCACCAGCTTTGGCTGGCGGGGCGGCACCCTGAACAGGGTCAGGCTTTGGCCCGGGAACTCGGGGCACAGACTATGAAGCTGGATATCCGAAACGCACCAGAGGCGCTCTTCGAGGCTGCCCCGGATGTTGTTATCGATGCAGCAGGGCCGTTCCAGCATTATGGCAACGACCCCTATAGGATTCCGAGGCTCTGTATCGCGCATCGTTGTCACTATCTTGACCTGTCGGACAGTGCCGAATTCACCAAAGGTATTGCAGCCTTGAACGCCAAAGCGATGGCCGCAGGTGTATGCGTGCTTTCCGGTGCATCCAGCGTGCCCGGCCTATCCTCCAGTATCGTTGAGGCATTGATCGAGCCTCTGGATGAAGTCGACACTATCGACATCGCAATCCTGCCGGGCAATCGGGCGCCGAGAGGAATGTCCGTTATCAAGAGTATCGTGAGCGGGGTCGGAAGGCCGTATCAAGTTTGGCGAGACGGCGCTTGGCAGACCACCACGGGATGGACGGATCGCAAATTGTATGAACTGGAGCCTGGTATGATACGCGCAGGATACAGCGTCGCCGTTCCTGACACCGCGCTTCTTCCGGAAAAGACAGGCGCGAAAAGCGTCATGTTTCGTGCGGGCCTGGAGCTTCCATTAATGAATTGGGCCTTACAACTGCTGGCCAAAATGCGACAGTACGGGCGTTTCGAAATGCCGGACTTGGTGTACTCTGTGCTCTACATTCTTTCGAAAGCGCTTTATCCCTTCGGAAGCGACCGCGGCGGTATGGTGGTGAGCGTTTCGGGGAAATCAAGCGGGCATGGCGTAATCCGGAGATGGCGACTGATCGCTGAAAAAGGCCACGGCCCCTTTGTACCCGGCATCATGTGTCGCGCGATCCTTCGAGAGCACGACAGCATAAATGCAGGCGCGCGACCTTGCCTAGCAGAGTTGCCAAGAGCCCTGGTTGAACGTGCAATGGCGGATCTGGAAATCCGAACTGAGACCACCGACACGCTTGATCAGAGCGCGCTTGACCCGCGAGACGACGTGAAAACATCAAGAACTCCGGGAACGCAAACAGGGATAGCCTAGGCCTGCCCTTCGGCAGTTGAAGACAAACAGTTGCCCCCGAGAGACTTACTCATATGCCGGAAGATGGCGCTCTTTTCCGATGACAAAAAGTGCAGCGACCATGAATACCAGAGAGGGAATAAGCGCGAATTCCAACCAATCCAGGCGTTTGGCGAGCCATCCCCCTGTCAGCGGCAATACGAATGCAATGCCATAACCAATCAGTGTCATACCCGCGCTTAGCCGGGTGACGGCATGCCCTTTGGCTATGACCGCTGGCAATGACACCAACAGGATCAACTCGATTGACGCAGCAAATCCAGTGATCAGTGCTGCCACCCACGACGACCACCCGGAAAGGAAAGTAAACCCGGCAAGCCCCGCCACGGACAGCGCTGCAGACGCTGCAATAGGTCTCTGTCTGCCAATCCATCTCGGAGCGGCAAGTACCGCGAAGGAAGCCATGAGCGGGGTTGCGTTATAGGCCAAGAGCAATCCTGCCAAAACGTCGGCCTCGCCGCGGTCTTTCAAGATTGTTCCGACATAGGAATTGATCACGTAGAATGCGACGACTGAACCGGCCAGAAGCACCCCATACCTCCAAACATGACGGTCATTCCAGCGTGGCAGTGATGTCTCTGGGACCGCGTCGTTTGCTGCATACCCGGACAGATCAATCTCAGCTTTCGGCGTACGGGCGAGTAGCGTCACCAAGGCAATGAGAACAATCGGTACGGACCAGAGCACAAGCGCGGTACGCCAATCGTCGCCGGCCATTGGCAACACGACAGGAAGGGTCAGACCGGCACCAGACATCTCGCCAACCATCATGCCATTCAGGTAAACAGCGCTCCCCAGCGCGATGTGGTTCGGTGTCCAAACACGTGTGGCAACAGGTAAAGCTGTCTGGAACACAGCAACGCCCAGCCCCATGAGAACCGAAACCAAAAACAGCATCGTACCGGAAGGCGCGTAGCCTCGTGCGCTTGAAGCCGCTGCCATCAAAAGAAGACCGCCCGCAATGGTTGCTTTCAACCCGTATCGGGCAATGATCATCGCTGCCGGAAGGGCTCCGAAGGCAATGGCGACCACAGGCAGCATGGTGAGCGCGCCAATACCCGCTGTTTCCAGACCGTAGGTTTCGCCAATGCGTGTCGCCAATGGCGGTGCTGCCAGAACCGGAACACGCAATGTCCAACCCACGAGCCACAAAATGGCTAACATGGTTATTGGAAGCGACTGAGAACGTTGCGCAATGCAGTGATTCACGAGCAAACCCTAACTTAAAATGTGGACGGATTTTCGTGATTATAGTCTTTCTAATTTTTCACGGTAGTTGTATAAAATAGACTGCAGATATCTAATAATTAGAAATAAATGAACCGAATTGCAGAGATAGAAGCGTTCGTTGCAGTCATCGAAACCGGATCGTTTTCAGCTGCCGCATCAAGGCAAGGGGTGGCGGTGTCGGCTGTCAGCCGCAGGGTTGATGAGATGGAGGCGCGACTTGGTGTCAAACTCACACAGCGCTCAACGCGCGGTGTCAAAGCCACTGAAGAGGGGCGCGCATATTATGATCGTTGCCTCCGTCTTCTATCGGATTTGACCGAAGCGGACGATGAAGTTTCCGGTCTCGCAGGTTCAGCCTCCGGACCAATACGCATCGCCTGCCCACCCGCGTTCGGGCTGCGTTATCTTGGACCTCTTGCCAATGCCTACGCTGCTTCGAACCCTGGAATTCAGTTTGACATCGATATGGGGGATCGACCTGTCAATCTCGTCGAAGACGGCTTCGACTTTGCGATCCGCATAGAAAATACAGATGATCCCGCTCTAACCTCCGAGCCATTGTTCCCTGTACACTATGTGATAAGCGCAAGTCCCGGATTTTGGGATATACACGGTCGGCCGGACAAGCCGGAAGACCTGCAGGGTTTACCGGCCGTGACCTACAAGATTGGTAACGATCCAGCGCGCTGGCGCATCACCTGTCCCGATGATCGCTCTGTCGAAGTGCGCCTGTTGCCACGCTTCATCGCCAACAACGGAGAAGTATTGATCGAAGCTGCCAAGGCGGGGTTGGGTGTTTGTCTGGAGCCCAAATATGCCTGTAGCGATGCTATCCGAGACGGAACGCTCGAAGTCGTCCTAAATGATCATCGAATCCACGACCGAATGGTTGAACTTGTACGACCCAGCATCCGGCCCCTTTCTCGCAGAGCCGGCGAGTTTGCAAAAATTCTTCGAGACAAATTCTCAACGACCGCCCCGTGGGACGACGGCTGAGTTTGGTGCTGTGCTTCGCATCACCGACATTCATGTACAAAACCGAAATGCGAACCCTGCAGACAGATCGTACTCGCGAACAAATTGAGCAAGCTGGCTGAGGGCGCCAAACCCCTTCGATCTGACTTCAGTAGCGGTTATGCAGCGCTTTGGGGCGGTGCAGCTGTTACACTCACCAGGTGGCGAGTGCCTCCCGCACGGGCCCGCGGTAGAGTTCGCGGGCAAATGCGCGTTGTGTTGTCACCGGTGAACTCGGTGCGTAAAGCAACCTGCTTCCGCCGATCACGCTACCGACCGCATCCCCAACCTTCGTCCATGAGAAGGGCATGCCATCGTAACGGAAGATCGCACCTTTACCCTGCGTGAGACCATAGAGTCTGCCACCGGCCACTGCGAGGCTGTCTGCTGCATTGCCAATTCGCGTCCACGATTCCGGGGTACCGTTATAGGACCAAACCTCTTGGCGGTCCGTTGTCATACCGAACAGCAAGCCGCCCTGACCGGCGACAAAGCCGATGCCCGGCCCGCCAATCCGCGTCCAGGAATTTGCGCTTGCATCATGGGAGAGGATGTCGCCGGTCGAACCGTCAATGGCATAGGCTTCATCGCCACCGCCGATTATCGAAACAACGTTATCGCGCACCCGCGTCCAATCATTCGGTGTGCCGTTCCATCGGAACAGCCGGTTCCCAGAAGGGGATATTCCGTAGACTGTCGCGCCAACGCCCGCAAATGCGGCCCCAGGCCCCCCTATCCGCTCCCATGCCATGGGTGCCCCGGTAAAGCGCCAAATGTCTTCAGTCCCGGGCTCGGTAGCGTACAGGTCGTTGCCGCCGTCAATCAGCGTCTCAGCCGGACCACCGATTTGTGTCCATTGACCCGCAGACCCGTCGTGGCGGAACACTGCCTGTCGATCCGGCGTCAGGCCGTACGCCGTCGCTCCGATCCCGACCCATTGGCTGCCGGGACCACCAACGATACTCCAGTTGTCATTAATGTCGAGCATCTGAAGATCGGCGTCAGGCGGGATGTCGCGTTCCGGGTCGCGGATCTGATTGAGGAACCAGCCAAGCACGTATTTTTCAATTACAGGTCTGCCGCCACCGCGCCGGAAAGGCAGGCTCAGTTCGGCAGCGTCCGCATAGCCGACGTCATCGCCGGAAGGCCCGCCCGAGCCGCCCTTTCTGCGGAGAACCACAAATTGCATGAAGTTCTGAACGATTCCGGACTTTCCAGCAGCCAATGCCTCTTCCTCTAGTACGCTGAGCAGATCCGAAGCACTAGCGGGTCCTGAATCCCGGCCCGTGATCGGGCTGCTATAGGTCGGGTCGGAAGCGTCTGCGACGATCATGTTCCCCTCGAACAGCCGCCGCGAGATTCCGAAGTCAAAAAAGTGCATGGCATCCACACCTTCATAGAGACGTGCCATGTCCTGAAGTGTGGTAATGTTGTCCGCCCAGGGCCGGTCTGCCGTCGGGCAACCCGGATACATCTCCGTTTGCGAAAACCCGAGCTCCTGCTGAGCCCGTCGTGTTATGACCGTCGTTCCAAAAAGATCCATGACCGCGTCGAGCGACCGGTTGTGGGATTCCCACATCATCGTCGGCAACGCATCTGTCAGCGGCGCCGAGCCCGCGACCGTCCCAGGCCCCGCCGTAAGGCAGACGGTATCCGCCCGCGCAGCGCCTGTGGCACCTGCGGGTTCGAACCATGACACGCGTGTCGACATCGAGGTATTCGGGTCGCGGTCGACATCGATTAGCGCATGCAGATAAGGCAGCAGTTTCAGCACGCTCAGCGGTTGAAAACAGGTGTCCGCCGCGTGTTCGGCAAGAACGCGGCCAGAGGCTTGCTTTACAAGGAAACCGCGCCGAACGCTCAGGCCGTAATCGGGATGATCGTAGCACCGCAGCATGAACGCGCGGATGCGGCTTGTTTCGGCCAGGTCATCCTCGAAAAGCCAGACTTCCTGCCGATCGGGTGTGAGGCCGTAAACAAATTCGTCCGCTGCAACGAACTGCGCGCCGGGACCGCCGATCCGCTCCCATCGGGTTTCTTCCCGGAAATAGCGCCAGATGTCGCCTGTGCCAGGCTGGACGGCACAAAGACGGTTTCCCCCGCCGATCAATGATTGTGCGGGTCCGCCAACCCTGTTCCAACGGTCGGCGCGCTCATCATATTCATAGACCGCCTGCCGGTCCGGCGTGAGGCCGTAGATCCGAGCACCCACCCCGACCCACTCTGCACCGGCACCGCCGATACGCTGCCAGCTTCCGTCGTACCGCGTCCAGGCCCAAATCGCAGCGTCGCCCGGTGCCGAGGCCCAAATGCGCGAACCCCCCTCCACTATGTTTTCAGCAGGGGACGGGCCGATGACTGTCCAGTCGTTTGCAAACCGATCATAGCGTAGAAGACGGTCGCGGTTGGGCGACAAGGCATAGAGCGCATTGCAAACGCCGGTGAATTGGGCACCCGGTCCGCCGACGGCACTCCAGCCGACCCCATTGAAGCGGAAAACACCACCGCCGCCAGGTGAGGTTGCGTAGAGATCCCATCCACCGCCAATGAGGGCCTCGGCCGGTCCGCCGATCTGCGACCAGTCGCCGGTGCGAGGGTTCCGGGTGAACACCGCCTGTCTGTCCGGCGTAAGCGCTGCAAGCCTGCCGCCGAAAACGGCCAAACTGTGAGCGGGTCCTCCGATCTTCGACCAAGGCATCGTATCGCTCCTTTGCATAGAATTCCGACGCCGCATGTGTTGCGGCCTTAAAACGAAATTGCCCTCTGCCACGACCAAGCTGTCTCGTTGGGATCAATGGCCAAGGGCTGTTTACTATGAAGATGTCGAAATTTTTCCGAAGGCTCAGTTGGCAGCCGAGAGAGGAAAGCAATGCAGAAATTGTAGTTTAACATTCCCTTTCAAAGGGTCTTGCGCAAATGCGGTTTGATCAGCGGAGTAGTTCCGAACATCTACTGATTGTAACGAGTTACATGAGAGAATTGGCACTAACTTCGTGTGTATTTATACAATAATTTCCATTCTAAAACAACTTGTTCCCGACAAGCCCTCCTCCGATTGCGTGTCGTATCGCTATCCTTCAACGCGCGAAATCTGTTGCAAAGTTTCGATCTGGCGGAACTGCCTTGGCGATTGCACCGAAACCAAGCAGCCAAGCCGCGATTTGTTTGATCGGAAAGAGTCCGGCGCAAGAGACATAACCTACTTGCACGCCACGTTCGTCATCCAAACCAAATTCACGTCGACAGACTGAAGGATACAAGGAGGTTGTCGCATGAACAGGTGCTGCGGTTTTGAAATAAATCATGAGCCACCCTTCAACCGGATTATGCCCGTCGCCACGCAGGTGCCAGTTCCAGAAAGGTCAATAGTCGGAAGATTGCAACAGACCCGTCTCCAAGATCGCGGGTCTATTAGCATCATTCCGTCGCCTAATGAGAGGGTAGCCGGACCCGCATCGAATACCCCGAGTTTCCGCGTCTGAGCGACGACTATGGTGCCCCACACAAGGAACGGCGCGCTCGGCAGGGTGAGCCGATCCGGCAGGAGGGCTGGCACATGCATGATGTCGACAGTCTGATTGCAGAATGGGTGCTTCGCGTAATCAAGTCGTTTGAGAAGGCGGATTTTTCAAATCTTTTCGAATAGTGTTGTTGCATTTTTGCGGGTGGCCCGTGCAATTCGCCCGGCGCATATTTTGGAACACACTGCATTTCTTCAGGAGCATACATGGGCAACAAGTATTTCGCACCGTATGGTGGACACCCCGGGCAAGAACAATTGTTGACTGACCGAGCTGTTTTCACTGACGCTTATGCCGTGATCCCGAAGGGTACGATGCGGGATATTGTGACCAGTTTCCTGCCGTTTTGGGACGACACACGGTTGTGGGTGATCTCACGACCCTTGAGCGGCTTCGCCGAAACCTTTTCTCAATACATAATGGAAGTTCAGCCCGGAGGTGGCTCTGACCGGCCAGAAAACGATCCCGAGGCCGAAGGCGTTTTGTTTGTGGTCGAAGGCATTGCGACCTTGGTCGCCGAAGGCAAAACCTATGAACTGACGCCCGGAGGCTACGCCTACCTGCCCCCGGAAACAGATTGGACCCTGCGAAACCATGGGGATGAAACCCTGCGTTTTCATTGGATCCGAAAGGCTTATGAAGTCGTAAAAGGCCTTGATCGCCCGGACGTTCTTGTCCTCAACGAAAACGACATCGCACCAACGCCTATGCCCGGGACGGATGGCAAGTGGGCCACAACCCGATTTGTCGACCCAAGCGATCTGCGCCACGACATGCATGTCACCGTGGTGACGTTTGAGCCCGGCGCGGTCATCCCTTTCCTTGAGACCCATGTCATGGAGCACGGTCTCTATGTTCTGGAAGGAAAGGCGGTCTACCGGTTGAACAATGACTGGGTCGAAGTTGAGGCGGGCGATTACATGTGGTTACGCGCGTTTTGCCCGCAAGCATGTTATGCAGGT
This sequence comes from Ruegeria sp. E8, assembly GCF_056533985.1. Classification (NCBI taxonomy): domain Bacteria; kingdom Pseudomonadati; phylum Pseudomonadota; class Alphaproteobacteria; order Rhodobacterales; family Roseobacteraceae; genus Ruegeria; species Ruegeria sp. E8. The sequence goes on from NZ_JBQFOY010000003.1 coordinate 89,486, forward strand.
GGGCCCGGAAAGTTCCGTTACCTGCTTTATAAGGACGTAAACCGGCATATGGCGCTGCGACCAGGACCCGCTGCCTAGCCGCAACACCGGTGTCTCAGGGCTGCGGCGGAGTAACCGTTCCACCGATGGCCAGCGTCAATTGATGAGCCGCCTCCATAACGGGGCGGCTTAGCCTTTCAATTTCAGCCTCGCTGACCCGGCTTGTCGGTCCGGACACTGAAATCCCTGCAACCGCTTCTCTGTTGATATCGAAAACCGGCGCCGCAATGCATCTCATGCCCGCGTTCTTTTCCTCATTGTCGACTGAGAAGCCCTGCGCCCTGACCGCTGCAAGGTCTTCTTTCAACGCTGTCGGATTGGTAATCGACCTACCTGTAAATGCTTGAAGCTCTACGTTGGCCAACAACCGGTTCAACCTTTCTTCGTCCATAAAAGCCAACAGCGCTTTTCCAATTCCCGATGCATGCATTGGCGACAGCGTGCCGGGTGGAAAGAACGCGCGGATGCTGGCGTGGGTTTCCACCTGGCTCAGGAACAATACAGAACCTTCTTTCTCGACCCCCAGATTTGCGGTCTCGCCAGTGGCCTCCATAAGTTTTCGCATCACCGGTCTGGCCCGGTCCACGAGGCTGGTGCGGCGCAGGAAGCGTGAGCCAATGACGAACGCGCGCGGACCAATGTGCCAGACTTGCTCATCGTGATCGAATTCGACAAGCCCCCTGCCCTCAAGTGTCACGAGAATACGGTAAACCGTGGCCGGTGACTGGCCCATTTCGTCGGACAACGCGGTTAACGCCTTGCCCTGCGCCTCGCTCAAATACTCGAAAACTTCCATCGCGCGGTCGAGTGATTTGATCGTGTTTTGTGCGGTTTTGTCGTCCCATCCCCGTGGTCTTCCACGGGCTTTTCGGCGGACTTCGGAAGTATTTTCTTGAGAATCCATAAAAACCCTTTGATCATTCGTGAAAGACTAATTCATCATATGAAAAATATAACCTACTGACAACTATAAATTAAATATCAACCCAAGTGTTTTGAAAGCCTTTTTCAAAAATATATCGGGCAGGGCGGCTGGAACTTATTGTGTGGTCAACGACGGAAGGAGACCATCCATGAGCTTTCAAAATCCTGTTTTCATCCCGGGCCCGACCAATATCCCTGAAAGCCTGCGCAAGGCCTGCGATATGCCCACGATCGACCACCGTTCGCCGCTGTTCGGGCAGATCCTGCATCCTGCGCGCGCGGGTGTGCAGAAAATTCTGAAAAGCGACAGCGCCGAGGTTTTCATCTTTCCTTCGACCGGAACCGGCGGTTGGGAAACCACACTGACCAACACATTGTCCCCTGGTGACAAGGTGTTGGCGGCGCGCAATGGCATGTTCAGCCACCGCTGGATCGATATGTGCCAGCGCCACGGTCTGAATGTCGAAATCGTCGAAACCCCTTGGGGCGAAGGGCTGCCAGCCGATCGTTACGAAGAGATTCTGGCCGCCGACACAAACCATGAAATCAAGGTTGTTCTTGCCACGCATAACGAGACGGCGACTGGCGTGAAGTCTGATATTGCTGCCGTGCGCAGGGCTCTTAATGCGGCCCAGCACCCGGCGCTTCTGTTTGTTGACGGCGTGTCGTCGATCGCGTCCATGGATTTCCGTTTTGACGAATGGGGGGTCGATGTTGCCGTCACGGGTTCGCAAAAAGGGTTCATGCTGACTGCGGGTCTGGCCATTGTCGGCTTTAGCCAGAAGGCGATGGAGGCGACCAAGACAGGCACTCTGTCCCGCACATTCTTTGATGTGCATGACATGGCGAAGGGCTATGCCAACAACGCTTATCCCTATACGCCCGCAGTTGGCTTGATGAATGGCCTCAACCAGGCCTGTGATATGCTGCTGAGTGAAGGTCTGGAAAACGTCTTTGCCCGGCATCATCGGATTGCCGAAGGTGTTCGCGCCGCCGTAGGTGCCTGGGGGCTGGAGCTTTGCGCGACCAACCCGTCGGTGTATTCTGACACTGTCAGCGCGATCCGCACGCCCAACGGTTTCAATGCAACCGATATCGTTACGCATGCGGCAGATAAGTACGGCGTCGCGTTTGGTGTCGGCCTCGGCGAAGTCGCAGGCAAAGTCTTCCGGATCGGACACCTTGGCAGCCTGACGGATGTCATGGCTCTGTCCGGGATCGCCACCGCGGAAATGTGCATGGCCGACCTGGGTCTGAATATCCAACTCGGCTCCGGTGTGGCTGCTGCACAGGAATACTATCGCGGTCATCCAGCTGCCGTTCAGAAGGACGCTGCATGATGAAGGATTGCAACATGTACATCCCAACGTACGAGGACATGCTCGCGGCGCATGAAAGGATTGAACCATTTATCCGCCGCACACCGGTCCGAACTTCGGACTACCTGAATGAGCTGACCGGGGCACAACTGTTCTTCAAATGCGAGAACTTTCAGGAACCGGGTGCTTTCAAGGTTCGCGGCGCTACCAACGCTGTCTTCGGCCTCGACGAAGAACAGGCAAAAAAAGGCGTCGCGACCCATTCTTCGGGCAACCATGCCTCGTGCCTGTCCTATGCGGCGATGAAACGTGGAATTCCCTGTAACGTGGTGATGCCGCGCACGGCACCGCAGGCCAAGAAAGACACGGTTCGTCGCTATGGTGGGAAGATCACCGAATGTGAACCTTCCACCTCATCCCGCGAAGCAACATTTGCCGAGGTTCAGGCCGCCACGGGTGGGGATTTCGTCCACCCCTACAACGATCCGCGCGTGATCGCCGGACAGGGCACCTGTTCGCGCGAGTTCATTGAACAGACCGACGGTCTGGATGCGGTTGTCGCCCCTATCGGTGGCGGCGGCATGGTGTCCGGCACCTGCCTGACCCTCTCCACACTGGCCCCGGAAACCGCGATTATCGCAGCTGAGCCCGAACAGGCTGACGACGCCTATCGCAGTTTCAAGGCAGGTCACATCATAGCCGACGATGCGCCAAAGACCATTGCCGACGGGCTGCTGGTTCCGCTGAAAGACCTCACCTGGCACTTCGTGTCTAACCACGTATCGGAAATCTACACCGCCTCAGAACAAGAGATCATCGATGCGATGAAGCTGACGTGGAAACACCTGCGGATCGTGATGGAGCCATCCTCGGCCGTACCGCTGGCCACGGTTCTGAAGAACCCGGACGCGTTCAAAGGCAAGCGGGTCGGTCTGATCATAACCGGGGGCAATGTCGATCTGGACAAGCTGCCCTGGCTGAACGCCTGACCGCAAACCAACAGACATCAATCCCGACATAGGAAGACGGAAATGAAAGATATGACCAATCTCGACCAATTCGAAGTAGGCTATGACATTCCGGCCAAGCCCGGAATGGATGAAGCAGATATCCAGACCCCCAGCCTGATCCTGGATCTCGACGCGCTTGAGCGCAACATCAAGAAGATGGGCGATTATGCCAAAGCCCATGGCATGCGTCACCGTGTGCATGGGAAAATGCACAAGTCGGTGGACGTGGCTAAACTGCAGGAGAAAATCGGCGGTGCCGTCGGTGTCTGCTGCCAGAAAGTCTCGGAGGCCGAGGTCTTTGTGCGCGGCGGCATCAAGGATGTTCTGGTGTCGAACCAGGTGCGTGACCCGGCCAAGATCGACCGTCTTGCCAGCCTGCCGAAACTGGGCAGCCGCATCATCGTTTGTGTTGATGATCTGGACAATGTCGCGGACCTTTCGGGCGCGGCCGTCGATCACGGAACGCAGCTGGAAGTTTTCATCGAAATCGACTGTGGCGCCGGTCGCTGCGGTGTGACGACGACGCAGGACGTAGTTGAAATCGCCAAGGCGGTCGAAGCTGCCGAAAACCTGAAATTCACCGGCATCCAGGCCTATCAGGGTGCGATGCAGCACCTCGACAGCTACGAGGCGCGCAAGGAAAAGCTCGACACCGCGATCGCGATGGTAAAGGACGCCGTTGAGGGCCTGAGGGCCGAAGGCATCGAGTGCGAGCTGGTCTCGGGCGGTGGCACCGGCTCCTATTACTTCGAGTCCAACTCGGGCGTGTATAATGAACTTCAGTGCGGGTCCTACGCCTTCATGGATGCCGACTACGGCCGCATCCTGGACAAAGACGGCAATCGGATCGATCAGGGCGAGTGGGAAAACGCCTTCTTCATCCTGACCAGCGTCATGAGCCACGCCAAGGCGGACAAGGCCATCGTCGATGCGGGCCTCAAGGCGCAATCGGTCGACAGCGGATTGCCGGTTGTCTTCGGGCGCGATGATGTCGAGTACATCAAATGTTCCGACGAGCATGGCGTCGTCATGGACCCGGACGGTGCGCTCAAGGTCAACGACAAGCTCAAGCTGGTGCCAGGGCACTGCGACCCGACGGCAAACGTGCACGATTGGTATGTTGGCGTCCGCAATGGCAAGGTCGAAGCCGTCTGGCCCGTGTCCGCGCGTGGCCGCGCATACTGATCCCGACGAACACAAAACAGGAAGGTTCGGCACGAACGTAGCCGGATAGCCGCCCGTGTGTATTCCCTCCCTTCGGGAAGACACACGGGCGCACGAATTCTGAACGGAGCAATACATGTTGATCGTACCCGAGCGTGAAATCGCTGACCTCATGACCCGTAAAGCGGCCTTTGATGCCGTTGAAAAGGTCTTTGCCGCAATGGCGTCCGGCGACGCCTACAACTTTCCCGTCGTGCGCGAAGCCATCGGGCATGAAGACGCTCTATACGGCTTCAAGGGCGGGTTTGACCGCGCGGGGCTGACGCTTGGCCTGAAAGCGGGTGGCTATTGGCCGAACAATCTGGAAAAACGCGGGCTGATCAATCACCAGTCCACCGTATTTCTTTTCGATCCCGACACCGGCAAACCTTCGGCGATGGTCGGCGGCAATCTTCTGACGGCCTTGCGCACCGCAGCGGCATCGTCCGTTTCGATCAAGCACCTCGCCCGTGCGGACGCCAAGGTTATCGGCATGATCGGAGCGGGCCATCAGGCCGCCTTTCAGCTGCGCGCGGCGCTGGAGCAGCGGGCCTTGGAAAAGGTCATCGGCTGGAACTACCACCCCGAGATGCTGCCGAATATCGAGAAGGTCGCCAATGAATCCGGCGTTCCCTTTGAAGCGGTTGCGCTGGATGGGATGAAAGAGGCCGATGTGATCATCTCAATCACCTCAGCATTTGCACCGTCACTGATGGCGGATCATGTCAGCCCGGGAACGCATGTCGCCTGTATGGGTACAGACACAAAGGGCAAGCAAGAGGTGGAAGCAGCGCTGCTGGCCAAGGCAAGTGTCTTTACTGACGAAGTGGCGCAATCCGTTACCATTGGCGAAGCACAGCACGCTGTGGCACAAGGCCTGATTAAGGAAAGCGATGTGGCCCAGCTTGGCGCGGTCATTAACGGCACAAACCCGGGCCGGACATCGAACGATCTGATCACCCTGTTCGATGGTACGGGGGTAGGTCTTCAGGATCTTGCGGTCGCTGCCTCCGTGGTCGACCTTGCCGTTCAGAAAGGGATCGCAATCAAGGTCGACTTTTAGCGGAGAACAGTGACAACCGAGCCTGTTTCGAACCGACACGTACGGCTGCAGATTAAACCCCGGCGAAAAAGTTCTGTAACAAAAAAAGCGGCGCGCAAAAGCGCGCCGCTTTGAATCTTTTGCAGCGGCCCTTGCGAGGGACCGGCCATGTTTCATCAGACGTGATCGTCTTTTCCAATGGAGCCCAAGCCATGCCCTGCCATACCGCCTGAAACCTCTTCCGTGGCTTCGTCAGAAAGCTCTTCGGGAAGCACCAAGTTCAGGATAATGGCGATGACTGCAGCAGGTAGAATACCCGAAGTCGCCAGAACCTTAAATGTACCGGGTAGATACTGAAGAGCACCAGGTTCCAGCTGCAACCCCAAACCAAGGCTCAGGGAAATTGCAAAGATCACCATGTTTCGGCGGTTCCAGTTTACGTCCGAAAGCATCGAGACACCTGCCGCAACCACCATTCCGAACATCACGATGACACCGCCACCAAGAACCTCGATCGGGATCGACGAAATAATCGCGCCAATTTTCGGAACAAGGCCGCACACGATCAGGAAGAGCGCCCCGATGGTAACGACCATTCGGCTCATGACACCGGTCATGGCGATCAAGCCGACGTTCTGACTGAACGAAGTGTTTGGCAATGCACCAAAGAGACCAGAGATCGCGGTGCCGACACCATCGGCGTAGGTCGCGCCCTGAATCTCCTTGTCGGTCGCCTCGCGTCCCGCACCGCCTTTAGTGATACCGGATACGTCGCCAACGGTTTCGACAGCGGAAACAAAGGACATCGCACAGAAACCAATGATGGCCGCTACCGAGAACTCGATGCCAAAATGCAGTGGGTTCGGCAGCGCGAACGAGGCAGCACGACCAACGTTGCCCAAATTGACCTGACCAAGAGCAAACGCCACAGCATAACCGACGAGCAGGCCGATCAGAACAGCCGACACCGACAGCATTCCCCGCGCAAAGAACTTCAGCCCAAGCGTTACGACAATCACGATGCCTGCCATGAACCAGTTGAGGCCCGAGCCATATTCCTCGGTGCCAATAGCAGGCACACCACCGGCGGCGTATTGGACGCCGACCTTAACCAGCGCCAGACCGATCATGGTCACCACAAGACCCGTAACCAGAGGCGGAAGCGCAAAGCGAATACGCCCGATGAACAGCCCCAGGAAAGCGTGGAACAAGCCGCCGACGACAACACCGCCCATCAGGACGGCGATGGCATCAACGCCCTTTCCCACCACCAGCGGGATCATGATCGGGATGAAGGCAAACGACGTCCCCTGCACGATCGGCAACCGCGCGCCAATAGGACCCACGCCAATGGACTGAAACAGCGTGGCGACGCCCGCAAAGAACATCGACATCTGGATCATGTAGATCATCTGCGGAAAATCCGGGCTGTTCGAACCGAACCCAAACCCTGCCGCGCCACAAACGATAATGGCTGGCGTGACGTTGGACACGAACATCGCCAGCACATGCTGAATTCCAAGTGGCACCGCCTTTATGAGTGGCGGAGTGTAATTCGGATCGCGGAGTTGTTCCGGCGTTCCGATGGATGCATCTGACATTTAGTTTTTCCTCCCTAGTAGGTCGCGAACCGGCTCCTCTTCCGGCCACGTACCTCATTCCGTGATTATAAAAGCCTCTTCGAACCAATGCTCTTCGAGGTTGGGCCCGATTCCAATTCGGTCGACCACCGCAAAAAGTCCGGGCGCATGAAGTGGGGTCAGTACGCCATGCCACGTGTTGCGGTGATAATTCACGCCCTGTCCGGGCGATGTTTTGAAGGCGATGGGCTGCCCGGGCCTGCCGTCTTGGTCCGGGGCGACAACCACAACAAAAGGCTTATCGGACAAAGGCAGAAAGGCCTGACTGCCATCCGGGTGGCGTTCGACCATTTCCAGTTTGATCGGCAGACTGAACGCCTCGGACTGAAACACACTAATTCCGGCGCGTCCGTCATGGAAATCCAGCGCTGCGCGATCATGATACCGAGCGCACTTACCCTGATTAATGAGTTTATCCACCCGACCGGCCACTTCGATCACATCGCCAAACGGCACAAATGCCTCAGCGGTCAGGGGCCGGAGTTTCAGTACGGCTGTCATTCAGCGAACTTCTCAACCAGACGCAATTCAGCAATCCGCTCGACCTGGCGGCAGGCCTCGGCAAATTCCGTTTCGCGATCGCTGTCGATGCGACGGTGAAAAGCGTCCAGAATACTGGCTTTGGTATTGTCCTTGACGGCTATGATGAAGGGAAAGCCGAACTTGGTTGTGTAGGCATCGTTCAACGCTGTGAATGTTGCGCGCTCTTCATCGGTCAGCATGTCCAGACCTGCACCGGCCTGTTCAGCTGTGCTTTCCTTGGTCAGACGTCCAGCCGCGGCTAGCTTGCCCGCCAAATCCGGGTGGGCGGTCAGAACACCAAGGCGTTGTTCGTCAGAGGCCGAGCGGAACATCCGCGCCAGCGCGTTGTGAACACCAGCGGCATTGTCATGCGTCGGGCCCAGCTCCAGATCATATGCACCTTCGGCAATCCATGGGCTGTGTTCAAACACACCGCCGAATTCGGACACAAATGTCGACCGGTCCATTTCAGACGGGGTTAGACCTTGCATCGGAGGGTGCTCCTTCGCCCAGTGATCGGCAATTTGTTCGCGCGTCGCAAACCAGACGCCATCGTGTTTCCTGAAGTAATCCAGCGCCCGTTTCAGCGCCATGGCGCGACCCGGTCGACCAATCAAACGGCAATGCAATCCGATTGAGAGCATTTTTGGCGCGCCAGCCTCACCCTCGGCATAGAGCATGTCAAAGCTGTCCTTCAGATAGCTTTCGAATTGTTCTCCGTTGGTGAAACCCGCCTGGATCGCAAAGCGCATGTCGTTGCAGTCCAGCGTGTAGGGCATGATCAATTGATCCTTGCCGCCAGCCTTGGTCCAGTACGGCAAATCGTCGGCGTAGTCGTCAGCGATGTAGGCAAAGTCACCTTCCTCAGCGGCCAGATCGACCGTATTCATCGAACAGCGACCCGTGTACCAACCGCGCGGCGGCTGCCCCGTGACCTCGGTGTGCAGCCGGATCGCTTCCCGGACTTGGGCGCGCTCTTCTTCTGCGTCCATGTCCTTGTGTTCAATCCATTTCAGACCGTGGCTGGCAATCTCCCATCCTGCGTGCTTCATCGCGGCAACTTGTGCAGGTGCACGGGCCAAAGCCGTGGCAACGCCGTAAACGGTAATTGGTAGATCTTGCAAAAGGTGATGCACGCGCCAGAACCCGGCGCGGCTGCCATATTCGTAGATCGACTCCATATTCCAGTGCCTCTGCCCCGGCCACGGGGCGGCACCAGTGATCTCGGATAAAAACGCCTCGGACGCGGCATCGCCGTGCAAAACGTTATTTTCGCCGCCTTCTTCATAGTTCAATACAATCTGAACCGCGATCTTGGCATCATTTGGCCAGTTGGCTTTAGGCACTTGCCCACCATAGCCGGTCATGTCTCGTGGATAGCGCGTCACATCTATTTCCTTCTTCTTCTTTTAATCAATACCCCAGACAATCTGAGATGTTTTTCAAAAAATACAAAAAACAGCTTCGAATAGACAGTCTTTGCCCCCTGGGAAGAAAACAGATTAGAACCTGAATAACTTGAGGAGTAGCGCAAATGACCGGTTACCTTACAACCCATGTTCTAGATACCGCGCGGGGATGCCCTGCCGAGGGATTGAAAATCGAGCTGTTTCGCATTGAAGGTTCAGAACGGACATTGCTGAAAACTCTGGTCACAAATGACGACGGCAGGACCGACGAACAGATTCTGCCCAAAGCTGAGTTTTCAACGGGCGAGTACGAACTGATCTTCCATGCCGGAGAATACCTCGATGCCTCTGGCACCCCACCTGAAGACCCACGTTTTCTGAACGTCATCTCCATCCGCTTTGGGATGTCGGAGCACTCGCATTACCACGTACCGCTGCTTCTTTCACCCTTTGGGTACTCGACCTATCGCGGCAGCTGAGTGGCCCATCAAGGCGTATTTGATGCGACAATCGATGATCGAATGCGTTCGATGATGAAATCCATGAACAGCCGCGTTTTGGGGTCCTGCATCCGGCGGTGTGTAAACAGGCACGCCATCTGAATTGGTTCTGGTGGCGTTTTTTCTGCCACTGGAACCAGATTTCCGGCCCTAAGATGCTGCGCAATCTCAAATATCGGTTTCAAAGCGATACCATGACCGCCCAGCGCCCAATCCGTCAACACATCGCCGTCATCTGACTCATATCGCCCAGCGACACGGAACCGCCTTGGTCCCGTATCGGTTTTCAACAACCATTGAAATTCGGTCGCACCCGGAAACCGCAAATTGAGACACTCGTGCTGGTCGGCGATAATATCATCGCCGCTTTCCGGCATCCCATGTTTTTTGATGTATTTAGGCGACGCGCAAAGCACTCTTTCAACATCCGCGATCTTGCGAATACGCAAGTTGCTATCCTCTGGCTGACCAAGAAAGAATGCCAGATCCAGACCTTCAGTGGTCAGATCCACCTTTCGGTCCGTCAGCCTTAGCCTGACATTTACCTCAGGGTACTCGGCAAGGAACTTTGGCACCTGCGGTGCTATCAATCGTCGACCGACACCCAATGGCGCTGCGACGTAAAGCGACCCTTTCAGGTTCTCCGTAATGTTGACAATCTGAGCTTCGGCGCGATCAACCGCTTCAAGTATCTCTGCCGCGCCGCGATAAAATGACTTTCCCTGCTCGGTCGGCGTCAGGCTGCGTGTCGTGCGCTGAAACAAGCGCACACCAAGATGTTCTTCCAATTGCGATATGCGCGCCGACGTTACCGCCGGTGAAACCCGCAAGTCACGACCCGCAGCAGACATGCTGCCCAATTCGTAGACCCGGACAAAGGTTCTGATGTTATCAAAATAGGACATTTTTTTGCATTTTTTGATACTGCTTGGTCTTTACCAGCAATACCAGAATAAAACAGTCTCGCATAGAGTATGCCGGAACTAAAGAATCTCAGGAGCAAAGCCATGTATGACCTGGCCGTAATGTGGGAGTGGATCGCCTTTTCCGTCCGCTGGCTGCATGTGATCACCGCGATGGCGTGGATTGGGGCGTCCTTCTATTTTATCGCGCTGGACCTCATGCTTAAGCCGAACCCTGCCCTGCCGGACGGGGCTTATGGCGAGGAATGGGAAGTACATGGCGGCGGGTTCTATCACACCGTTAAGTACTTGGTCGCGCCCGCGCGGATGCCCGAGCATCTGACCTGGCACAAATGGCAGAGCTACACGACCTGGCTTTCGGGTGCGGCGCTGCTGATGATCATCTACTGGGTCGGTGGTGAGCTGTTCCTGCTTGATCCAACCAAAGCGGACCTGACGCTGTGGCAGGGTATTCTGATCTCTGGCGGATCGTTGACCATTGGTTGGCTGCTGTACGATCAGATGTGTAAATCCAAGCTCAGCGATCACCCAACCGTTCTGATGCTGCTATTGTTTGTGATCCTCGTGATCATGTCCTGGGGCTATAACCAGATCTTCACGGGCCGCGCAGCACTTTTGCATCTTGGCGCGTTTACCGCGACGATCATGACGGCCAATGTGTTCTTTCAGATCATGCCGAACCAGCGGATCGTGGTCGAGGACCTCAAGGCTGGTCGCACGCCTGACGCCAAATACGGCAAGATCGCCAAGGTACGCTCCACGCATAACAATTATCTGACTTTGCCGGTCGTGTTCCTGATGCTCGCAAACCACTATCCTCTGGCCTTTGGCACTGAATATTCGTGGATCATCGCCAGCCTGATCTTCCTGACAGGCGTCACCATCCGCCACTACTTCAACACGATGCACGCGACAGGAACCGGCCCGCACTGGACTTGGGGGGTTACCGTTGTTCTCATGGTTGTGATCGCCTGGCTTTCTTCGGTGAGGCCCACGGAAACCTGGGAGGATGCCGAAGCGCGAGAACTTACGCCGTATGAGGAAAAATTTGCCTCGGCTGCCGGTTTCGAAGAAGCATATGACACGGTTATTGGAAACTGTTCGATGTGCCATGCACGAGAGCCCGTATATGGCACTATGAAATGGGCCCCCAAGAAGGTGTATCTTGAAACCCCCGGCGACGTTGCCCGCAATGCCGATCAGATTTATCTGCAAGCCGGGATCAGCCATGCAATGCCGCCGCCAGCTGCGGTTCAAATGGATGAAGAAGCGCGTCAAACCATCATTGCATGGGTGCGTGAAGTCAGGGACCAATAGATACGCGCGATCGCCGAACTGATGGCTGCAAACCGGGTTATGACGCCCGGTTTTTTGCTTTGTGCTTAAGAAAAAACCGTTTGCTGTGTTGCGCAATATGTTCGACAAACAAACGCACCTTAGGGTCCTGAAGCTTTTTGTGCGGGTAAAGGCATCCGAAAATCGTTGGCAAAGGAGGCGTCTGGGGCAGCACCTCGACCAAACGACCATCTTCGAGATACTCGCGCACATCAAAGCGCGGTTTGTTGACGATCCCCCTGCCCGCCAGGGCCCAATCCGTCAGCACATCACCATCATCTGCATCGTATTTGCCGCGAACTTCAAGCTTTCGCGGGCCCATGTCCGTACGGAGCGTCCAATAGTATTCGGGAGATCTCGGATACCGCAACAAAAGGCAGTTGTGGGGCGTGTACAGCAAGTCGTCGGGTGTCTTGGGCATACCAACTTGCGATAGGTACTGCGGAGAAGCACACAAGACACGATCGCAATCCGCGAACTTACGCAGCTTCATCGTGGAGTCGCCGGGCTCACCAATAAAAAATGCGATGTCCAGCCCGTCGGCCAGAATGTCCACTTTCCGGTCGGACAAACGCATGCGAATCTCTGTCTCAGGGTAGAGATCCGAAAACTCCGGGACCAATGGTGCAACGATTCTCCGTCCGACACCCAGTGGTGCGGTAATGCGGATGGCACCACGGGGGGCATCTGAAAAACTGGCGACACGCGCTTCGGCATGATCCAGTGCCACCAGAACGGCCTTGGCTTCATCGTAGAAAATTGTTCCCACTTCGGTCGGAGTCATCGACCGGGTTGTTCTGTTGAACAGCCGCACGCCCAGATGGTTCTCAAGCTCTTTCAGACGTTTGCTTGCCACCGCAGGCGTTAACCGCAGGTCCCGCCCGCCGGAGGTGATACTGCCCAGCTCCATAACCCGGACAAAGACACGCAGGCTTTCGATATACGACATTCGATCCTCCTGATACGGAAAGACTGCGCTACGACAGTTTCTTTTTCAACGTTTTGTTGAAAGTATTTGCCGTTTCCGACGATTTTCAGACTCAATTCCAGTTTCTATGGTTCCCCCGATCACCCACCGGAAGGCAGGGCAGAGGGAGAATTCCATGACGCATCGCACCAACATCCAGTTTATCCTCAATGGCAAGGATGTGTCCGTCCCGAACGTATCAGCAGACCAAACGCTCTTGGACTTTTTGCGGCTGGAGCGCCGACTGACCGGCACAAAGGAAGGCTGCGCTGAAGGTGACTGCGGGGCTTGCACCGTGTTGGTCGGTCGACTTGGCGACGCTGGTCTGACTTATAGCCCGGTAAACGCGTGCATCCGGTTTCTTGCCTCCGTCGACGGATGTCATGTCGTGACAGTCGAACACCTCTCTGGTCCCAACGGCCGTTTGCACCCGGTTCAACAAGCCATGGTCGATCATCACGGCAGCCAGTGCGGGTTCTGCACGCCGGGCTTCGTCATGGCACTTTACGCCCTTTGGATGCGGACACCCGAACCGACCGAAACGCAGGTTGAAACCGCTTTGCAGGGCAACCTGTGCCGCTGCACCGGGTATGAGCCGATCATCCGCGCCGCCGTTGCCGTCAGCCGCTATGGCACGCCTGCGTCGGATCACCTGAATACCGAACGCGAAACCATGACCACACGTCTGGCCGCGCTTAAGGATGGGCGTCGCGTCGTGTCCGGCCCTGAGGACAACCTGAGCATTATCCCCTCCAGCGTTGATGATCTTGCCGAGTGCCTGCAAGCCTACCCGAATGCCACAATTGTGGCCGGGGCAACGGATGTGGGTCTTTGGGTCACCAAATTCCTGCGCAACATCGGGCCTGCCATTTTCACCGGTCATCTCGAAGGCCTGAAAACAGTCGAAAGACAGGGTTCCCTCCTCCTGATCGGTGCTGGTGCCAGCTACACCGATTGCCAGGAACTCCTGTCGGAACACCTGCCACACCTGTCCTCCTACTGGGATCGCATCGCAGGGTGGCAGGTGCGGAATATGGGAACTGTTGGCGGGAACATCGCAAACGGCTCCCCCATCGGGGATACGCCGCCGGTTCTGATCGCGCTTGGCGCAGAACTCACGCTGCGGCGCGGTTCCGAAAGCCGGACGCTGCCTTTGAGTGATTTCTTCATCGACTATGGCAAACAGGACCGCCAACCTGATGAGTTTGTCGCAAGTATCCGTGTGCCGCTGCCCGGGCCGAACGATCTTGACGCGGCTTACAAGATTTCCAAGCGTCGAGACGAAGATATCTCCTCAGTGGCGGCCGGCATCCACATGACGGTCACGGACGGCACCATCAGCGATGCGCGCATCGCATTCGGTGGCATGGCCGCCACGCCCAAGCGTGCATCGTCTGCCGAGGCGGTGCTGAACGGTCAGCCCTGGGCACGCGAGAGCTTTGAAGCCGCCGCTGCGGCGCTGGCGCAGGATTTCTCTCCTCTGACCGATTGGCGCGCCTCGTCTGACTACCGAATGCTGACCGCACAAAACCTGCTGCGCCGGTTCTTCCTTGAAAACGACGCCCAGACCGACACCCCCGTTCAACTGGCTTGCGCTTAATCAGGAGACGACAAGATGAAAGACAACGTTTCCATCATTGGATCGGCCCACACCAACGTAAACCATGACAGTGCGATCAAGCACGTCTCGGGGCAGGCCGATTATACCGACGACATTGCACTGCCGGAAGGCGCGCTACACGCCTATCTCGGTGTCTCTGACGTAGCGCACGCCAAGCTTGCGGGCATCGATTTCACCGAGGTGCTGAAAACGCCCGGAGTTGTCGGGGTTCTGACTGCAGACGATGTTCCGGGGGCAAATGATATCAGCCCAACACATCTGAATGACGAGCCGGTTTTCCCGACCGATGCCATTCAGTTTCACGGCCAGCCCCTGTTTGCCGTGATTGCCGAAACCCGCGATGTTGCACGTCGCGCTGCGGAGCTGGCAAAGATCGAATACGAACCCCTCCCCCATGCGCTGGATCCGATTGCCGCGCAGGACGCCGGGTACCCGTACGTTACAGCACCACTTAAGCTGGAGCGCGGTGACGTCGCCCCTGCTCAGGCGGCCGCATCCAACCGGATCAAGGGGCGCATGAGCGTTGGCGGTCAAGATCATATGTACCTCGAAGGGCATATCGCCTTTGCCGTTCCTGGCGAAGACGATGATGTGATCGTGCATTGCTCGACCCAGCACCCATCTGAAGCCCAGCATATGGTCGCGCATGTCCTTGGGGTGCCGTCCAACGCCGTTGTGGTCAATGTACGTCGTATGGGTGGTGGGTTTGGCGGCAAGGAAAGCCAGATGAACCTGTTCTGCGCCGTCGCCGCCATGGCTGCCAAAAAGTGGAACCGCGCTGTGAAAATCCGCCCCGACCGGGATCAGGACATGACGGCCACCGGTAAACGCCATGACTTCGTGATCGACTACGATGTCGCCTTTGACGACGAGGGCCGTATTCAGGCGGTTGAGGGGAACTTTGCCGCACGCTGCGGGTTCTCGGCGGATCTCTCCGGTCCTGTGACCGACCGCGCGCTGTTCCACGCTGACAACGCCTATTTCTATCCCAATGTGCGCCTGAACAGCCTCCCGATGAAAACCAACACTGTTTCGAACACTGCTTTCCGCGGGTTTGGCGGCCCGCAAGGCGTGATCGCCGCGGAACGGATAATCGAAGAAATTGCTTATGCCACGGGACAAGACCCGCTGGATGTGCGTAAAGCCAATTTCTACGGCACCGAAGACCGCAACATTACCCCGTATCATCAAGAGGTCGAAGACAGCATCCTCGATCGACTGGTCGGAGAGCTGGAAGAGACCTCGGAATACCGTCGACGCCGTCAGGACATCATCGCGTTCAACAAGACGTCACCGATCTTGAAAAAGGGGATCGCCCTCACGCCTGTCAAATTCGGTATTTCCTTCACAGCGACCTGGTACAATCAGGCTGGCGCGTTGGTGCATGTCTACAATGACGGCTCGATACACCTGAACCACGGCGGCACCGAAATGGGGCAAGGCCTGAATACCAAGGTCGCGCAGGTCGTGGCCGAGGCTTTCCAGGTCGATTTCAGCCGGATCAAGATTACCAAAACAACGACCGAGAAGGTTCCCAATACCTCGGCCACTGCGGCCTCCAGCGGCACGGATCTGAACGGCATGGCGGCGCTGAACGCTGTCGAGCAGATCAAAGAGCGTCTGGTGAAATTCGCGGCTGAGAACTGGAATACCGCACCCGAGGAAGTGACTTTCCATGCCAATCAGGTACATATCGGCCAAGAGGTGCTGCCCTTCGATGCGTTCATCAAGCAGGCTTATCTGGCGAGGGTGCAGCTGTCGGCTGCCGGCTTCTACAAAACCCCGAAAATCCACTGGGACCGGGCCAAAGGCCAAGGGCGTCCGTTCTATTACTACGCCTATGGCGCGTCGTGTTCCGAGGTAACGATTGACACTCTGACGGGCGAATATCAGGTTGAACGCACCGATATTTTGCACGACGTTGGCCGGTCGCTGAACCCCGTTCTCGACAAGGGTCAGGTCGAAGGTGCCTTTATTCAGGGTATGGGATGGCTAACCACTGAAGAGCTTTGGTGGGACGATGCGGGTCGTCTGCGCACGCACGCTCCTTCGACATACAAAATCCCGCTCGCGTCAGACCGCCCGCGCATCTTCAACGTGAACCTTGCCGATTGGTCGGAAAACCGCGAGTTGACCATCAAACGCTCCAAGGCAGTTGGCGAACCGCCCTTCATGCTGGGGATTTCGGTGTTCGAGGCCCTGTCGATGGCCGTAGCCTCTGTCGCTGACTACAGGGAATGCCCCCGTCTTGACGCCCCGGCCACGCCCGAGCGTGTCCTGATGGCTGTTGCGCGCTTGCAAGAGGGTCCCTGAGCCATGGCTGCCCCGGCGTCTCTGAGCGAATTCCTGTCCGCGCAGCACAGCGTGATCCGCGTCGCACTTACCCGCGTGCGTGGATCCTCGCCGCGCAATGAGGGGACAGAAATGTTCGTGGCAGCCGGAGCGCTGTGGGGAACCATCGGCGGCGGCCAGTTGGAGTTCATGGCAATCAACGCTGCGCGTGACATGCTGCGCGACGGGGTATTGCATCAGGATCTGGATGTGCCGCTTGGCCCGGAAATCGGGCAGTGTTGCGGTGGACGGGTCGAATTGAAACTGACCCGTATGCGGGCCTCCGACAAGTGGGCCGCATCAGAACGTGCAGCCCAGCGCGAAGAGGCTTTGCCCCATGTCTATGTCATGGGCGCGGGTCACGTGGGGCGCGCCCTGGCCAATCAGCTTCAGCACCTGCCGGTGCGCTGCATCCTCGTCGACACCCGGCCCGAAGAGGTCGAGCTTTGCACGGCGCATGTTGAAACCCGGGTCAGTGCCATCCCGGAATCCGAAATCTGGCACGCGCCTGCGGGCAGTGCCTTTATCATCCACACCCATGATCACGGGCTGGATTTCCTGCTGACATCCGCTGCACTGGAACGTCAGGACGCCGCCTATGTGGGAATGATCGGATCCGCCACCAAGCGGGTAAAGCTCAGGAACTGGGCACACAAACACTGTGACGGACAGTCTATCGAACATTTGAAATGCCCCATCGGGGCTAGCGGTAGCCGCGACAAGCGGCCCAGCGTCATCGCCGCCTTCGTGGTGGCCGAGGTGATGGCTGAATTGACCTCTGAAACTGCCGCGACCGCCCCGACCGGGGCAAACCAGGCGCCCCAGTTGGGCCAACACCACGACCGGAAAGGGAGAACGGCCTGACATCTGTCGGGCAATTCCGGTCACATCAGAGGAGGAGACCGTCATGGACGGGAGGACCTACGACTACAAGCTGTTTAGCCGCAGCGATTTCAGCGCTTTCTGGGCGCTGTTTACGGACAACCTTGTAAATTTGCTGATCCTGTCCGGGGTCTGCCAGTTCGTGTTTCAGATGCCTGCCGAAATCGTCTTTGGCCGCATTGTCCCCGGCGCTGCCATCGCTATTCTGGCCGGTGTCGCTGTTTACGCATATCTCGCCAAATGGTTGGCTAACAAACAGGGCAAAGATGTAACCGCCCTGCCCTACGGCATCTCGACGCCGGTTATGTTCGTCTACCTGTTCGGCGTGATCGGCCCCATCTATTGGGCAACCAACGATCCCATGCTTGCTTGGCAGGTCGGCATCGGGGCTGGGTTCATAGGCGGCATCGTCGCGGCCTTGGGGGCCATTGTAGGACCCTACCTCAAGCGGATCACCCCCCGCGCCGGGATGCTGGGTACGCTCTGCGGCATCGCCCTGGTCTTTATTGGCTCCGTGCCGCTGGCCGAAATATTCGAGCACCCCATCATCGGGTTTACGTCGCTGCTGTTTATCCTCTGGGGCCTGATCGGTCGCTTCCGCCTGCCGGGCAACGTCCCTGCAGGTCTGGTCGCAATTGCTGCCGGTACCGTGATTGCCCTTGTCCTTGGCGAGTCCAAAATCGACGTGAGCGGAATCGGCTTCTACCCGCCGATCCCCTATTTCGGTGACCTTATCGCTGGCGTGCAGTACCTGTTCGCAAATCCCGAGCTGTTTCTGGTGCTGATCCCGGTGCAGATTTACAACTTCATCGAAACGATGAACAACGTGGAATCAGCCGAAGCGGCGGGTGACCGTTACCCGGTTGGACTGTGTCAGGTGACGGATGGTGCAGGCACGATGCTGGGCGCGCTGTTTGGCTCACCTTTCCCAACGACCGTTTACATCGGCCATCCGGCCTACAAGCGGCTGGATGCACATGCAGGCTACATCGTCGGCGTAGCCGTCGTGATCGCTGCTGCCGCCTTCCTTGGGTTCCTGTCCTTCCTTGCTGGCCTGATCCCGATCGCCGCCGCCGCGCCCGTACTGGTTTTCGTTGCCGTCAGCCTGATCACCAATACCGCCTGGGCCGTCAAGCCCATGCATATGGCTGCGGTATCCTTTGCGATCCTGCCTCATATCTCGGCCTTCCTGATGGTCAAATGGGGGTCGCTGATGAACGCACTGCGCAGCAGCGGTGTCGAAGGTTTGCCCTCACTTGGGGATGACGGTCTGACCGCAGCCCTTCTCATGGAGGGGGCCCATTACGAAGGCCACCTTGCCCTGAGCCAGGGGGCCATCATCACCGGTCTGGTCTGGGGCGCCATCGTGGCCGACGTGATCGATGGGCGCTTTCGGACAGCTGGGGCTTTTGCGGTCGCAGGCGGGCTGATGTCGTCCGTAGGGATCATCCATTCCTACACGCTGCAGCTGCCTCAGTTCGACGGGATCACCATAGGCTACCTAATCGTCGGCGCGTTCCTTTACATCTACCCGATGTTCGCACCCAAAGAAGATCTCGAACACCGTGTCATCGTACCGGATGAGCCTGATCTGATCGACGACGATTCACCTGCACAACAGGCCTGAACCTCAGAGGGGCAGTCCCATGGCTGCCCCTCCCTGCCCCAACCGTAGAAACGAGACCCTTCATGACCCAGAGATTGCTGCGCGGTCGTCTGCTGACCTTTCATCATGAACCCCAGAGCGGCGAAGATTCCAATGCATATACCTATCTTGAAGACGGTGCCCTGCTGATTCAGGACGGGATCATCCAGGATACCGGCCCCTTTACCGAGATCAGCGCAAAAGCCGGGAATGTTCCAGTAACGGACCATCGCCCGCACCTGATGATGGCTGGTTTCATCGACACACACATTCACTTCCCGCAAGTGCAGGTTATCGCCTCGTGGGGGGCACAGCTGCTGGACTGGCTCAACAACTATACTTTCCCGGAAGAAACCCGGTTTGCCTCGGAAGCACACAGCGCGTACATGGCGCGGGCGTTTTTCGATCAGCTTGTCACACACGGCACCACGACCGCAGTTGCCTATTGCTCGGTCCACAAGACGTCGGCGGACGCCTTCTTTACCGAAGCGACCCGGCGAAACATGCGCATGCTTGGCGGCAAGGTTCTGATGGACCGCAATGCACCCGAGGGTCTGCAGGACACACCGAAATCCGGATATGATCACACCAAGGCTCTGATCGCCGACTGGCATGGTAAGGGCCGCAACGGCTACGTCATCACGCCTCGGTTCGCGATCACGTCCACGCCGGAACAGATGGCGATGGCGCAAGCCCTCGTGCAGGAACATCCCGACTGCCACGTCCAGACGCATCTGTCGGAAAACAAAGATGAAATTGCCTTCACCAAACAGCTTTACCCGCAGGCGCGCGACTATCTTGACGTCTACCAGTCTTACGGCCTTTTGGGTCGCAATACATTGCTTGGGCACTCCATTCACCTGGAGCCGCGTGAAATCGACGCTCTGGCGGAAACCGGCGCACATCCCGTATTCTGCCCAACCTCCAACCTGTTCCTTGGCAGCGGTCTGTTTGATCACGGAGGTCTGAGTGCACGCGGGATCACAAACGGGATCGCGACAGATGTTGGTGCAGGCACAAGTTATTCGATGCTCCAGACCCTCAACGAAGGTTACAAAATCCTGCAATTACAAGGGTTGGCCCTGCATCCCCTACAAGCCTTCCACTGGGCAACGCTCGGAAATGCGCGCGTTCTTGGGCTGGAAGATAAAATTGGAAATCTCGAACCCGGAACCGAGGCGGATATCGTCGTTCTTAACGCGCGAAGCACGCCTGCCATGGCATTGCGCATGGACCGTGTGGGGTGTCTTGCAGAAGAGTTGTTTGTTCTGCAGATGATGGGAGACGACCGCGCTGTCGAGGAAGTGTATGTTTCCGGATCACCCAGTAAGGTTAGCCCCAAACAATTGACCGAGGTTCAGGAGACATAAAGGCATCGGGCTCTGTTTCGAAGTTTTGGGTCGGCCAATTGGAAGTGCGATCGCTTCAAGCTCAGATTGCCAACCGCGAGAATTGACGAAATCGGTAGATTCCGGGCGACAATTGGGCTTTGCAGATTATGTGCGCTATTTCGGCTCCGTCGAGCGTTGCGGACGGTTTCATTCCGAATGAGCTTCCTCTTCAATTGGCAAACGGGTTGGGTTGACGCGGATTTGTGCTCAGCCAGACAGATTTGGTCTGGAGGAAACAGCGCATTCCTTCCCATCCATTTTCGCGGCCATAGCCGGATTGCTTGTACCCTCCGACAGGTGACTGAGTGGCGGCGTTGAAGTAGTTGTTGATGTAGACGGTGCCCGCCTCGATCCGGTCAGCCATGCGCATGGCGCGGGCCACGTCGCGCGTCCAGATACCGGCGGCGAGGCCATAGACTGTGTCATTGGCGATTTGGATCACCCGATCTTCGTCGTCCCAGATTTCGGTGCTTGCGACGGGGCCGAAGACCTCATTCTGGGCCAGATCGGCGCTGTTGGGTACATCGGCAAAGATGGTGGGGCCAATGTAATAGCCCTCGTCGCGGCATGCCTTGCGACCGTCCAGCAGCATCTTGTGGCCCGCTTTTTCGGCGGCGTCGATCTTGGCAAGGATGCTTTCATAGTGCGGGCGATTGGCGATGGGGCCAATCTGGGTATACGGGTCAATTGGATCACCCACGCGGGCATTTTTCACCACCTCGACCAGACGATCCGTGAACGCCTGGCTGACATCGCGATGTACCAGAATGCGAGAGCCAGAAATGCAGCTTTGCCCTCCAGGAGGGAATATGCCCGCTGCTACGCCATTCACCGCCAGATCGAGATCCGCATCCGGCAGGATTATCTGCGGGGACTTGCCACCCAACTCCATTACAACCGGCTTCACGCCCTTTGCAGCCGTGATGGCAGCCGCACGTCCACCGCCTGTGCCCCCAGTAAAGCTGACCATGCGCACGTCGGGGTGTTCGATCATCGGCGCGGCAGTGGTTTCCCCATAGCCCGTGACCACGTTCAACACCCCTGGGGGGAGGTCGGCCTCGAGCAGCACCTCCATCAGTTCCAGCGTCGAACAACTGGACTGCTCCGAGGGCTTCATAACGACAGTATTGCCAGCTGCCAGGCAGGGGGCGAGCTTGACGAACAACGTGCCGAGCGGTGAATTCCACGGCAACACCTGCGCCACAACACCAAAGGGCTGCCATTTGACGTAGTTGTGGATGTCTGGCGCTTCGGCGGGGATCAGGCGGCCCTCAAACTTGTCACAAAGCCCCGCGTAGTAATGCCAACTGTCCACCAGCCACGCACCTTCCCGCAAACCTGGGGTGATCATCGAAGGCAGCTTTCCGTTGTCCTGTGTCTCGATCTCACCCAACCGATCGGCATGTTTCGAGATCACGTCCCCGATCCGCCGCAGATACCGGCCACGTTCCGCCGGTTGCATCCGCCCCCAGGGGCCTTCGTAGAACGCCGACTTCGCCGCAGCTACGGCACGGTCCACATCCGCCTGACCACAATTCGGGACACGTGCCCAAACCCGCCCGTTGGCGGGGTTTTCGCTATCGATATAGCCGCCCTCGACGGGCTCGAACCATTCGTTGTCAGCGAAGTACCTGTAGGTGGCGATCTTGCTCATGTCAGTGGCTCCGTTGGGTATTCGGGTGTCAGGGGTGGGCGGCCCAGGATCATATCAGCTGCTTTTTCCGCCATCATGATCACCGTTACATAAAGGTTTCCAGTGATTTGCCTGGGGATCGCCGACGCATCACAGACGCGCAGGCCTTCCACCCCATGCACGCGAAGCTCGTTGTCCAGCACATCGCCCATGCGGGCCGTGCAGGCGGGATGGTGGCCTGTATAGGCGGTGCTGCGGATGGCTGACGTGATCTCCTCGTCGGAATGCGCGTCTTTCCATAGACCCATCTCACCTGTCACAATCCGGCTGATCGGGTCCTGCGCCATGACCTCGCGCATTACCGTAACACCGCGTTTCAGCACGCACAGGTCGCGAGGGTCGGCAAAGTAGTTCGGATCGATCAGCGGATGTGCGCGCGGATCGGCGGTGGCCAACCGGACAGAGCCTTCGGAGTGAGGGCGTTCGAGGTTGATGTCGATCTGCACACCGGGACAGGCCATCTTGCGACCCCGCACCAACAGCTTGCGCCCAAGGCGCTGTAGCAAGGGCGCGTCTTCATTCGTGCCATCGCCAAGGTTTTCTTCGACCACCATCGGAGTCATGAACACCTCAAGCTCGGGAAGATCCGGATCGTCGAAAGCGTGGAACAGTACGGTCGAGAAGAGCGCCCCGCCTCCGGGCCCCCCGCCATTGAACAGCCAGTGCGCCATCAGCCGCGCCGCATGGTCCAGCCGCTGGTACTTCGCATGGCTCAGGTCCAGCCGATCCGATCCCCATTGCATAGGCACATCCGGGTGGTCCGACAGATGCGCCCCGACCGAGGGCAGGTCTGCGACCACGCCAATCCCATGCTTGGCCAGATGGTCCGCTGGTCCGACGCCTGACAGCATCAACAATTGCGGTGTGCCGAAAGCCCCTTGGCAGACGATCACTTCGCGTTCTGCATGAATGACGTCTCCGTTAAGCGTCTCCACCCCGACGGCCTTGCCATTGTCGATCACAATCCGCGCTACCTGTGTTTGCGTCCGGATCGTCAGATTGCGTGACGGATGAGCCAGATAAGAGATCGCGGCCGACTGTCGAACACCCTTCGATACAGTGCTGTCATTACGGGCCGCACCCGTTCGCACCGGTCCGTTGAAGTCGTCGATCCGCGCATGACCAGCATTGAAGGCCGCCTCAAGAAAGGCTTGCTCAACCTCCCCAAAATTCCGTGCAGGTTCGGTCTTGAGCGGCCCGTCAGTTCCATGCCAGGCATCCTGCCGGTCACGCGATCCTTCGGACCGGCGGAAATAGGGCAGCACATCTGCATAGGACCAGCCGGGCACCTGCCAACCGTCATAGTCGGCTGCTACTCCGCGCATATAGATCATGCCGTTGACGATGGACGACCCGCCCAGAGCCTTGCCGCGCGGGTAGTAAATCGTTCGCCCGTTTAATCCTTGTTGAGGAACAGATGTGTAACCCCAGTCAAGCCGGGGATTGCCAAAGACAAAACCATTGCCTGCGGGCATCCTGATGAAAAGATCGCGCCCCTTGCCACCCGCTTCCACAAGACAGACAGAGACCGAGGGATCTTCGGCCAACCGCGCGGCCAACGCACAACCCGCCGAACCTCCGCCCGATATGACATAATCATAGGCGGTCAAGGTCTGAGCTTTTCCAGAATGGCGTCGGTCACATTTGCACTTGTCGCCGTGCCCCCCAGATCAGGAGGCAACAGGCCGCCTTGCAAAACGTCTTCAACGGCGGATTCGATCTGCGCCTCGAATTGCGGCAGGCCAAAACTATGGGTGAACATCATTCCCACAGACAGGATCGTTCCGATCGGGTTGGCGATCCCTTGTCCTGCGATGTCCGGCGCAGAGCCCGAGGTACTTTCATACATGCCAAAAACCGGCCCTTCATCAGGGCTTGCTGACAGACAGGCCGACGGCAACATACCCAGCGACCCCGCATAGACTGCTGTCAAATCACTCAGAATATCGCCCAACTGGTTGCAGCCAATCACCACGTCAAAGTCATGGGGACGCATCATCAACTGATAGGCGCAGTTGTCTGCGAACATGTTTTCGAAAGCAACGTCTGGATAGTCCTGCGCCACCTCTGTCACCACGGTGCGCCAAAGTTTGTAACTTTCCATTACATTGGATTTGTCACAGCTGACCAACCGTCCGCGTCGCTTGCGTGCGAGTTGAAAGCCGCCATGTGCAAAACGGGCAATCTCGACTTCATCGTAAGCAATCAGATCGTAACCCTGCCGAATGCCGTTTACATCCCGTTGTCCGCGCGTCGTGGTAAACATCGCCCCGCCGCACATCTCGCGTAAAATCAGCACATCGGCCTTGTCTGCCAAACCTGCCCGAAACGGAGTTTTGCCCAACAGTGGCCGCCATGCACGTGACGGTCGCAATCCCAGATAGGTCTTCAAATGGTGACGCAGGTACATCAGCCCGTCCTGGCGTTCTGCCCCGCCGGGAACGCGGATGTTATGCCATTGCGCTCCGCCCACCGCCCCGACCAGTACAGCGTCAGCAGCACGCGCCTGTTCCAGCACCTCGTCGGTACAAAACGTGCCATGTACATCCCACGACGCGCCATGCAGCAGGCCCTGCCTCACCGAAAGCTCGTACCCGGCACGCTCAGCCAGACAGGTGGCAACACGCAGTCCTTGTTCGAGGATTTCGGGGCCAATCCCGTCTCCACCCAATGCAAGTATGTGCTTTCTCACAGATTATTCCCCATTCGTCGTAAAACGAGTGTTGCGCAGTTGAACTAATGAAGAAAGGCGGAAATGGTGAAAGGAAATCAATCAAAAAAGAATGAAAATGCCGCACCCGATCCCCCTGCATCAGATCAATGCCTTCGAGGCCACAGCCCGTAAACTCAGCTTTTCCCCGGCGGAGCAGGAATTGACGCAAACCCACCAAACACTGCATTGTCCTTGATGGGTTTTCTGGATCGCCCGAACTGGGGCCCCGGCGCGACCTGCCCGATGAATTCGGTAAATGGTCCAGCGTCTATCGCCAATTCTGGCGCAGGGCGAACCCTCGGCTTCGTTGACATCATATCAATCCACCTCTGGCTGCGTCATTTGTCGACATGACCTAACGAATTGTCGCCGGACTTGTTGTACCTCTAACGACTTGCTCTAACTCACAGCAAATTCTAAAGGGTACAGACTCGTCTGAGGTAATGTAGTCGGTGAACATCTCACCAGCGAGTTTTCCGATGGTTTCTGCCGGGATGCGAATGGTTGTAAGCGCGGGCTCAACATCCGCTGATCCTTTGAAATCCCCTATGCCGATGATGGACAAGTCGTCAGGAACCTTCAAATTGAGGCTCTGGGCCGCGAATAATGCGCCCTGTGCGATGACGTCATTTCCGCAAAGCAAAGCCGTCGGACGAGCGTGTGCAGTCAAAAGAGATGAGGCTGCCTGCTTGGCCTGAGAGACACTGTAAGGGGCTTCTGACACATGCTCACTCGGAACGGAAATACCCGCTACGTTAAGAGCTTCATGCGCAGCGGAAAGCCGGTTTTGTGCTCGGTCGTTGCCAGAGGCATCGGGAAAGATTAGCCCAATATCACGGTGCCCGAGGGCCAACAGATGCTCCGCCGCAAGGCGCCCTGCCAAGCGATTGTCAGCCCCGACACACGGTAACGGGGAGTCTTCCGAATAGTTCCATATGGCAAGAGCCGGTGTTCTCTGCTGTTCTATCAGTCGCCCTGTGGCTTCGGAATGCTCCAACCCTACCAGCGCCACTCCGTCCACGCGATGTTCCAACAACTTGCGCACCATCGCGTATTCCCGATCAAGGTCATATCCATGTGACGCCAGCAACAGGCTGAACCCGGCTTTATCGATAGAATCCGAAAAGGCCTGAATGACCTCGGCGAAAATGGCGTGGTTGATGGTTGGGACAACGAGACCGATTGTGCCTGACCGTTTGCCATGCATCGTTTGTGCTGCACGATTGCGGATATATCCCAACCTCTGCACCGCTCGATTGATCTTTTTCCGAGTCGCTGGGCTGACCAAATTTGGGTGATTGAAGGTGCGGGACACTGTGGATGGTGACACTTTTGCAGCCTTTGCAACGGCTACAATATCAACCTTACCCTTTTGATAATTAGCCATAATATTCTCCCTATTGGTCGAATTTATGAAAACATTTGCAATACTATTTTCATCGCCTACCCTGATTTGTCAACAAAAGTAAAAGTGTGAACCGACGGGTTGGGAGGCCCTGAATGGAATTCATTTATTACTTCGGAGAAGTCTTCACGCCGCTGTCGTTTTTGCTGCTCTTGGGTGGCACGATTGGAGGCCTGATCCTGGGCGCGACGCCGGGCTTGTCGCCTACAATGGCGGTCGCGCTGCTGATCCCGTTCACCTTCCAGCTTGAGGCGGCGCAAGGGTTAATCCTGCTTGGTGCCGCATACACTTCAACTGTGGCGGGCGGTGCGGTCAGTGCTATTTTGCTCAAGATACCCGGCGCGCCGGCGAATATCGCCACAACATTGGACGGGCATACCATGGCCAAGCAGGGTCAGGGTGCGCGGGCACTGCAACTGTCATTTCTGGCCTCGGCCGTGGGTGGCATCTTTGGCGTGCTGTTGTTGATCTTTCTGACCCCGGTATTGGCCAAATGGGCGTTGGCATTCGGCCCCTCGCATCTGTTCTGGCTGGCCATTCTTGGTGTGACGGTGATCGGGACGCTGGATTCCGCCTCGGTGGTCAAAGGTCTGCTTTCGGGCTGTATCGGATTGTGGCTGGCCACCATCGGCTTCGACGACATCATGGGAGCGCAACGCTTTATCTTTCACCCCGCTTTGGGCGGAGGCATCAACATCATTGCCGCGCTGATTGGTCTTTTTGCGATCCCTCAGGTGTTGACGATGTTTGCAAAGGGTCGACATAACACGGGTGCGGAAGTCATCGAAGTTCAGCGCCATTCGATCCTGGCAGCGTTTCGAGAACTGTTCAGCCGTACCCGCGCACTCAGCATTGGCACACTCACCGGCTCGATCATTGGCCTAATTCCGGGCGTCGGCGGACAAATTGCCGGGCTCGTCGCCTATGACCAAACCAAGAAGTTTTCAGCCGAGAAGGACAAGTTCGGCACAGGGCATTCCGAGGGAGTCATTGCTGCGGAATCCGCCAATAATGCGATGGTCGGCCCGTCTTTGGTACCGCTGTTGACGCTGTCGATCCCGGGTAGCCCAACCGCTGCTGTTTTGCTGGGCGGGCTGCTAATCCACGGGATTTTTCCAGGCTCGGACCTGTTCGACAACCACCCGGATGTGGCGTGGACCTTCATCAATTCCATGCTGATCGGGCAGGTTCTGATGTGTATCTTCGGGCTCTATGTTGCCGGTCTGGCCGCACGCGTCGCGCAGGTGCCGCAATCGGTCATGGCGGCCATAGTTCTGGCCCTGTCAGTCTTTGGGGCCTATTCGGTGCAGGGCTCAATGGGCGACGTCTATGTCATGGCCTGCCTCGGCATCGGTATGTTCTTCCTGGAACGTTTTGGGTTTTCCGCCGCACCACTGGTTTTGGGATTGATCCTTGGGCCCATCGCCGAGGCCAACTTCATTCAAGGCGGGATGATCGCTGACGCGACCGTGGGCAAGGCTTCGTATTTCCTGACCGGTGGATTGAACTTGCTGCTGATCGCGGTGGTTTTGGCTTCAATCGCATACTCGGTCTGGATGGAACTCCGTCACCGTCGCTACACCACCAAAGAGGAAGCGCAGATATGAATCGCTCGCAGCATGTTTTCGGGTCCGGTCTGGTCTTTGCAGTAGGCCTTTGGGTGACCTGGGTCAGCTATACCCAGCAACCCGCCGAGGCATTCCTGTTCCCGCGTCTTATCGCATCGGTGTTTGTGGTTCTGGCCGGGTGGACCTTCGGCAAAGCGGTGATGGGGCTGTCCAAAGTCGGGAACGGTGTGACCCGCGCGATGTTCATAAACATGCTGCCCGGCCTGATCGTTACATTGATCTACGTATTCTGGGCGGCCAAGTCGCTGGGTTTCTACACGGCAACGGCTATCGCTTTTTTTGTTCTGCTGTCGCTCTACGATCCAGCCCCACATTCCGAAGCCAAAACCTGGGTCAAACGCGGCGTTATCACCGCAATCTTTTTAGCGGTGATGTACGGGCTCTTTGCCATGCTTCTGAACGTCTACACACCAAAGGAAATTCTGTTCTGACCGCACGAGGTGCGGGTGAGCTAAATTAGGGAGGAAACGCAGATGAAACACACACTTACAGGGGCTGCATTGGCCCTCATGAGCCTGACAGGTGCCGCAGTTGCGGAGGAATACCCAGAACGACCGATCATGATGATGGTCAGCTATGGCGCAGGTGGCGCGACTGACTTTCAGGCGCGGATTGTCACCATGACGTCCGGAAACGAAGACGCGCTGGGGATGCCCATCGCCATCATCAATAAACCCGGCGCAGGCGGGCGTGTCGGTTGGAACTGGTTTGCAACGCAAGCCGACCCTGACGGCTACACTCTGGCGGCCTATAACGTTCCGCATTTTATCGCTCAGTCGATCAAAGGCGGTGTGGAGTATTCGACGGACAGCTTTGAGCCGATTGCAAACTGGGGTGCCGACCCGGCGGTCTTTGTTGTGGGTGCAGACAGCGAGTTCAACTCAATGGAGGACGTCGTTGCTTATGCCAAGGAAAACCCCGGCAAACTGACGGTTTCCGGTGCGGGCCTGTTTGTGGGCCACCACATTGCAGCCCTGCAGATCGACAAGGCAGCGGGCACCACGATGGCCTACATCCCAACCAAGGGCGGTGGGGCCGCCGCGATGAAAGCGGTGATTGCCGGTGAGGTCATGGGCGGTATCAATAACCTGTCCGACGCCTTCCGCGCGCAGGAAGCGGGCAACGTCAAAATCCTGGGGGTCGCAGATCTTGAGCGTAACGCCTTCCTGCCGGACGTTCCGACGATGATGGAACAGGGATTGGATGTCGACAATTCGTCGGTCAATTTCCGGGGCGTGATGGTGCCTAAAGGAACACCGCCGGAAGTGATCGAGAAACTCGCCGCAACAGTGCCAGAGATGTTCGCCAACGACCGTGTGTCCAAAAAGATGGAGGCCGGTGGTTCACCCATGCACATCATGACACGTGACGAGGTGATCGAGATGTGGGCACAGCGCCAACAGACGCTGAACGAATTGCTGGCCGGTCTCTGATCCGGTCCACCTATACGGGGCGGAGCTGGTCCGCCCCGGTTAAACTATCGAGGTCAAAGATGAACGCTCAGGACGGGATATCCCCCGAAATCGCTGAAGTAGATCGCATCGTAGCGCAAGCGCGCGCAGCCCAGGCGGCTTTTGAAACAGGCGGAAATCAGGCGCTGTACGACAAAGCGGCATTGGCGGCGGGCTGGGCCATCATGCAACCGGAACGCAACCGGGCATTGGCCGAAACTGCCGTTGAAACCACAGGGTTGGGCAATGTGCCCGACAAGATCACAAAGAACCACCGTAAGACACTGGGCCTGTTGCGCGATATCGCTGAGGCGAAAACCCATGGCATCATCAGTGACGATCCTGCCACCGGTATTACCGAAATAGCCCGTCCTATCGGCGTGATCGGCGCAGTTGTACCATCGACCAACCCTGCCGCGACGCCCGCGAACAACATCATCAATGCGCTCAAATGCGGCAACTCGATTGTGGTGGCACCATCCCCGAAAGGCGTGGCGTCTTGTGAGATGTTGATCGGCTACATTCACTCTGAATTCGACAAGCTGGGGCTGAATCGCGATTTGGTTCAAATGATCCCCGCGCCTGGCTCAAAGGCCAAAACGCAACGTTTGATGGAAACTGTTGACCGGGTGATCTGCACAGGCAGCCAGAACAATGTCCAACGCGCGCAGTCCTGTGGTACGCCGGCCGTGGCGGTTGGCGCGGGCAACGTGACCGTGATTGTGGACGAAACTGCCGATTTGCCAGCAGCCGCAGCCAAAATCACGGCTTCAAAGTGTTTTGACAATGCGACGTCCTGCTCTTCTGAAAACGCACTGGTTGTTGTGGACGCGATCTATGACGCCTTCGTTGCCGCGATGGCAGCCGAAGGCGGTGCCCTGGTGCCGTCCTCTGAGGCAAATGACATCGTGGCGCGACTTTGGCCTGATGGTCATCTCAATCGTTCGGCCATAGCGCAGGACGCTGACAAAATGCTCGAGGCCTTGGGAATGTCGGGCAAAGTACCCAATGGGACCAAGTATCTTGCGGTGGAAACTGACGGAATAGGTTCGGATCATCCTTTGTCCGGTGAAAAACTAAGCCGTGTTCTGGCACTCTATCGCGCGGCAGATTTCGCAGAGGCCAAGGCTATTGCCACTCGCATCCTGGCACATCAGGGGGCCGGGCATTCGGTTGGCATCCATACGGATGATGACGCGCGCGCGGTGGGGTTGGGGCGTGACCTGCCCACTTGTCGGGTTATCGTAAACCAGGCGCATACCTTTGCCACGGGCGGCAGCTTTACGAATGGTATGCCCTTTTCGCTTTCGATGGGCTGCGGCAGTTGGGGCGGCAACTCCATCGATACCAACCTGCATTGGCGGCATTTCGTTCAGACGACCAAGATCGTTCGTGAAACACCTTCGCGTGAACCCGGGCTGGAAGAGATATTCGATGACTATTGGTCGGAGTTCGGCCGATGATCGAACCACCCAAGGGAACTGTTCGCGATTGGTTGGATTTCAGAGCATGTCAGAGAGGAACCGGTTTTGTTTTCCCGGACGGGGCAGCAGACCTAAGTTGGGAAGAACTGCGCGAAACGGCCCGGCGCGTCGCTGCCATGTTAACCGAATTAGGTGTGGCAAAAGGCGAAAGTATTGCGATCCTCTATCCCAATTGCCGAGAAGCGCTGGAGGTTCTTTTTGGCGTTCTCTATGGCGGGTTCCGGGCGACGATGATTAACCTTGTCGCGGGTGACAGCGCCGTCGCCTACGCCCTAGAGCACAGCGGCGCACGCTATGGATTCGTGCATCCGGGGCAAATGGACCTGTTCGAGCGTACAGCCAATCCCGCCAGGATCATCCCGTTGCAAGTTGCAGATGCGGTCGACACCGGTAACAACCTGCACAGCATAACGTCAGATAGTCATGCGCTGTTGATGTACACCTCCGGAACGACCGGGCGCCCCAAGGGCGTGGTTCACACACATTCCAGCCTTCTGGCGGGTGGCTGGACGACCACAGTTGCACATGAGTTGACCGAAGCCGATCGCGGGTTTTGCGTATTGCCGATCTACCACATCAACGGGCTTTGCGTGACAGTCATGGGAACGCTTGTCTCAGGCGGGTCTTTGGCCATGTGCGAACGATTTTCAGCCAGCCGGTTCTGGGACAACCTCGGTAAGGTCGAGGCGACGTGGTTTTCGGTTGTTCCAACCATCATTTCTCACTTGCTGCATTCGGATACCAAGCCGGATAAGCCCACTCGCCAGAGAGTGCGCTTCGGTCGTTCTGCATCTTCAGCGTTGGCACCAGACGTGCAGCGGGCCTTTGAAGACCGTTTTGAAATCCCAATTGTAGAAACCATGGGGCTCACGGAAACCGCTGCACAAATTCTGTCCAATCCGTTGCCTCCAGGCGTTCGCAAGATTGGCTCTCCGGGCATCGCATACGGGAACGAAGCTGCAATTTTTGACACAAACCTCCGAGCTGTTCCCCACGGAACGGAAGGAGAATTGGTCATTCGCGGACCGAATGTAATGCTGGAATACCTCAACGACCCCGACGCTACCAATGGCACGTTTAGCTCTGATGGTTGGTTACGAACTGGTGATCTCGCCCGCATGGACAAGGATGGTTACGTTTTTGTCACCGGACGGCTTAAGGAATTGATTATTAAGGGCGGCGAAAACATTGCACCGCGCGAAATCGACGAGGCCCTGTATTCTCACCCAGATGTCGTTGAAGCCGCCGCTTTTGCACGTCCTTGCAAAAGTTACGGCGAAACCGTCGAGGCCGCCGTCAAAATTCGTGAAGGTTCCGATGTTACGTCGCTGGGCCTGTCGAAACTTTGCGAAACTCAATTGGGCCGTTTCAAATCACCCGATGAAGTTCATATCCTACCAGACCTCCCAAAAGGCCCGTCGGGAAAAATTCAAAGAAACAGAATACTCGAGATCGTTAACGCGAAATTTGGAGATTCGAAGAAATAAACGTTCGATAAGCCGTTTGTACGAAAGCCCAGCCTCCGCACTTGTGAGGTTGCACTGCGGCATCGGCTGGGTGCTCCACCACCCGCTGTGAACCGGTCCGCCATGTCGAGCCTAGCCGTTGAACCATAGCGGCGTGTCGCCATCTGCCCAGGGCAAGTGCTTATCCATTACATGCTCGAAGGCTTCGCTTGCCAGAAAACGATCCAGCCAAGCAATCAAATTCGGCCATTCCTGTGCATCAAACCACACCCTGTCTATGTGAGCGAACTGACGGACAAAGGGCAGAACTGCCAAATCTGCTAGGGTTGGGCGATCTCCAAACAGCCAAGACGGCCCGGTCAACCGTTCATCAAGGCTGATCAAGTAATTCGCAGCTTTCTTACGCTCTGCCGCGTGGTCAACTTCCGGATAGCGCGTAGCGTACTTTGTGTGATCCAATGCGGCCTTAAATGGTCCATCATTTTCCGCGATCAGGTTCCACCCTTCTTTAGGCATGTCCAAAAGTCTTTGCGGATCATTTTGTTTAAGAGCCCAGATCATGATATCCAAACTTTCATCAAAAACCTGATCCGCAAGGCGAAGCGCTGGTACCGTACCGGATGCCGATGTTTGCAGGAAAGCTTGCGGCTTGTCCTTCAGACGGATTTCACGCAATTCGACTTTGACGCCTGAACTCGCCAATGCGAGGCGAGCCCTTATTGCGTACGGGCAGCGGCGGAACGTCCATAAGATAGGGTGATGAGCCATAGGAGGATTTATCTGAAATCCGCCAGTGGGGTCAAACCCATCCTCGACAGTCAAATAGGAGCTTCAGCTTAGACGCCGCCGGGTCAGGTCAAGCGGGTCACCGCTTCGCAAACATCGGCCACAGTGGCCGTCGGTTTAGGGTCAAACCGGGTTTCGTCGCCTTGACGGAATTTCCCGGTGCGCACAAGATACGCTTTTGCCAGGCCCGCAGCCAAGGCGCCGGCAATATCGCTTTCAGCATCATCACCGATCATAACGGACTGCTTAAGAGAGGCTCCGGTGCTGACAACAGCGGCTCTGAAAAATCCAGGGTCTGGTTTGCCTGACAGTTGAGCGCGGATGCCGGTCGCGTATTCCAGCGCTTTGACAAAACATCCGGCGTCAAGGCTTAGCTGTCCATCGGCATCCATGAAAACGCGATTGTTCGCGAGAGCGACCAAAGGCGCTCCATTCTTCAGTAATCGGTACGCCCGGTTCATGTTTTCATATGAAAATTCCTGGGCGGCATCACCAACAATAACGGCTGGCGGTCCACTGCTGTCGCAACCAGAAAACTCTTCTTCAAGTGCGGGGTGGATGAGCAAATGCGGGCTATGTCCCGAGCGCGACAGCCAATCAAGGCAGGCTGCAACAGGTGTAAACACCTCCTCCGGTTGAACAACGAAGCCAAGGTTTTGCAGTTTGCTCATGATGCGGTGTTTTGGCTGCCGGGTGCTGTTGGTGAGAAATCTCACTTGCCGCCCGCTGGAACGCAAACGGGTAAGTGCCTCGGCGGCTCCGGGGATTGCTTCGGCCCCTTGGTAAAGAACTCCGGAGACATCAAGCAGAACTGTTTGGATCATTACTAAACTGTGCCCGAGCCTTAGCGAGGCGTCAACTTCAGCACTTGTATCGGTGCCCTGAACTGATGGCCTCGGAAACTCCTCACCGCTCTTGCAGAGGATGCGCAACCCCTCGCACTGCAGCGGATTTCGGATGAGGGAATGCCGCGCCCAGCACGAGCGATTGCATTGGGCAATTTGTGATGCAGTTGGCTTGGCTGTTACGGGCGGCAGCTTTGGGCCGCCCGTGACGGTCAAATGATTTTGGACCGGGGAAAAACAGAACCGCCTTTGATAGCCGCGTAGAGCTAAAACCAACTGGTGCGGAACGTGCATCACGGTCAGTTAAGCACAGAACGGGCGGCACCCGTTGTGGCCCAATTGGGGTCGGGACATATGAGAGCTAATGAGCTAGCATTCCCCATGAAAAACGCGTAGTTCATCTCAGATTTGAAGGAGTTGAGTATTCAGTAACCTTCAAGATAGGATGATGCTTTGCGCAAAGACACCAAAGGCGCTGTACCACATCCGCTGGTTGCTTGAGCTTGTGTGCAACATCATTGAGCGCGCACCAATTTTAACCGGATCAGATCACAGTTCTACAACGACTTTCCCGACCGCTGATCCATTTGTCAGATGCGCATGAGCCGCGCCGACATCCTCCCAACCAAACCTTTGTTCGTCCACGATTGGTTTAAGCCTGCCCGCATCCGCGATGCCCGCCAATGTCCTCAGGATGTCACCATGGGTTTGCCGCCCGACGTTGTGCATCATTGGGATCAGCATGAAGACGACGTGCAGGGACAGGCCTTTGAAATGCGCTGGTGTCAAATCGATCTCGACTATCGCAACGGTCGAGGCGATATGGCCGTTGAGCTTGGCCGCTTCGAACGAGTTTGTCATGTTCTGCCCACCCACGCTGTCAAACACCACATCGAAGCCCACGCCACCGGCATGCTCCGCCACGTAGTCCTCAACCTTTTGCGTAGTGAAATCCAAGGCGCGCGCGCCCAACCCTTCGATCAGGGCTAACTGATCGGCACCGCGACCTGTCGCGGACACGGTTGCGCCAAAGTGGCGGGCAATTTGCACGGCGACATGACCAACGCCGCCAGCACCGCCGTGAACCAACACAGTTTGCCCCTCGCCAACACCGGCACGGGTCAACCCTTCGAAGGCGGTGATGCCGACGAGCGGCAGCGCTGCGGCCTCTCGCATGCTCAGCGTATTGGGTTTATGCGCAATCAGGCGGGCATCCGCGTTTATGTACTCTGCCAGTGCCCCCGAAAGCCCCATCAAACCACCCGCGCAGCCGTACACCTCATCGCCCACAGCGAAATCTGTCACACCGTCGCCCAGCGCGACGACGGTACCCGCAAAGTCCATGCCAAGCACGGCGGGCAATGCGGGAGACAGAGGAAGCTCTGCCCCCATGTTTCGGATCATCGTGTCGACAGTGTTGACGCTGGTGGCGGCGACTTTGACCACCACATGTCCTGATGTCGCGACCGGGTCGGGCATCTCTGCGAACTCAAACTTTGCGTCAGTCCCGTAGTCATTCAGAACTATTGCTTTCATCGGATTATTCCTTTTCTTTCCAGACGCCAGCTCGCGTGTCGCGACGACTGACGCCCTGACGTGATCCTTTTGTTGGGGTTAGTTGATGTCCTGCACCTGCATCACCAGATCGCCCCATTTGCGCTGGTTTTCGATGTCGTGTTCCAGACCTTGTTCATCCGCGATAGAGAAACGTTTGACCGCTGGGGTCTTGCTGGTGGCCTGATAAAGCCAATAGGCTTCGGCCTTCAGCGCCTTATCAATGGGTTTGTCGATGGATTCATAAACCATCTGCTTGCAGGCGTTGATAGACTCGGACGGGAATTTCGCGATCCGCTCGGCCAGCGCGGTCACATATGGGCCAATTTCATCCGGTTCCAACGCCTTGTTGATGGTGCCCAGACGCTCTGCGTCATCCGCGTCATAGTCTTGCGCGCTAAGGATGATCTCAAGCGCTTTGCCCAGGCCGGTCTGACGCGCCATGCGCGAGGCACCACCACCGCAGGGCAGGATACCCATTCCAACCTCCATTTGCATGAACTTGTACTTTCCACGCGCTGCAAAGCGCATATCCAGCGCCAACGCCAATTCGTGCCCGCCGCCACGCGCAAACCCTTCCAGCTTTGCGATGGTGGCCTGCGGCACCTTGCTGATCCGCTCGCAAACCGACTGCAAATCCAAAAGCTGTGCATCCTCGCGGGATACCGCCTCAGTCGACATGTCCTTGAGCAGTTCGGTGTCGTAGTGGCAGACCCAGATTTCCGGATTGGCGGATTGAACGATCACAACCTTGGTGTCGCGGTCGCGCTCCAGCCGCATGGCGAGGCTGTTGAGATCGGCCAGCATTTCCTGGCCTTGCACGTTCACAGAGCCAAAATTGAAGGTGACCGTGGCGATGCCGTTTTCAACGGTTACGTCAAAGGTTTGAAAGTTCTCGTATTTCATCAGGCAGTCCTTTCTTGGGCCTCGACACAGCACGCGTGAGGAGTAAGGGAGTGCTAAAGGTGGAAGTGTTCGGCGTTTTCGCGCCGGGTTGATCAGCCCGTCTGGCTGATCAAGTCTTTGATGGCGTTCATGACATCGGCAGCGTGATCTTTGTCCAGCGCCGCGGCATGCGGATTTGCGAAGGCACTGCTGTCATTGTCAAAATAGGCACCAGACGCGTCAGCGAACCGCTCACCCAATGCTGCATCAATCAGGATATCAGCGCCGATACTCATGTCGTTGCCAGCAAGGCCAAAGCCTTCTTTCACCATCTTTGAAGCCAAAAGCGAGCCCGGATTTACAGCAACCATGACCCGCGCATCGGATAGCGATTTCGCCCATTCCCGGGTCCAGATGGTGATCGCCAGCTTGCTTTGAGCATAGGCGTCCATGTCAGCCAGTGGGACATTGCCTTTCATGGCCTGGATATTGACCGGGGCCTGCGCCGCCGACGAAAGGTTCACGACGCGCCCGTCGCTGGGAATGATTGGCAGCACCAATTCCGTCAGCAGATATGGTGCGAGTGTGTTGACGACAAAGCGGATGTCCTGCCCGTTTTCAAGCATGGTTTGCGGGGCTTTCAATACACCTGCATTGTTGATCAGCACATCCAACCGGTCATGTTTGGCCCGTATGTTTTCGGCCAGCGTTCGAACCGCGGACAGATCGCTCAGATCTGCATCATGGGTTTCGACATCACTGCCGACTTCGGCAGCTGCGCTTTCCAATTTGGATGCACTTCGTCCGTGGAGCAGCACTTGGTGTCCTTTGGCGGTCAGTTTCTTTGCCGTAAGCAAACCAATGCCGTCGGTTGAACCCGTGATAAGAATAGTCTTGGTCATTGATCTGATCCTTTAGGAAAAGTCAGGCAGCACAACGTCCGCCAGATGTTCGAGGGTGGTGTTGATAGGTGCTTGATTGAACCTCAGGTTCAGCGCGACATGATTGACCCCGAGTTTTTCAATCTCGCGCAGAT
Source organism: Ruegeria sp. E8 (assembly GCF_056533985.1). NCBI lineage: Bacteria > Pseudomonadati > Pseudomonadota > Alphaproteobacteria > Rhodobacterales > Roseobacteraceae > Ruegeria > Ruegeria sp. E8. The sequence continues at coordinate 127,135 of NZ_JBQFOY010000003.1, forward strand.
AGCTGCACAGGAAATCCGTTCCGGACTGAAACCCAAGGTGGATCGAGCGCGGAGGTGCAGCGGAATCTGCAACGACATCGACATAGAGCGATTGCATGACAGGTTTGTCGGGCTGGCCCGCTGCCTTCACGCGTCTTCGGTAATCCGCGATGACCTGCCCCTGAGCCGCAGCGTTGCGCGGATATGTCATCCAACCGTCTCCGTTCTGCGCCACCCAATCGGGGGTTTGTTGGCTACCACCGGTAATGAGCATCGGCAGCCGGGTACCGTGCGGTTTTGGCAATAAGTCAATCCCGCCAGACAGTGTGCCCTGCGCGCTTTCATGTGTGGGATAGGCTGATCGAACCGCGCGGATGTATTCCACGCTGTCGCGGAAGCGGGCACCCCGGTCGTCAAAGCTCTGGTTCATCGCCGGGTATTCTTCAGGTCGGTCACCGGAAGCAACACCCAAAAACAACCGCCCGCCCGACAGCACATCCGCTGATGCCGCGGCCTTGGCGACATGGGCGGGGTGGCGCAGTGGCAGGATCACGCTCGCCGTTCCAAGCGCAATCCGGTCCGTCGCCGTTGCAAGCGCACCCAAGTAGACAAATGGGTCAAAGATTTGTCCAGCATCACCGAAGCTTGGCACATTGAAAGGTACGTCGCGCAGCCAAAGTGCTGCAAACCCAAGTTTCTCTGCTGTCTGTGCCGCTTTCAAATGCCCCTGCAGCGTCGGCTCTGCACCGACGGCGTAGGCTTCGAGCGGCAGGACAAGGCCGACGCTCAACCGCCCCGGACGAAACACCCGGTTGTAGGTCACGTTGATCTGGGCAAACTCTGTAGGCTGCATATTATCCAACATGTTCTGACGCCCCTCAATAACGCACCAATATGCGGCTCTCGATGCTCTTGCGAATGGTCGTAACGTTTGGATCCTCGACCGTATCGAGCGCACTGTGCGCGATCGACGGCAGCCCTTGATTGTCATAGATGTTGAAGATCGCCACCTCATCCGGCGTCATCCTGGACTGATAAACCCATTCATGGTCCGGGTTTCCCACCAGCCCCATGATTTGTCCTTTGCGGTCGGGATAGATCAGATCCAGCAGAATCCAGTCGGACGGGTCAACCGACGACGGGCGGACAAAGCCCAAAGGTGCTGAATTGATCGGATGCTCCATCGGGCGCCAGACATTGACAAAGGCATAGTGACCCTGCGCCCATTCAGCTGCGGTCTCGGCCCCCAACAGATCGACAAGGCGTTGCTTGGCTCCGTCCATGCTGTAGTCGCTGTGGACGTTGCGCGCAGGTTTGCGCGTTGCATCGGGCTCGTCTGTCCGAACCGTGTGATCAAAGATCACAACCTCTCGCGCACCCAGCTTGTTCCTAAGCATCGACGTCAGTTCCGCGTCATATGTCTGTTTCCAGGCATCGCCTGCAAAGTCCCGGACCAGCGTTTTCAGCGATATGAATGCAACTGCATCAGATGCAAAATTGACCGACGTGCTCGCCGCGCGATTGTCCGCCAACGCAATGGAAGAAGGGACCAATTCGGGAGAAATCAGATTGCCTGCAATCCCACCTGCATCAAGTTCAAAGGCTTGCCGATAGGGCTTGTGGACGTGGTAGTTGACTGTGGCTGTCCGTGTCATTCGCGCCTCCTTCCCGTGTTCTGTTGTGTTCATGAAGGGGATTTAACTTCAAATGAAATGCGGATAAACAGCCTGGATGCGGATTGATAATTCTGGTTTTGGATATAATGGGCCTAGATACAGACGCGCTTCGATTGTTTGTAAGGGCAGCGGAATTGCTGAACATCAGCGCTGCGGGGCGCGCGATGGGCATGGCTCCGGCCGTATCCAGTGCAAAGCTTGCCAAATTGGAACAGAGCCTGGGTTCCGAACTCCTGCACCGCACGACGCGCAAAGTGTCGCTGTCGGTTGAAGGTGCCGATTTCCTGCCCTTCGCCCGCGAGATTATCGCGCAGGAAGAAGCCGCACTTGCAGCCTTGGGCAAGCAGACGACAAACATCCAGGGCACGTTGCGTTTCGCTGCGCCAAGCACCTTTGCGCAACTCTATATCGTACCGATCCTGCCTAAGTTTCTTCAACAGCACCCCGACCTGACGCTCGACTTGCGACTGTCGGATGTGCAGTTCGACCTGATCGACGGGAGCTATGACCTTGCACTCAGGAACGCGCCACTTGTCGACACCAGCCTGAAAGGTCGCAAACTAGCCGATGACCAACGCATTCTCTGCGCCGCACCGCACTATCTCGCTATGCACGGCATTCCCACTACCCCTGCCGACCTCACAAACCACCACTTGATCGCCTTTCGAAATCGACAACCACGCCCGTTGACAGGGCGGACAGGCGAGAAAGCTGTTTTCGACCCTGCATCAGCTAAGGGTCAATTGATTATCGACGACGGTCAAAGCCAGGTCCGCGCCACGCTGGCCGGGGCCGGGATTTCCCTGAACGCTCTGTGGAGTGTGCATGATCAACTGAAGTCAGGTCATTTGATACGGGTACTACCGGAATATGAAGCCGCGGAAGACAATGTCTTGTGGCTGATCTATCCCAAATCCAACGTGCTATCCCCCAAAGTACGGGTATTCATAGATTTTCTGATTGCGGAGATTGGTGCAAAGCCGCCTTGGGAAACGTGAACCAAAAAGAAATTCTACGTCGGTTGAGGCATCCCATCGTCAAGGTCGGATAACGAACCATTCACCTGGGAGCTGAATGTGGAAGAGATCGCCATCTCTGGCTTCTCCAAGTTCCCCACACTGAGAAAGTTTCAGGAAGTAAGCGAAATGCCTCTTTGATTGCCTAGCGTTTGCTTAGCCTGCAAACTTGCACGGTGACCCCCATCCGAAAAAGGAGCACCAATGTCTCGACTTTCAGAACGCAGAGATTTTGCCATCGAAGTTTGCGAGGAAGCTGGGGTAATTGCCAAAAAGTATTTCGCTGACCGGAGTAACCTGATCGTCGATCAAAAAGGCGCTCAGGACTGGGTCAGCGAGGCGGACAGGAATGTCGAAACTTTCATTCGTCAAAGAATCGCGGAGGCATGGCCCAATGATGGGATTTTTGGTGAAGAGCACGGCGCGACAACAGGAGAGAGCGGCTTTGACTGGGTCATCGACCCAATTGATGGAACAACGAATTTCGTCAACGGCATTCCGGCATGGACCATTGTTCTGGCCGGTGTCACCGGGGGACAAACGGCGGTTGGTGTGATCCACGATCCAAACATGGGTGAAACCTTTGCGGCAACGCGCGGAGAAGCTGCGACACTTAACGGATCACCAATGCGCGTCGCGTCAGGAGTGGCGTTGCGGGACGGAACAGTCGCCGTGGGATATTCGAACCGGATCGAGATCCGCCATGTTTTACCCGTTGTCGAAAACCTGATCGAACACGGGGCTATGTTTCACAGAAACGCCAGCGGAGCGCTTTCATTGGCCTACGTCGCTGCCGGACGACTTCTGGGTTACGTGGAAGAGCACATGAACGCCTGGGATTGTTTGGCTGGGCAATTGCTGGTCGCCGAAGCGGGTGGCGTCGTTGAGGATCAGAACGCCGATGTAATGATCCGAGAAGGTGGGCGCGTAATCGCGGGTACTCCAGATGTGTTCGAGACGTTGCTTGAAATCGCAGAGAACGCTTGGAACGCTTAACGTCTATCCCATCGAAACCCAGTCTGAATGAGGTTTGAGCGTCGATAGATCTGCCTGCCAGAAATGGCCTTGTGAGGGTTGGTCGTGCTTGCGGTCTATCGAAAAACCCGAGAGGGCGCACCAAAGCAAAGTGCCGACCGCTCCGTGCGTCACGATTGCAAGATCCCCGGCGCCATGCATCTGGATAATCTCAGTGACTGTCCGATGAATGCGTATCTGTGCCTCAATCGCTGTTTCCCAACCGCGATAGCTGATTTCCGGTTGAGCAAAGAAAGCATCAGCCGCAGCCTCAAAATCTTCCCGAGGCAAATACCCGGTTGCGCTGCGGTCATTCTCACCAAGACCCAAGTGGGTATTTACGGGCAGAGATCGTGTTGCAGCAAAAATCTCACCAGTTTCGCGCGCCTTTCGCTCATCGCTGGTCCAGATCTGCGTGACACTCAACAAGATTTCACCAGAAGCAAACATAGCCGCACGCTTGCGGCCCGTCGCACTCAGGCCCCAATCTGTGATCGGGACGCCCGGATCAACAGAGACCTCGGGATGTGTGATGATCAGGAGGTTTGGCATCTAGTCGGGCAAAAGCACCGGCCCTTTGTCGGTAAAACCCATCTTGATCCGGGCGCCGGGTTCCAGCGGTGTATCGACATCATCGTGGACGGCAAAAACCTGACCAAACTCACCTGTCAGGGTATATTCCATCCGGACGCCAACATAGGTCGATTTGGCAACCGTGGCTGGTATGCCCCGATCGGAACCGATTACCAGGCGTGAGGGTCGCACTGCGATGGTTGCAGGTCCTTTGGACAAACCTCGGTGTGGCAGTGTGTGGCGATAACCTTCGATTTCAACGGTTGCCATGTCGCCAACCGTATCCACGATTTGGCAGCTCAGAAGGTTTGCCTCGCCTATGAAATCGGCAACAAACCGATCATTCGGGGCATCGTATAGCTGGCGCGGTGTACCCGTCTGAGCAATAGCGGCGTTGCGCATGACGACGATCTCATCCGAGACCGCCAGTGCCTCTTCCTGATCGTGGGTAACGTAAACAACTGTTAGGCCAAGGTCTTGCTGGATTGCTCGAATATCCTCACGCACCTGACGGCGAAGTTTGGCGTCCAGGTTGGATAGCGGCTCGTCGAACAGCAGAACTTGCGGTTCAAGAACCAGCGCCCGTGCAACGGCGACACGCTGTTGCTGGCCTCCGGATAGCTCTGAAGGAAGGCGGCTGTCGAACCCCTGGAGGCCAACCAACTCTAAGCCATACAACGCGCGACTGCGTGCTTCATCCTTCACAAAGCCCGAAAACGTGAGACCGTACATCACATTCTCCAGCACTGTCATATGAGGGAACAATGCGTATGACTGAAACACCATGGATACGTCGCGGTCGGTGGCCGGCAGTTTGGTCACGTCCCGGTCGCCAATCAGGATTGTTCCGGAACTGGCCATCTCTAACCCTGCAATCATGCGTAGCGTCGTTGTTTTTCCGCAGCCAGACGGACCAAGCAACGTGACGAGTTTTCCTGCGTCTACCTGAAGATTGATGTTATCGACAGCGACAACATCCTTGCCAAAAACTTTCGACACGTTCTCAAAGCGTACCGGGGCGGCCTTGGAACCGATTTTGGTGTCGGTCATGGCGATCTCTCCGTTCCGTGCTGCGTACGTCGGCCAATCTGGACCCGACCGACGAGAAGTTGCAATAAGCCGACCGCCGCGAGCATCACAAATATCAGCGTCGTCGAATAGGCGATCGCAAGGCCATAGTCGTTATTCTCGACCCGGCCGATGATGTAGCTGGTTGCCATGTCGTATTCCGCGCTAACCAGAAAGATGACGGCCGAGATCGCCGTCATGGCGCGAACAAAGCTGTACACAAGCGCAGCAAGTATCGCAGGGCGCAACAGCGGCAGGATGACATTCCGGAATGTCTGCCACGAATTTGCACCAAGGGTCAGCGAGGATTCATCAAGGCTGCGGTCCAACTGCGACATGCTCGCGATGCCCGCGCGAACACCAACCGGCATATTTCGGAAGATGAAGCTGACAACGAGAATAACACCCGTGCCGGTGATTTCGATTGGCGGAACGTTGAAGGCCAGAATGTAGCTAACGCCTATCACTGTTCCGGGGATAGCGAAGGACAACATTGTTCCAAATTCGAAAGCGTTCTTGCCTGCAAAACTTTGCCTGGTCAGCAGATAAGCGGTCACCAGACCAACGGCGGCAGTCAAAGGTGCTGCAATGGCCGCGATTGTGATGGTGGTCCAGAAACTGTCCCAGGCGGCTCCGGTCCAGCGGATGCCCTCTTCTTCAAAGCGCACTGAGAACGCGGTGATATAGTGCTTGATGGTCAGCGAATTATCGACGCCCCACAGCTCGACCACGCTGCCGTAGACGATCATCACATAGACAACAATTGTGAACAGCGCCCATCCCAGAGCGATGAGCAGCACGGGAACCGAAAGGCCAGTTGGCATCAGCGGATGAACCCCTGCATCGCCCTTGCCGGTAACCGTTGTGTAGCTCTTCTTTCCCAGCCAGACCCGCTGCGCATAAAAGGCCGAAAGGGTAAAGAACAGCAGCACCATGGCCAGAACCGCGGCCCTGCCTTGATCGTATTGAGCGCCAACAATCGCGAAGAATATCTCAGTCGACAGCACGTCGAAATTCCCACCCAGCACAAGTGGGTTCCCGAAGTCGGCCATGCTTTCGATAAAGCCCAGAAGAAATGCATTCGCAAGACCAGGCCGCATCAAAGGCAGAGAAACTGTCTTGAATGTCTGCCATCTACTGGCGCGGAGCGTCTGAGCTGCTTCCTCCATCGACGGAGAGACACCTTCGACAACCCCTATGAGAACGAGAAACGCAATTGGCGTAAAGGCGAGTGTCTGCGCGATCAGGATGCCAGGCATTCCGTAAAGCCAACGTGTCGGTTGTGTGCCGAAAAGCTCTGCAAAAAACCGCGTAACCGATCCGGACAAGCCAAAAAGCAGGATCAGCGCCAGGCCGATCACGAATGGCGGAGTGATTATTGGCAGAACGGTCAGGGCCCGCAGCGCGCGCTTATAGCGAAAGCCCGAGCGCGTCACGACCAACGCGAAACACAAACCGAGAATCGTGGTGATGACACCAACAAGGATGGCAAGAAACAGCGAATTCCAGGCGGCGCCGCAGCGCGCACCCCGAAAGCACCCCAACCCCCACAGTCGATCATCGAAAAACTTCGAGAAGAATACTGCGATAGAGTAAGCGCCATCTTCAGTGATGAAGGCAGCGAAAAGCATCTTGGCGATGGGAAAAAAGACAAACGCTGTGACAATTGTAATAACGCCGCCGATGGCACTGACGACGAAGACATCACCATTAATTGCGCCCCTCGCCGCGATGCCTTGCGTGAGCAGGAACAGAAAACTTGATGCGCAAATCATTGCACCATAGCCCATTCCGAATTGACGGTCGCCAAGTTCGCCAAACAACGCTTCCAACCAATTGAAGTTGAAGCCCCTGATACCAATGCTGAACCCTTGAGCGATCAACCAGCCGAAGCCGAGCGCACCGGAAAGGATCAGAATGCGGGCGTAAAGCGGGTCAGATTTGGTGCGCTTCAGCACCAGAAGCGGCAGAGCGAGAGCGATCAGGAGCGGTGCGAGCCAAAGTTTCTCGCCTTGTCCAATGAGAAACATTGCAGGGGCATAATCCTGATCGAATGGGTAGCCGTCCATAAGCCATTCGAACGACCAAAGGCCGCCGTCAACCATGTACCATGGCAGCAGGCAGAATCCGACCCACCCGGCAAGAATCCAGAAGATCAGGACCGGATGGGTCGTTTTTGAGGTCTGGGAGGCCATTTACTGCGGCAGAGTCGAAACCTCTTCATCCCATTTCTGCAACAGACGCTTCCGTTCGTCTGAGGAGCCGTACTTTTTGAAGTCATAGTCAATCAGCTTGATCTGACTCATGTCAGGCGCACTTTCCGAAGTTTCCGCGCTCTTGTTCGATGGAACCTGAAACGCGTTGACTTGAAGGGCAAGGTTCTGAGCTTCGGGCGACAGGGCCCAGTCATAGAACTTTTTCGCCTCTTCTTCGTTGCGGGCTCCGTCAATAATCGACATCGAGCCAATTTCGTATCCCGTGCCCTCGCAGGGTGCGACGACCTTGATCGGGAATCCTGAAACGGCCTGCTTCACAGCGTCATGCATGAAGACGATACCAATGGTGTTCTCGCCACGTCCGGCGGCCTTGATCGGTGCCGAGCCTGACTTGGTGTACTGGTTGATGTTCGAATGCAGACCTTTCATGAACTCAAAGCCTTCATCCTCTCCGAAGATCTGCACCATTGAGGCCAATGTTGTATAGGCCGTGCCTGACGAGTTCGGGTTTGCCATCTGAACGTGCCCTTTGTATTCGGGCTTCAACAAGTCTTTCCAGCAGGCCGGTTCGGGCAGATTATTCGCGGCGACAAGGTCAGAGTTGTAGCCATACCCAAGCGCGCCTGAATAAATACCAATCGTTTTGTTGCCCGCGCTTTCAGCCTGAGCAATCGCCCAATCGTGAAGCTGGTCGCGCATTGGCGACAAATATTCCATTGTCAGTCCTTCTTCAGCGGCCTGCAAATGCGGGTCACCCGTACCGCCCCACCAGACGTCTCCTTTTGGATTTGAACTTTCTGCCCGGATTTGGGCATAGGTTTCGCCCGACGACTTTCGGGTCATGTTGACATCAATACCGGTCGCGTCCTCAAAGCTGCGTGCCAGAAGCTGGCACCAGTCTTCCTGCGCCGAACAATAGAGGGTCAGCTTGTCAGCCTGCGCAGCTGACAAAGATGCAGCAAACGCAATCAGCGATCCCAATGCGGTGGCGGTCGATTTCTTCATTGTCCTTCCTCCCTTAGGCTCCAATACGTCCGGATTTCCCGGTTCTTCTATGCCCGTCCTCATGCGGCTTTCCGCAGCTTCTCTATCGCTGCCAGTTTTTCCGAATTGACTGAAAGGTCCTTCAGAAACTGGGACAGCTCTTCCTCTTCAACAAGTTTTGCCACTTTTGCAGGCGAAAACCAGTGGCGCTTGCGTTCACCGCTTTCCTTCCAGCGGCGCTTCAATTTCACGACAACCATGGGATAAATGGTCACTCTGCAACAAACGTCATCTTTGTGTTCGTACCGTTTGTTGTAGTGAAAATGTCCAATTGGTCGGTCTGAGATTGAGCCTACAGCACCGGCTTCCTCCAAAGCTTCGATTTCAGCGGCGTGCCAAGGTTTCTTACCATCCATCAACCAGCCTTTGGGTAAGACCCACCGCCCCCTATCACGCGAAGTAACCATGAGGACGCGAAGCTTATTGGCCTTGTCCCAGCGCAATGGAAGCGCAGCGATCTGTTCGGCGATTTGCTTTTCGCTCATGCCGCGCCGCCAATTCTTCGGGGCCGGGCAAGACGGCTATCCAGAAGATCTCCGGTCTCTTGGGCGATGGGATAGGCGACATAAGTCAGGGCCGCGTTGATCTGCTTGAGAAGGCGCAAGGTTTCCTGATGAATGTTCGTCGTCTCAATGCTTGCCGGCGCACCCTGCTGAAGGCGTTTGAGGTGACGTTCTTGCAGCCTGTGTTCTTCGATCCGAATGCGGTCCTTTTCTGCCACAAGTTGACGGGCCGCTTCGGCGTCCCCTGTGGTCAGAACGCTGAGCGCCAATTGTCCGTTGGTGACGATCTGGTCGTGAAAATGCTCGATATCGGCAACGCCCTGATCTGAAAATGTAAGAGCTTCGACCGACATTTTTTGGGCCAGAGACACCAGGTTTACCGCGATCCGGTCTGCGGCCTCTTCCAGACTGTTGGCGATGGCAACGATTTCCAGTGTCTTCTTCTCCTGAGACGGCAGGATGGCGGTTTCTCGCAATCGCGACACGTAAATCTTAAGCTCGAAATGCATCCTGTCGATTTCATCTTCACGCCGCTCAATCTTGCGCGCAATTTCTGGGTCCCAAATGCGGAACAGATTCATGACAGGTACAAGAATGGCCTGGACCGTTTCAGACATTCGCAGCAGTTCCCGTTGCGCGCAGGCCAGGGCGAGCGGAGGATGGTCCAACGCTGCGGGATCCAGTGGGCTGACACTATCGGTCTCGCTGTCAGGATGTCGGGGCACGACCTGTTCCGCCGTGCGCGTCAGCAACCCGACAAGCGGAAGAGCCACAATTAGAAGCAACACGTTAAGCGCGATGTGAAGCGCGACAGTCTGCTGGCCGGCGCTAAGACCAATGAGGTGAAAGGGAATGAAACCCATGATCAGAAGTGACAGCGCCACAAGTGTGAGGCTACCCCGTGCGGCAAGGTTCCCCAAGACCACCAAGCGGGCAGGACGCTCACCTGACCATAGCAGAGCAAACGGAATGACGGCGCCACCCAAATTTGCCCCAATTACCAAAGCGGCGGCCACCGGGACTGCTATTAGCCCGGTCGCGGCAAATGTTGCAAAGGTCAAAACAGCCGCCAGGCTAGAGTGCATTGCCCAAGCTAAAAGCGCGCCGAGTACATAGGCACTGATCAGATCACCCTGAAAATATGCCGCGATCGATTGGATGATCGCGTTGCTACCGATGGGTGCAGTGGCCTGTCGAATCATGCCAAGTGAGATCAGGACAAGCGCAAAACCGATCATGATACGGCCAACCTGTTTTGCCTTGCGATTGCGCGCCTTGAAGAAGGTTGCAACACCGAACAACAGAACAAAAGGAACTATAGCCTGCACTGGCAGCAGCAGCAGCATCGCCATTATCGCCGATCCCAGATCGGCGCCCAAAAGCAATGCCAGCGCCGAATGAGGAGCAAGCATACCAGAGACCGCAAATCCGGCCCCTATCAGTGCAACCGCCGTTGAGCTTTGCATAAACATCGCAGCAAGACAGCCACCCGCAGCCGCAGAGACCGTGTTATCAGATAAGTTTTTCAGGCCGCGCTTCAGTTCGGGCATAAATGCGCGCTCAACCCCTGTTCGGATCAACCGAACGGACCACAAAAGCAGTGCGACCGCCGCCGCAAGGTGCCCGGCAATCAATATCATCTGCTCGTCTTCCAGTGTTTTTCAGTTCGATGCAATTTCGATCTGCGCCTTGTATTTTTTGTTATTTTCAGAATTCTCACAGTGAAACGTGGGTTATGCAACAAAAAATGTTGCCAAACGCCCGAAAGACCACAAAAGTGAACGTGAAACCTAGTCAGGTCGTTGCATGTCCAAATCAAAAACGCGCAGCAAAAAACCAGAAAAAGGTCAGGATCGGGTTAAGAAATTCGACCGTCGGCGCGAAATATTACTAGAGCTGAAACTCCGGCCTCATGTGCGGATCAGCGAGTTGGCTCAGCGCTTCAACGTGTCAACAGAAACCGTGCGCCGAGATTTTGACGCATTGTCTGTAGACGGGTTGATTGCACGCGCACACGGTGGTGCATCCGCCCCGGTTCAAGGGCGCTATCCAAGCCTCGACGAACGCACAGGCGCTCGAATGGAAGAGCGCGAGAGGATCGGCATATATGCGGCGGCGCTTATACAGGAAGGCGAGTCCGTGATGATCGACTCGGGTTCGACCACCATTGAGATGGCGCGGGCACTTGCTTATCGAGGAATCCATTGCACGGTCATTACAAACTCGGTTCCGGTAGCCATGACCCTCGGCCACGGCCCGGCGGAGGTAGTGCTTTGTCCGGGGGAATATCTTGCGGCAGAGTCCGCAACTATCGGAACGGAAACGCTCGCGTTTCTATCCGCCTTTAATGTCGATCGATGCCTGATCGGCGCTTCCGGCTTTTCCGAGGAAGGACCTTCAGAGTCGATACGTGGTTTCGCAGCGATCAAACGCATGATGCTGACGCGGGCCGCAACAAGACATCTTCTTATCGATTCAGACAAATTCGGCCGTAAAGGTTTGGCCCACGTGAGCGATCTTAAAGGATTGGATTCCATTGTTACCGACACGAAACCAAAGGGAGAGCTGCAGAACGCAATATGCAGTGCCAAGGTCAAGATCCTTGTCGCTGAAAAACCATAAGGAAGAACGATAATTAGTGGCCGAACAGGCCAAGGATGATTGGGAGGAAGACATGAAAATCGATATCAAACTACTGATTGGAGCATCCGCAATTGCGCTCTTGTCGCTCGGCGGGACCGCTTCGGCGCAGGATTGTCCGCGCGGTGATCTGGATGAGCGGTTTTGCGACGCGGACGGCGATCTGATCGCGGACATTCCCACAGATCCCTCTGATCAGATTGATCCTGATACATTGATTTTTGCCTACACTCCGGTCGAAGACCCCGCCGTATACAAAACGGCTTGGTCGGATTTTCTTGACCACCTGAAAGCAGAAACCGGCAAGGACGTCGTCTTTTTCCCGGTTCAAAACAACGCCGCACAGATCGAGGCGATGCGTTCCGGGCGCCTACATATTGCGGGCTTCAACACCGGCTCGAACCCCTTGGCAGTGAACTGTGCTGGCTTCCGGCCCTTCACGATCATGGCCTCAAAAGACGGAAACTTTGGCTATGAGATGGAAATCATCACCTATCCAGGCTCAGGCATCGAAAAGGTTGAGGACATCAAGGGAAAGCAACTGGCTTTTACGTCACCAACGTCCAACTCGGGGTTCAAAGCGCCCTCGGCTATTCTGAAAAGCGACTTTGATCTTCTGCCCGAACGCGATTTCGAGCCTGTTTATTCGGGTAAGCACGACAACTCGATCCTGGGAGTTGCCAACAAGGATTACCTGGCGGCCTCAATTGCGAACTCGGTTAAGTCACGGATGATCTCACGCGATGTGATCAACGAAGACGATGTCATTACAATCTACAAGTCACAGACCTTTCCAACCACTGGATTCGGAACCGTTTACAATCTGACGCCCGAATTGCAGGAGAAGATCCGCAACGCCTTTTTCAGTTTCGACTGGGAAGGCACGACGCTGGAAGCTGAGTTTTCGAAATCAAACGAAGGCCAGTTTCTTGAGATGACCTATCAGGAGTTCTGGGACGTCATTCGTAAAATTGACGCTGCCAATGGCGTTTCTTACGCCTGTCAATGACCTTTGACTAATCCGGCGGGCCTGAAAGGCCCGCTGCTCACCCTAATCTGGGGCATTTCATGCTGCGTCTTCAAAAGCTGACGAAAACATACAAGACCGGTGATCAGGCGCTGAAGGCCATCGATCTTGAGGTTCCAAAGGGACAGGTTCTTGCGTTGATTGGACCGTCCGGCGCGGGCAAATCGACCATGATCCGCTGCATTAACCGCTTGGTTGAACCCACAAGCGGTGGTGTACTTTTGGACGACGTGGACCTGACCAAACTCGGATCGGGCGCGTTAAGAAAAGCGCGCCGTGAAATGGGCATGATTTTTCAGGAATATGCCTTGGTCGAACGCCTCACGGTGATGGAAAACGTTCTGTCGGGACGGCTGGGATATGTTGGATTCTGGCGCAGCTTCCTGCGGCGGTATCCACAGTCGGATGTCGACGAGGCCTTCCGCCTGCTTGATCGGGTCGGATTGTTACACATGGCGGACAAACGGGCAGATGAGCTTTCTGGTGGTCAACGCCAAAGGGTCGGCATCTGCCGCGCCTTGATTCAAAACCCGAAACTGTTGCTGGTTGATGAGCCGACCGCGTCGCTGGATCCAAAGACCAGTCGCCAGATTATGCGCCTGATCACCGAACTGTGTCAGGAACGCGGACTGGCGGCCATTATCAATATCCATGATGTGGCGCTTGCCCAGATGTTCGTTCCTCGCGTCGTGGGCCTCCGCTTTGGTGAAATCGTATATGATGGTCTTCCAACAGGTCTTACCCCCGAGAAGCTGACCGAAATCTATGGGGAGGAAGACTGGGAAGCGACCATCGAAAAAGTGGATGAAGATGAAGATGTCGAGGCTGCAGAATGAGCCATCGAGAACTGGACGACATGTTGGGAAAAGGTTGGCGTAAGCCTGCCTTTGTCAAAAATCCATTGCTCCGCTGGGCATTGATCTTTGGCTTTTTTGCCTACCTGATCGCGGCCTTCATGACCATCGAAGTTGATTGGGGCCGAGTCTATGAAGGGTTGGACCGGGGATGGGCGTTTGTACTTGCGTTCACCAGCCCGGACTTTCTATCGCGGTGGTCAGATATTTGGAGCGGTCTTCTGGAAAGTATTGTAATGACCGTGGCCGCGTCGGTCGTGGGCATTTTGATTTCGATCCCGATTGGATTAGGAGCGGCTCGCAATATCGCACCGTTGCCAATATACCTGATCTGCCGAGGCATTGTCGCGATAAGTCGGGCATTGCAAGAGATCATTGTCGCCATTCTGCTCGTGGCTATCTTCGGTTTTGGTCCGCTGGCAGGATTTCTGACGCTTTCCTTCGCGACTATTGGGTTCCTCTCTAAACTTCTGGCCGAAGATATCGAAGCCATGGACAAGGTTCAGGCCGAGGCAATCAAGGCCTCTGGTGCGCGCTGGATGCAGTGGATCAACTATGGCGTTCAGCCCCAAGTGATGCCGCGACTCGTAGGTCTTTCCATGTACCGGATCGACATCAACTTCCGAGAAAGCGCAATTCTTGGGCTCGTGGGGGCTGGCGGTATCGGCGCAACATTGAACACTGCGTTCGATCGCTATGAATATGACACGGCGGCGGCCATTCTGATACTTATCATCGGGATCGTCATGGCCCTTGAATACCTTTCAGGAATTATCCGCGCGAGGGTTCAGTGATGCCGGTACTTGAACGCGACGATGCGCAAATTTGGCGCCGACGCACGACGGGTCAGAGTCTGGTTCGATGGTTCGGCTGGCTGATGGGTGTCGCGGTCTTCGTTTACTGTTGGCAACTCATCTCGGAATCGACGACCTGGTTCTTCGTCTGGGACGCGCCTCGCATTGCCAACGATATCTGGACCCGTGCAACGCCTCCTAAATGGGATTACATCACCCAGTTGGGCCGCCCGATTTGGGACACGCTGAACATCGCCACCCTGGGTACAATAATCGCCCTATGTCTGGCTGTGCCGGTTGCCTTTCTGGCAGCTCGTAACACCACGCCATCGGCTTTGTTTATCCGGCCCGTGGCCCTGCTGGTCATTGTCTCGACCCGCTCGATCAACTCGCTGATCTGGGCACTGCTTTTGATCGCAATTATTGGACCGGGCGTCTTCGCCGGTGTCATTGCAATCGCCATTCGTTCGATCGGGTTTTGCGCAAAGCTTCTCTATGAAGCAATCGAGGAAATTGATCACACTCAGGTCGAAGCAATCACGGCAACCGGTGCGTCGCGTTGGCAGATCATGGCCTATGGAATCGTTCCGCAAATCCTGCCCGCCTTTGCCGGTATTGCGGTCTTCCGTTGGGATATCAACATCCGCGAATCCACGGTTCTGGGGCTGGTTGGCGCCGGGGGCATCGGGTTGCAATTGTCAGCTTCGCTCAATGTTCTGGCCTGGCCGCAGGTCAGCCTGATCCTGATTGTAATTCTTGTCGCGGTTATGATCAGTGAATGGGTTTCGGCAAAAGTGCGAGGGGCGATCATTTGACCGAGTTCTCTGCTCAAGAGGCTTTTAATGCCTATGAGGCCGTGCGACACCGCCTTCCCGAAACCAGAGCTACTGAAATGAACTATCGTCAAGTTGAGACGCTAGAGGACATAGCTCATGAATTCGATGTCTTCCTCCTCGATGCTTTCGGAGTTCTGAATATTGGTGATACGGCCATCCCGGGCACACCAGATCGGGTCAGGTCACTGAAAGCAGCTGGCAAGCGTGTTCTGATCGTGTCAAATGCAGCGGGGTATCCCCACACAACTCTTTTGGAAAAGTACTCCAGGCTTGGTTACGACTTCGCGTCGCAAGATGTAATCACAAGTCGGGCCACATTGTTGTCTGAACTAAACGGCCAAAGTCAGTTGCATTGGGGATTGATGGCGACCCCCAGCGCTGGTCTTCGCGATTTGGAGGGTTTGACACTATCCTATCTTGAGGATGACCCGAAGCCCTACGAAAACGTCGACGGGTTTTTAATGGTTGGATCAGCGATTTGGACCGAAACGCGTCAAGCCATGCTGGAGACTGCCTTGCTGGAACGTCCGCGCCCGGTAATGGTCGGCAACCCTGATATTGTCGCTCCTCGTGAGTACGGATTTTCCAAAGAGCCCGGCCTTTTTGCGCATCGGCTGGCAGACCGGACAGGTGTCTCCCCTCAGTTCTTTGGGAAACCTTTCGGCAACATCTATGATCTTGCTTTCCAACGCATCGGTCACATCGAAAAGTCCCGAGTGCTGATGGTTGGCGACAGCCTGCACACAGACATCTTGGGCGCACGAAACGCCGGGATTAGTTCGGCACTCATCTCAGGCTTTGGATTCTTCGCCGGGCATGATGTTGAAGCAGCTATCGAAAAGGCAGGGATAGTACCGAACTTTGTCGTAAACCGGCCTTGATTCCAGAGCGTTCCTTGTCGACGGAAACTCTGTTCAATCTATCAGCATCCTGACGGAGGAATGTAGGCGTTAAGCTTTTCGGAATGGAGGGCAAGATAATCACGGATACGCGTTGGTGGACCAGCCCATCAGTCCAGTCGATTTGTCGACGCAGTATCAAATTTCTGACGCTACGGTAGTCTTGATAAGAGTCGGCAATACCAACTCAACAGGGCTGCTGGTTCAGGCCAGGTTGTTGATACTAGGCCTGAACCGTTGACTCTTTGTCAGAATATCTTGCGCACGCCGAACCCTACATAGCGGGGTTCAAGCAGTTCCCCTTCGACACCACCAATCGTGCGATTGGTTCTCTTCAGTGTCGGCCCGCGTTCGTCGAACAAGTTGTTCACATAACCGAACACTTCGATATCGGCACGAGGGCGGTAGCTAAGGCGCAAATCGGCAACTGTGTAGCTGTTGACGGCCAATTGAGCATTGTTGTCATCGGTCGAGAAGTAACCGTCGGTGAACCGTACTGTTCCACCCAACGTCCAATTCGAAGCAAAATCCCAGTCGGCACCCACGCTGAGTGTATAGCTGGGCGAATTGCTGAACTCGTTGCCCAGGAAGTTGGCCGAAGCCGAACTGAACTCGGTCACTTTAGTGCGCAGCAAGCCCAAGCCACCGGTCAAGCGCAGGTTGCTCAATGGGCGATAATCGATGCCGACCTCCATACCATACGACTTGGCCTTTTCAGCGTTGACCGTCATCGCTTGTCCGATAAGACCGGGAATGGCCACGACAACAAAGCGCTGCGCGTCCGTAAAGTCGCTGTAGAACAGGTTTCCTGTCAGGAACAGGCTGTTATCGAGTAGTTGCGCGCGACCGAACAGTTCGTAGTTCCAAACAGTTTCCTTCTCAAACGGGACATACTGCCCGGTCCGGAAGTTCAGAGATACACCGCCGGGGTTGTACCCTTTGCTGATCAGCGCGCCCACGGTTGCCGTATCAGAGATGTCATAGGCAATCGACACCCTCGGCAGCCAGTCAGAAAACGTTTCGTTATAGTCCAATGCGCCCCGAGCAAAGTTCGATGTGCCGCTGCGCTTGATTTTATCCTGTTGGAAACGCAGCCCACCGTTCAGCGACCACCGTTCCGCGAACCTGTAGGTGATATCCGTGAAAATGCCGAGGTTGTCCTTGCGGTCGTCAAAACGCGAATTGCCACGTATCTGCAAGGCTTCATCAGAATCCGTTCGGGCTGCGTAAATACCCGCCATGCCGCTGATTACCGAATCCTCGGATCCGAATGTCAGGCGTAATTCGTTCGACAGGTTGGTCTGGTCAATTTGGGCTGATCCAAAGTTCAATGGCTCGGCGACCCGGTCAACATCGATATCCGAGTACTGAAGCTGGTTGATCAACGCCATGCCATTGCCGAACTCATAGCTGATGTCGGCAATGGAGGTGTTGGTGCGTTGATTCCAGCTGGGGTTGCTTGCCGATGTGCTGATCGGTTCATTGAACGGCGAGTCAGCTGCCTCGGTAGTCGGTCGATTTGTATCCGTGTAAGAATAGGTGAATTTCGCCTTCAGCCCTGGAATACCCGTCGGCGTCCAAAGAAATTTCAAACGCGCATTCTTGCTTTCGAAGTTCTGGTCTGTCGCGCCACGTGCGAAGCGCGGGTTGGTGTAGTCGATGAAGGTATCGCGTGAAAAATAGTCCAGCGCAATTCTAGCGGCAAACTGTTCAGAAAGCGGTGCCGAATATGCCAGCGACGCCCGTTTCCTGTTGTCGCTGCCAAACTGCAATTGCGCGGCACCCTCGGTATAGAATGTCGGGTCCTTGGTATTGACGATGATCGCGCCGGCGATGCTGTTAGCGCCCTGCGATGTGGTTTGCGGGCCGCGGAACACCTCGATCGTGCCCACATCCCAAACCGAATTCGCGCCAAAAGCCAGTTCGTTATAGCTTAGGTAGTGGCCGTCCAGATTGACAGTTGCGCGCGGCACTGTGCCGCCAAAGAACGCCCCGGCACCGGTGTTGGGTCCTTGTGCCTCTTGGCCCCGGATTACCGGCGCGCCAACGGTCGCAGGATAGATAACGTTCGGTGTACCCTCGACCGCTTCGCGCACGTCAGTCACCGACGGCTTTTCTTCAAGGTCTTCCGAGGTAATTACGGAAACCGAGCTTGCGGTTTCGCGGATAGTGCGGTCCACTTTTTCGCCGGTAACGATGATATCCTGAAGCTCGAAGACTTCGGTGCCGTCGATTGGCTCTGAACGCTCCTGAGCCTGCGCCGAGACGCTTGAGCAGGTCGCCAGCGCGGCAATGCTCGCACGGCTGAGCAGCCGCCCGAATGTGCGCGGTTTCATTCTTTAGTCCCTCTGTTTTTTAGACTGTCCGGCTATCGAGACTTGCTGCAGTCGATGAATTGTTTGGCCGGATTCTGCATGGCTGCCCGCGGCAAATTCAGCTTGGGCTGGCGAGTCGAACTACCACCAGTGCCTTCCACATGGCAGAATGCATTCTGCATTGCAATAAGAAACCAAATTGATATCTGCTTGCGTAATTGAGCTAAATTGACGCGGTGCACCCTGGCTGCATGCTGGATGAGTACGCTTGACGGGGTTGGTGTGCCGCTCCACCATCCGGGTCGCACCAAACAAGGTCGGAAGAAACCATGACATCACAAGAGACAGGTCGTTCAGAACCAAGTCTGACGGAAAACGCCCGACCGCGAAAAGGGACGATCCAGTCTGTATCGATCGCGGCACGTTTTCTTTCGATATTGGCGAACTCGGAGGGACCACTGCCACTGAGCGAGGTGGCTCGACGCACCGGAACCGGTGGGTCAACGGCACATCGCTACTTGAATTCGCTACAGCAGGAAGGTCTGGTGTCGCAGGAGCCGGGCTCGGGTCACTACGATCTTGGTCACGCGGCGCTTGACATTGGTCTTGCCGCTTTGCAGCGCCTCGACCCGATAGAAGTCGCGGCGCAGCAAATGAAAGAACTTGCGGGTCGCGTCGCTGCCAGCGCCGGGGTGGTCGTTTGGACCGAGCGCGGACCTACGGTGGTTCGGTGGTATCGCAGCGCGTATTTTTCAATCAGCTCGCTCAGTTTGGGGGACGTACTGCCCATCGACAACTCGGCCTGTGGCCTGGTGTTTCAGGGATTCCTTCCGCCGTCCATGATCAAAGTCGCTCGCCGCAACCAACCATCCAGAACGCGGGGCAAACCGCCAGGTCGCGATGTGCTGCAGGACATACGAGCGTCCGGTCTGGCCGAGTTGAGCAGCCATCTGATGACCGAAGTTACCGGCCAAGCCGTACCGGTATTCGATGCGCAAAACGAAATCGTATGCGCGATGACCATCGTTGCTGACTTGGGCAGCACAATTGGGCCCAGCGCGGACGGCGCTTTGGCAGAGGCCGGGTATACGGTCGCCCAAATGACCGGTACGACCAAATGGACCGAATTTACCCGGCGCACCGACATTGCTTGACAACCAATTGCACGCGTTTTTAAGTTCCGCTCAACCTGCCAGACCCAGCTGATTCACGGCAAGGCCGACTTTCTGGCAGGCATGGCCTGCGGGCCATGTTGTCATGCCGCTTTGTGCGGCGCATCTATGGATCAGCGAACTATGCTCTCTCTCAATGATTTTCCCCGTTGGATTGTTGTGGCCACATCGCGCACGCATAGAGTGCATTTCAGAGCAACCTTCCCACAAGGGTTGTTTGTCCGGGGTGAAATTCGACTGTCTGAACGACACTCAAACCCGCGCCAAAATGCTTTGATCGCACCCGCCTGATCCGGCCACTTCCATACACAATAACCGAGACAATCCATGCCCCGAGAAATTCAGAATCTGCTCGAACCGACAGAACATGATCAACCTGATGCTTTTGCGTCAGCAGCTGTACCCACAGCCCATCAGGAGCATATCTGGCTGCGCCAACAGCAATATCCCGAAGAAAACCTGGCTCAGGTTGCTGCCGTTGAAGTGCCAAAATCCGTCGACACGCGGCGCTTGCTGGATGCGCTTCGGAAACTGGCGATTTTGCTTCCGGAAGCCGGAGTTGGGTATCTGTTTGACGACTGTGGACAACTGCGGAAATCTTCGCTCGGACAAATACCTATTGCGTGCGATCATGCCACCAACGTTAATGCGGTTTCCGATATCCTGATGCGGGCCCAATGCGCGGAGTGGGACCTCAGCCGAGAGCCTCCGGTCGCAGCACGTTTGTTGCTTGGCGCGAATTTTCGAGTTCTGGCTCTTTTGCGGCATCGTGTTGCCGAGGATGCATTGCCGTTTCAGGTGCTTTTTGATGCCATTTCGGCGATATATGATGGCCGGGATTGGATAGATGCCCCGGTAATTCCCAACACGCTTGTGTCGGTTGACGCTATTGACGAATGTAGTGTTGACTCTCCACTGCATTGGCTGCGTTTGCACTCTGACCTGCGGCTGGAAGACGTGTCGTCGACAGCTATTGAACCCCGTCTTGGCCGGGTATGGCGCGGTGCACTGGCGCATCATCATCAGATTTCTCTGCCGCTCTCTTCTGCACCGTTGATGATCGGTCATCATCAGGACGAAACCACGCAATTATCGCGGATCTCGTCCCTCTTGTTGCGACTGCTTTGCCAGATGAGCGGCAAAGATGAGGTGAATGTCGATTACCTGATGCACAACACCGGTGCCTTCGATTTGTGCCATGCCGCAGCGTCTTCGAAGCGTCGTTCGTTTACGTGGCACAACGCAACGGATGACGAAGCCTCTTTGCGCCAAGCCCTGGCCAATGGGGGCATGGCGGAAACCGAGGCTTCTGCCGCCTCACCAGTGGTGATTGCCCTGATGCCTGAACAAACCGGGATGGCGTTGGGGGGTGATCCTTGCACGCCATTGTCGCTGCCGACAGCGGTGCGGGTTCCCGATCTGACCCTGGGCATGCGAACCGACAAGGAGCAAAGGCTGACAATCGAACTGGTCACAGGCCGCACGATCTCGGCCAACGCAGGTCTTCTTTTTCTGGAACGTCTAATGTCCATCCTACGGGGGCGACAGCCGATCCCAGAAGTAACCACGACTGTGGCTCAACCCGTTGAGGCAGCCATGGAGCCGACCGACGAGATAGCCAAGATCATCCTGGCCGAATTCCGCGACGCCTTGGCCAGCCCGGACATGACGGAAGAGGACGACTTCTTTGATCATGGCGGTCACTCCTTGGTTGCGACCCGGGTCATTGGACGCCTGCTCAGCCATCATGGGCTGGAGATCAGGTTTGCCGATCTGTTCAGCCACGCATCAGCCAAGCGATTGGCCGCACGCGCCCAGCGGGTTGAGCACGAGCAGGTGGCCGAGACCACAAACTTGGAAAAAGATCAGGATCAAGGCCCGTTTCCGCTGTCTCTGGCGCAGCAATCGCTTTGGCGCGCTTATGCTGCCTTCGGCAAAGGCGCCATCTTTAACATCCCTTTTGCTTTGAGGTTTCTCGACAAAGTGGATGAACAAGTGTTTGAACAAGCTTTTTGCGACCTTATGGAACGACATCCCATCCTGCGGGCGCTTCATTCCGACGAGGAAGGAGAGCCCGTACATCGCGTGGTGCCGTTCGATCAACTGGATCAGTATCGCTGGTTCTGGTCCAGCGCTGAAAGCCGTGGAAGGGACCGCCATGATGAGGCGCATCATATTTTTGATCTGACACGCGAACTGCCACTGCGTTTGCGGTTTTCGGTGGACCCGGACAGCGGCGAGCAGATCCTTTCGATGTTGTTTCACCATGTCGTATTGGATGAATGGTCGGTCAACCTTTTGATGGACGAACTCGTGATCGCGTATCGCTGCCGCGCCGATGGCCGGGCACCAGTATGGACAACAGACCCAGTACCTTTCCTCCGGTTCACCCAGTCGCAAAAAGACTCGGGCTTGAACGAAGCGCACCTGTCTTACTGGGCAGATAAACTTGCAGGCGCACCGCGCGCAATGCCTTTGTTTCCACAAGATATCGACGATGACGCACCGCGGTCGCCAAAAGGCGGTTGGGTCGAACTGGAGTTGGATACCAAAGTCTCTGAAGGGCTTTATGCACTGGCCAAAAAGCAAGAGGCATCGCTGTTCAATGTTGTCTACGCAGCTATTGCAACCAGCATAAGCCTGCTAAGCGGACAGCAGGATTTTGTCATCGGGACATCAGCATCCGGGCGCAACCGGACCGAGTTTTTCGACACGGTTGGGTATTTTACGACCATTGTCGCTCACAGGGTTCAAGTCACGGATGAGACAAGCGCAGCAACTCTGATACAAACCGTGCGCGACGACGTCGCCGAGTCGCTGCCGCACAGCGAAATCCCCCTGGATCTGGTGGGCCGCCGCCTGACCGGAGGCGAACCCCCTGCGATGGAAACCATGTTCGAAGCGTTCATTCAGATCCACGCGCAAAACAAGCTGAACGGCGCACTTACGGACGCGCAGGGTCGGCACATCGCCTTCCGTCAAATCGACCCGGATAAATCCGAAACGCTTCTTGGGTTGCAGTTCGAAGTGCTGGAGGAAACGGTTGGAGAAAAACGTGGAATCCGGGTGATGATGAGTTATCGCGCGGACCGATATGGACCTGATCGGGTCGAGCAGATCCGCGACAAGCTTGACGCCGTGTTTGCCCGCTTCGCGGAACCGGACGCCGCTGCCCTTACGTTGTCAAACTTGGCCGACTGAACACAAGTATTGATTGGAAAAGTGAGAGGCGCATAAAGCGCCTCTTGGCTAGGCCGGTGTGGTCTGTCGGATGCCCGCCACAACATCTTTGGTTGGGTGCGACAAATTCTCGGGCAGAATTGCGCGACCCAAGTACTCGGGCAACTCGCGCAGATGCCTGTCAAATTCGGCACGGCTGGTCAGAGCCGGGTCTGCATCCAAACTCAAACTCATTCCCCGCCCCTGCCTGTCGGCCCGGAATGTCAGGTTGAAACCGTCAGCAGATCCATTCGACAACACAACCCGTGTGCTGTCACAGCCGAAAATCTCGGGTTCTTCGAATGGCATCACATTGATCAGCGGCGAAAAGAAGAACCGCCGCCCCGACCCTATTCCATGATCTGCCGCAATCTGTTCCACCCGGTAACGCCCATGGCGGCGCATCAGGCGCAATTCACGCGCAGAACGCTTGAGGAAGCTCGCAAGGTCTTCGTTGCTGGCGCTTGTTGTCAAGTAGAATGGCAGGATGTTGACCCCTAGCGAAGGGATCATTGCATTCACGCTTCCCATCCGGCTCATGAATGGCAGCCAGACCGGCAGTATCCGATCCGACCCCGTTGAAGGGTCCGAAACCGCCTCGGGCAGCCGATGCAGCAAATAGGCGCCCGACACGAGAACCAGCATATCCGGCCAGCTTAGGCCAGTGTCTTTTGCTAGAGACAGCAAGCCCTGTTCAGTCGGTTCAGAAATTGGGCATTCACCCCACAGGCCTTCAACACCGTAATCCTCGTCGCCTTTCTCCAGCACTTGCAAATGCCCCGGACCGGACAGGCGGTCTTTCCAATAACTCTGATCCGCTTCGTAGCGCGGACTTTCTGCATAGGCTAGGTCTTCGTCGATGAAATCGGTATACGGACGGAAGGGTGTGCCCTGCTCGGCCTTACCCAACTTGTGCAGATACAGTTGGGCAACCCGTTTCTCGAGCAACAGCATGCTGTATCCATCCAGAATGATGTGGTGTCCGCGGTTGTACCACATCCAGTGATCGTCGCTCAGTTGTAGGAGCCATTGCTGGGATATCGGCTGCGAACGCAGGTCGATTACCTTTTCCATATCCTCACGCATCCGGCGCAGCGCTTCCTGTCTAGGGTTTTGTTCGTTGCGCAGGTCCATATTCCGCAAAACCGGTCGATAGTCCGGATCGCAGCTTTGCAGTGGAAAGGGTGCATCAGGTTTAGCGTGAAATCGTACGCTCAGGGTTTCTGCTTCATCGCAGGTTTTTTGAATGGACCAACTCAGCGCATCGCTATCCAGCCGGCCTTTTATTTCGATGCAGTGTCCCACCGTCGAAACCGGCAGGTCGGGATGAAAGGTGAATTCTTCCCAAAAGTCCTTTTGTGCCAGCGTCAAAGGCATCAGGCGGTTGGGGTCTGTTAAATCTGACATAGAGCTTCCCAGAAATTTGGAGTGTGTGCCGCAGGTGACCAACTGATCACGCAGCGCGTGTGACAAGATCCGAAACCTGCCGCGCCGTTTTGCAACCGATCAAAGCCCCTGGCGTGATCGCCACGCCGAAGCTCGCATTCAATCTGCGCGCGACCTCGGGCAAATGAGATGGCCTCAAACCCAGAGCGATCAACGGGCTGTCCTCTTGCAGGCCCGTCGGTGCACTGCAGGCGAGAACAGAGAGGTAGACATCCAGAATGCGATCCGCATTGGAAACATCTCGCCCGGCGGTAGCACCTGTTGGAGCAGAGGCGTTTTGCGGCAGCTGTGCCAGTTCCCGGGCCCGTTTGCGGTCAAGCTTTCCATTAGCGCTTAACGGCAAGGCATCGACCATAACAAACCGGCTGGGAACATGGGTTTCCGGCAGGCAACCGCGCGCAAAGGCACGAAGTTCAGAAGACTCTGGCGAAACAGGCCCACGTGCCACACACAGCGCCAGCAAGGTAGCCTCGCGCCCATCAGCCTCGGGCAGATCGACCACAGCCACGTGACTCAGCTCGTCATGCCCGATGAGTTCGTTTTCGATATCGGCGAGTGACACCCGCACACCACGGACTTTAACGTAACCGTTGATCCGGGTGGCAAAAATCAACGTCCCGTCTGGGCGATAGTACCCCTGATCACCGGTCTTGAAGGCGCGTTGAGTCCGGTTCTGATCATCTGTCAAAGTGACAAAATCGGTTTGCCTGAGGTTCCCGTCGACCACATAGCCTGGCGACAGGTTGACGCCCGTCGTGTGAATGCGGCCCGTGACGCCTGCCGGGCAGTGTTCACCCAGCTCATTACAGACGAAGTACCGGCAACCCTGCAGTGGCCGACCATAGGGGATCACGTTCACATCCTCAGGGTCGATATCGTGCCAGATGCTCCAAATGGTTGTCTCTGTCGGACCGCCTAACGAGATCAGCCGTGTTTCCGGTAGTATCTCACGAAGCGACGAAATCGTCGCGGGTTTGATATAGTCGCCACCCTGGGCAATCAGCCTCAGCGAACGCAGATCGTCATCGCAACTGCACGCCAGCAACATCTCCAGAATGGCAGGAACCGAAGTCCAGATTGACACCCGGTGATCCCGAACCAATTGAGACCAGCGTATGGCGTCTTTTTCTTCGCCTTCCGCAGGCAGTACCAGAGTGGCACCGGCCGTCAGTGCTCCGAAAACGTCGAAGACCGACATGTCATGGTGCAGCGGCGTAACCGAGATCAGCACGTCCTGCGCGCCGACCCGCCAGTGATCCAATGTGCGCCCCAAAGTATTGGACGTGCCACGATTGCTGACAGCGACGCATTTCGGCTTGCCGGTCGTGCCGGACGTAAACAAGTAATAGGCTGGAATTTCTAAGCTGCTGCGCTTGAGCAAGGTGCATGCGTCCGGCGGGGCGATCCCATCGGTTGAAAACGACAACAGATCTTGCGGCGCGACACAATCATGTCCTTCAACCGGCTGCCGTAACACCACAAGATCAGGCGAGCAGGCATCCAGTAGGTATTGCAGACGCGCCGCTGGTGAACTGGCATCGATCGGCACCCACCGAATTCCTTCGATTGCGCAAGCAAGCTGAAAAGTGATGTGGTCAGGACTGCGCGGCAGGCAGATGGCAACAAGATCACCGGATTTCAAACCTCGTGCCAGCAGAGCCCCCATTGCAGACAGAACAGAAGCGCCCAATTCAGGGTATGAGATCTCTGTTCCGTTACAAATCAATGCTGTTGTACTGGTTTTCCCTTCGAACAGGTTCGCGCCAATCCGTTTCAGGAACTCGGAACACTCGAATGGCTCCACCGGATCATTCAGGCAATAATGCGACAGATCCACAAAGTCTGAAGCCTCAAGTTGCAACCTATCCGCCGCCGAAACCGAAAGAATTGCGCGATTGATGGCCATCAGAAGGTCGGACACGGTCTCGTCAGATAGCGCCTCCTGTGCGTAGTCCAATGACACGATCAGGTTCTTTTCGCTGTCCAACGTAAGGCGTATGTCCAAGGCCGTTTGAGGCGTTGGCGTCAGTCCGTCCTGATATCGCATCGGGCTGTCTGGGTGAAGGGCTGGCCAGGTCAGCCCGCTTGTAATCACGACCGGCAGGGCGAGAGAGCCACCGTTCTTGTTCAACAACATCCGGTTCAGATCCACGCCTGAGAACGCAGTGTGCTGCAGCCCTTCCAGTACATCCCGCTGTACCTGCTTTGCCCGGTCCGCGAAACTGCCAGAACTGGCATCATAGGCGAGGGCGATAAATGACGAAGTATTTCCGGTGGTCGATCTGCCGCCTCCGGGTGATACCGGAACGGCGACGCAGGGTTTCAGATCGCTGGTCCAGCGTGCGAGAACCTCCAGGATCAACGCCGTCAGCGTCGCATTCTGAAACAGCCCTTCTTGCGCAGCCCTTCGCGAAAGGTCCCGGATTTTCGTTTTCGGCACCACCAAGGTTTGGCGATTGTAACGGGATTGGGCGATCTGTTCAGGGTCTTTTTTGTAGGGCAATTGCGGGGGCGCCGAGACAGCGGCAAGTTTGCGTTTCCAGTATTCGCCATCCGCTGATCGCTGATCCGCATCCGTCGGTTCTTCTTCTCCAACAAGCGGCTGCGGCGGTGTCCCGTCACGTTCCTCGGGCGCCAAGACAAAAAGCAACAACTCATCGATCGAATGCGCGTCCAGGATCAAAGCGTCGAACCGGGTCATTACTGCCAGATCCCCATCCGGCATGCTTATTGCAATCAATCCCCAGGGCGACTGATCGGGCGAAAAGACACCATGCGACCAACGGTCCTTCAGGGCAGAGAGTCGGGCTTCTGCCTCGGTTGCGCCAAGTGCTGAGAAATCCAGCGTTTCAATATTCAGAACTGGTTCTGTTCGCACAGTCTGGGTGAGGGTCAGCGGATCGATATATGTGCGCAAGGCGGGATTGGCCTGCACTGCCGCTTTCAACCGTGCGCGCAGCACAGCCAACGGCATTGCACCGCGAAACAACTTAAAATCCTGCATGGCAATGCCGCCAAGCGGCAACTGCAATCCACGCCCGAGCAGATACGCTTTTTGTAGTGGATTCAGTGGTTTTCCGGTCGATTGCCCGACCAACTGCCCGGGTGCCGATACCCAGTCGGTGAAGGATCGTTCAAAAACTTCCGGGTTATGGGCCAAATGGGCAATCGACTCGCAGAACGTGTCGAAAACCTGCCTGACCCAATTGATGTCGGTCATGTCCCTGCGGACGTCCCAATTGATCAGAACCTGATCCCGCATCCGCGCAACCTGAACATCCAACGCGACCTGAGGACCTTGTGAAATCACCCAGACAAGGTCACCAAATACCTCGCCCGCCATGTCCGACAGGATCGGTGAGCTGCCGGTCGCAAGCCCTGCGGTGAAAACCACCGGTGCGCGTTGCACCTCACCTCGATGGCGCGACAAATCCCGCAACAGTGCGGGACCCGAATAGGCGGTATGTGACAGCTGCCGCTGGATATCGGACCAACAGCGCAAAGAAAGCGATTTCAGGCTGTCATCCGATCTCAGTTCGGCGGCAAACAATCCCAGGTCCGAAAAATCCCCGACCAAACCAACAGCCTTAGCTGGACGATCGAACCGGGGTAGGTTTAGACAAAGGCTTTCAGCCTTCAACGCGCGCGACAGGGTGGCTGAAAACAAAGCCAGCAACAAGCTGGACAGCGTCACCCCGCCTGAGTTTGCAATGGACTGAAGCGCAGCGCGATCCCCGGCCGAAATCCATTTTGACAGTCGCGTGCTGCACGGCTTTTCTTCCTTGTTCAAAGGGCGCGGCAACTCAGGAGCAGGAGGCAGCGTATCAAATCGGCTTGCCCACCACGCCCGGTCCGCGCCGATTTGTTCAGGTTGCGCAGCCGCAGACTTTCGGAAATCTGCGTAGCATGGCAATGGAGGCTGTTTATCCACTGCACCGTCGGAGTAAATTTTGGCTAGGTCATCCATTACGATGCCAAAGCAAGACGGGTCGGCTGCGACCATATCGATATCCACATGCAACCGCTGCTGTTGTCCGGGAAGCAGGCTCAGGTGAAACTCGACGCCATGACCGGTTTCCAGCGACAGGCGCTGATGGGTTTTTTCCTGCCGAATCCGCTCCAGTTCGCGCGACAGTTCAGCCTCTGTCAGATGGCGCAGATCGGACATGCTGAGACCATGTTCCGAATCGATCGCAGCTATGTGTGCATCCCCGTTCCCCGCGACCGCCAACCTTAACATCGGATGTCTTTGGTAGAGCATCCGAACACTCGCCTTCAGCTTTTCGACATCCATCAATCGCCCGTAGAACTCGCCATATAAGTGTGCAACAACACCATCTGAGGCTGCAGCGGAGTGGCCACCTGTCCAATAGGCGGCTTGCATCGAAGTAAGGTCCAAAATGAGGCCCTCTAAAGTGGTTGACATTTCACGACAAAAATACTCAAGTATTTTTGACCGTCAATACAGCCAGCTCAAAATCAGGTGGTGTTGCTGCGGGTATTTGGTGAAATGAGCAGTTCGGTTTCAGCGTCCCGGTGACGTGCAGCTCGACGTGACTATGGCAAATAAAAGTGAAGTTAAAAATTATGATAAATCAAAATGTTGAATTTCACGATTGGCCAAAAGAGCTGGCTGAAAAATACCGTCAAAAGGGATATTGGATTGACCAGCCGCTGACGCGCGGAATACGCCAGCAGGCTCGGGTACAACCTGATGCCACGGCAATAATTTGCGGGTCTCGAAACTTAAGTTACGCAGAGGTTGAACAGCGTTTTCTTGCCCTCGCCCGGCGATTTTCAAATGCTGGGCTTGGGCGTGGAGATACCGCCCTGGTGCAACTTCCGAACTGTGCGGAATTCTACATAACGTTCTTTGCCTTGCTTGAGGTCGGTATCGTCCCTGTCAATGCTATTTTCAACCACAGGCAGAATGAACTTAATGCCTATGCTGATCAAATTCGGCCCAGTGTTCTGATTGCTGATCGCAGTCACCCGATCTTTGAAAATGATCACTATGCCCAATCGCTGAAAGCTCGGACCGGCAACCTAAAGACTATTCTGTTTCGAGGAGACACTGGTGCAGACAGCCTTGCAAACTGGATGGACCCGAACCCTGATGGTGTACCTGATGTTTCGACTGCTCCAACGGACCCGGATCAGGTCGCGTTTTTTCAGCTTTCCGGTGGCAGCACGGGCACGCCCAAACTTGTTCCGCGAACGCATAACGACTACGATTACAGCGTTCGGGCCAGCGCTGAGATTTGCGGCCTGCCGCAAAACACTCGATTTCTATGCGCTCTGCCCGCACCGCACAATTTCCTGTTGAGTTCCCCCGGCGCTTTGGGCGTGTTTCACGCAGGCGGAACTGTAGTTCTTGCGCCCAACCCAGATCCTCAGACCTGCTTTCCGATCATAGCCCGCCACAAGATCACGATGGCAGCACTGGTTCCCTCGGCCGTGTCGATGTGGCTTCGGGCAGCAGAGCAGGTGCAAACTGACCCGAAAGCGGAAAAGCACGATCTGAGTTCGCTTGAGTTGGTGCAGGTCGGTGGCGCAGCCTTTGCCGAAAGCGAAGCCCGCCGTATACCGGTTGTTCTGGGCTGCGCGCTGCAACAGGTTTTCGGGATGGCAGAAGGGCTGGTGAACTACACACGGGCAAACGACGACCCCGAGACTATTTTCACCACACAGGGCCGTCCGATCAGCGAAGATGACGAAGTACGGGTCGTCGACGAAAATGGCGAGGACGTTCCGGATGGTCAGACGGGCATGCTGGCCACCCGCGGCCCCTACACGTTCCGGGGCTATTTCCGCAGTCCCGAAGCGAATGCAAATTCATTTGACGATCAGGGATTCTACTTTAGCGGCGATCTGGTGCAGCGCCTGCCCTCTGGCCATTTGCGCGTCGTTGGGCGCGTAAAAGATCAGATCAACCGCGGAGGTGAAAAGATCGCCTCGGAGGAGATCGAGAGCCTGCTCATGCGCCATCCACAAGTCCTTCAGGCCGCCTTGGTGCCAGTCGAGGATATCCTGATGGGCGAAAAAAGCTGCGCGTTCATTGTGGCCCAAGGCAAGCTGCGCCCGGTCGCACTGCGACGCCATCTGGTTGAATTGGGCGTCGCTGACTACAAGTTGCCGGATCGCGTGCAGTTCATCGAGGAATTGCCGCTCACCTCGGTCAGGAAAACCGACAAACGGGCATTGCGCAAAATGCTGTCGACCGACGCTGCGGAAATCAAAGCAGACAAGACATCAGCTCTGGAAACCCTTTGAAATCATCTGTCACAAAAAAGGACACGAAAATGCTGAACCGAAACTGGCTTGAAACACGTGTGCAAAGCCTCATTGAGGATGAAGAAGATATCGCCGCTGACGAAAGCCTGATCTACTATGGGCTCGACTCTATCCGCGTTATGGAGCTTTCGACGGAACTGAAAGAACAGGGAATTGCGGTCACCTTCGAAGAATTGGCCAGCAACCCCACGATAAACGCATGGTGGAGCCTGATTTCCTCCCGTCAAAATGCGGCCTGACACATCTTTGACCTTTAGAAACGCAACAGGCTGGCCATGGGCGGATACCGCAGGGCCAGCCGTTTTTTCATGGCGAATGGTCGGCGATCACGACAAGTCAATGGAGCTGCCCGAAACGCTGCGCCGTGCTGTCGCCAAACGTCAGAACGAGTATCTCGCCGGGCGCTGCGCCGCGCGGCAATCCATCGGGGCATTGACAGGCAAACTTCTCACGCCGGACACCGGCGGCGACCGCGCGCCAATCTGGCCTGCGGGTCTGGTGGGTTCAATCAGCCACGGTGGCGGCATTGCGGTCGCTCTTGTTGGTGAGCAAAGCATCTATCAGGGGCTTGGCGTGGATATTGAGCCGTGGTTGAGCCATGATAAGACCACCAAATTGGCTCCCCAGATACTGACATTGTCGGAACGGCGCGGCGCTGTGTCGCCCGAACTCGTCACGTTGGCGTTCTCTGCCAAAGAAAGCCTATTTAAGGCATTGTATCCTCTGACTCGCGTATGGTTCGGCTTTGAAGATGCGGTTCTCGTCGCTTGCGACCAAAACGGGACGGGAGTTTTGCGCCTTTGCCGTGATCTGGGGCTGGATTGGCCTCGTGGTTCCTGCCTGTCTTTCAGACACACCCGATTTCGCGGGGCAATACTGACCCGGGTTGAAATACCTGCACCTCAGGCCCTCAGAGTCGCGCCACCATCTACATAAAGGTCAGCCATGGTCACATGTCCGGCCTGATCCGACAACAAGTAGATCGCAGCCTGAGCAATATCCCCGGGACTGGCGAGTTTACCCAGTGGGATACCGGTCCGGAATTGATGCGGATTTCCGGCTATGACCTCGGCGGCCCCGGTGTCATCCGTCCACATACCCGTCAGCATCGGTGTCAGTGTCGACCCCGGCGCTACAATGTTGCAGCGAACGTTCCGGCCTGCCAATTCCAATCCCAAACAACGCGCCATCATCGTCATCGCGGCTTTGGAAGCTGCATATGCGCCCATGTTGATCCGGGGAATACCCGCCGCGTTTGACCCAATCATGACGATTGCGCCCCCGCCGCCTTGCGCCATGCTTTGGCCCAGAGTTCGCCCGACCAGAAACGCGCCGTCGACATTAACAGCGAACAGCGCGCGCCAGCTTTCGGGCGACATTTCCAAAAGAGGCTCGGTGTTCAGAATTCCTGCGGCAAGCGCGCCAAGATGAACCGGGCCGAAATGCTGCTCTGCATCGGCGATGCAGTCGGATACGTCCTGTTCTTCAGTAACATCCAGTACTGTCCACCTTGTTCGAGCATCATCCTGCGGGGCGAGCGCAGCCAATGCGCTTGATGTATCTGTGGCTGTGATCAATGCTCCAGCGTTGCTCAGGGCCTCGACGATTGCCTGCCCCACGCCACCGGCTGCTCCGGTCACGAATGCGTGGCGGCCTTCAAACCCGGTTAGCTGCATATCAACTGTCCTGCATCATTCGTAAGATCTGGTCGGTCGTAGCGAGACCGCCACAGGTGGATGCGACCCAACTCATGGCCATGTCGTGGCGCACACGATCAAAATCGGCCTGAGCATCGGCCACAGCAAAGTTTTCGATGTCGCGCTGAAAGGCTTCGGACGCTGTCGCAAGGCATCCAATATGCGCGTAGATCCCTGTTATCAGAAGCTGATCGCGTCCACGGGCACGCAAAAGGCTTTCCAGATTTGAACGTTGAAACGCACTGTATCGATGCTTAACCAGCACGATATCCTCAGGCTGCGGCTCAAGGTCATCCACGATATTGCAGTGCTCGGGGATATCCCTCATGCCGGGCCCCCACAAGTCCGCCTGCAATCCACGATCCGGCAGAAATTGATCACCTTCCTGAGCGGTATAAAACACCGGGATCTCTGCGCGCCGTGCCGCGCGGATCAATTCTCCGATATTGCGTAATACATCCGGCAGCGGCGCCTGATCCGCCGGGTATGGGGCACAGAAATAGCGTTGCATGTCATGCACCAGCAACGCGATGCGATGACGTTCGGGCACCCATGGGCCACGCGCGATAGGAAGCTCCTGAGCTGTCGGCAAATCATAAGCGGCAATTTTCGGCAAAGCCATCCGGGTTCTCCTTTTCTTCAAGCCTGGCCAGTCCCGCTCAGACCGGCCAAGGGCGGAAGGCCCAATGCTGCCAACATGGCACCGAACTTCGCGCCGGTCTCGGCGCTTTCGCTTGCCGGGTCGGAGCCGGGAACGATACCTGCCCCCGCAAAAAGTCTGGCATGCCGACCGCAGATTTCTGCGCAGCGGATGGCCACGTACCAGGCACCATCGCCGTTCTGATCGCACCAGCCTGCGGCGCCGGCGTAGAAGTTGCGATCGACAGGCTCCAGTTGTTTGATAAGCTGAGCCGCGCGGTTAAGCGGGACCCCGCACACGGCTGGCGTGGGGTGCAGTTGGGCCGCCAGAACAGCTGAAGACACATCGTTGTGTTTCAACTCACCTTCGATCCGCGTGCCCAGATGCCACATGCTGCGCGTCGATGTCAGACCCGGACCATCTGGTCGTGTCAGATTGCGGCAATAGGGTGAAAGGATGTCGAGTATGTACTCGACCACCATTGCATGTTCACGCTTGTCCTTTTCTGAACGTGCGAGCGCACCGGCGGCCTCCGAGTCGGAAACCGGATCTGCATGACGCCGGGCCGACCCGGCCAACGGATAGGAAGACACCCGCATTCCTTGCTTGCCAACGAGGAGTTCTGGGGTCGCCCCAATCAAGTAACGGCCATGGGGCTCGCCCTCGTGCCCGGGCAGTCTGATCTGATAGGTCGTGACGGCCGGGTCGTTCATCAGCCGGGAAAGGATCGCCTCGGATTGGAAGGGATGTTTGGATTCCAATGTCAGGGTGCGCGCCAACACGATTTTGCGCAGGGCGTCAGGGGTTCCCTCCTCGTGCTCCATAATACGGATCGCTTCGGCAACGGCATCGGCGAAAACGGGAACCGGAGGCTCCGCGCGCGGAGCCGATGCAGCCGAGTCGTGAATGTCGCTATCACCGTTAGATCCAGCGGATCGCATCGTCTGAGGTGCAGCCCACAAGCAATCCGTTCGGCGCTTGTCAAAGGGCAGAGCGCCTCCGATCACGACGTCGTCCGGCAAAGAAAAAAACGCCTTGCCCAATCTGGTCTCAAGCGTGTCAACAGTGCCACGTTCCACTGCCGAACACGCGGATTGTGCGGTAACGACCCGCCCAGCGCCGCGAAAGGTGAAACATGCAGGCGTGTTGCAGGAAGTGGAACTGCGGGACCGTTCTGATACAGACAGCATTGATATTGCCCCTTTTTCGTTACGCGCCAGGCCAATGGCCGCGCAAATGGGTTTTTTGGGTAATGCTGGCTTTTGCTGGCAATCGGCGCTGGCACATCTTTCGCGTGCCTCGCGCCTGTTCCTGATGACGCACCGCGCAGCGCATACGAACTCAGCCGTCAGCGCAGCCTGTTCCTGCGGTTCGGCCAATGGTCGATCTGCTGGCGAATGAACCATTCACTGATCTGGGCAAACAAGGGCGCAACGAAGTCAGGGTTCAGACCCAATGCGCGGGCCCATTCGCTTCGATTGTCCAACATTTCTCGCACCCTTTCAGGTGCTGGCACAGCCTGCAGGTCGGGTTTGAAATCTGCCGCGGCTTTGACGTAGTCCAAACGCTTACTTAGCAACCCGATGATTTGCGCATCAATCGCATCGATGGCTTGCCGTACATCTTCCAGACCAGCGACCTGCCCAGGTTCCGGGACATTCGGGGTCAGGGGAGCGGTTGCCGACATATGCGCTGCAGGATGCAGACTCTCTGAATTGCCCGACGTCATCCTGCCAACTCCTCAAGTTTGGAAATGTCGGGAATGTCGAAATGCTGGGCCTTGAGCATATCGCGCAGACTTCGCTTATTGATCTTTCCGACGCCCGTTTGCGGAAAAGTGTCAACAAAGATGAACTCATCAGGTATCTTGAAACCGGCAATTCCGGAATTGGCCAATTCGCGACGCAACTGGTGACTTTTCAGCTTGCACCCAGGAGTTGCGATGACAAATGCGCACAGGCGTTCCCCGACACGTGCGTCAGGCCGTCCGACGACCGCTGCGTCCAGCACACCGGGATGCGCCACAAGCAGGTCTTCGATTTCGTCGACACCGATCATCTCGCCACCGCGATTGACCTGATCTTTCTTGCGACCTTCAACGGAGATGTACCCGTCGCGGTCGCGCGCGACGATGTCCCCCGTGCAATAGAAGCCGTCTGCGGAAAACGCCCGCGAATTGTGTTCGGGCATGCTGAAATAGCCACGAATGGTGTACGGGCCGCGGGTCTGAAGTTCACCGGTTTCACCGGGTTTGGCCTCGGTTCCGTCATCCCGGACCACACGCACCTCGTCCCATTTCGACATTGGGGTCCCTTGGGTCGTGTGAATGCGTTCAACATCGTCGTCCAGACCCGTGTAACAGATAAGCCCTTCGGCCATTCCCAACACCTGCTGTAGCTTACAGCCCAATCTCGGGGCCACTTGCCTTGCATTCGAAGGATTGAGCTTGGCGCCGCCCACTTGCAAAACGCGCAGCGAATAAAGAGGTCCACGCGAGAATGCGGCCTCGATCCACATGATTGCCAGCGGCGGAACAAGTGACGTTATGTTGACACTATGCTTGTCGATCAGCGCAAAACAGGTCTCGGGCCCCGGATCCGGGGCCATGATGGCTGTTCCCCCGACGGACAGGGTGCCCAGAACGCCGGGGCAGGCAAGGGGAAAGTTATGTGCGACCGGCAGCACGCACAGGTATCTGGTATCCCGATCCATGCCGCTGGCTTCGGCGGCACAGCGAATGTTGTAAAGATACTCCATGTGCCGACGGGGGATCAGTTTCGGAACCCCTGTTGTACCGCCTGAAATCTGGAAACACGCAACATCTTCGGCCTCCGGCATGGGCCAGGGACCAAATTCGGTGCCCGGGTTGCTGCCTTTGCCCCGCAACTGATCAAGGCTTACATGTCCCTGCGCATCGCCCAGAACGATGATATGTTCAATCGAAGGTGTTTCGGCTTTGACCCGCTCGGCCATGGCCACCATATCATCGCCACCCGACCGTTCCGGTACGATACAGGCGCGTGCCCGAACAAACTCGGCAAACTGACCGATTTCGCGGTCGCGATGCGCCGGCAATGCCAAAACCGGCACCACGCCCAAACGAAACAACGCGAACAAAAGCTCGATGAAAGTAATCGAGTTTGGCAGCTGAAGCACAACCCGATCGCCGCGCCGAAAACCCAGATCGTAAAGTGCACTTGCCAGTTTCAGTGCACCGTCATGAAGATCATCGTAGCGGTAGGTACATCTGCCGTCGATCACCGCTTTTTTCGAGCCAAACCTTGCCTTTCCATCCACCAGGAAACCAAAGAATGTCTCGTCCTGCCAAATGCCTTCATCCCGATACCGCCGCGCGACATCATCGGGCCAAAAGGGACAAAGTGATTGCCAGTCAAGTGCGGAAACAGTCATGTCAGATTTCCCGGGAAGTGTCGGATCCGGTGGGAAAGTCGTGATGACTTGTGCCTGCGGAAAGAAGAGATTTAGGGCAGAGGAGCGTCCAGCTCGCAGGGGGCGCAACAACCTGGCGGTATATTGGTCAAATGCATGGATCGCTCCATTCAGGTATCGAATTTTCAAAAGTTGCGGCAGGCTCACTGGCCGCCGAACACCGATAGGCGACTCTTTTAGTCAGTTAATTTCTGAGCCAGAATCTACGGAATGTAAAGACCCTTATACGTGTATTTTTCAATTGACTTCCCTCATAGGTGTAGATTCGACCCGATGTAAAATACTGTAATTTAAATATTTTATGGCCCTTCGGATAGATGACCCAAGAAGCTGTCTGCAGAATAATTTGATCGAAACAGACCGCGCTCAACCAAAGCGGGAAGCAACTGTTCCAATGCCAAACGCATTGACTGCGTTGATCCGCCCGGAACACAAATGAACCCGTCAATGGCACCGGCGCGTGCCCATTGGGCTACTTCGTTCGCAGCATCCTGAACCGTCCCGACAATCTGCCAGTGGCCGGATCCCATAACTTCGGGCTTGGTCAATAAATCCCCAAGTAACGGCGAATCGCGGCGGATGGTGCGTTGCAACAATTCGGCGTGAGTTTGGCTGGGACAATTTGCTGGCAATGTCGGCAGATCGGCAGCAGTGATTGGGCGATCATGCGGCCAATCGGTCAAATCCAGCCCGATCATGGCACTGATCCGTCTGATGGCGCGGTTCCGGTCCGCACGTGCGTGCGTAGCTCGAAAAAGGTCTTCCGCCTCAGCTTTGCTGTCCGCTAGGTACAGGCTGAGACCGGGCAGCAGGCGAATGTCGCCAGCATCCCTCCCCTGACGCTCGGCGCGCTTGCAGAGCGACTGACGCAAGGAAGCCGCAGCGTCGCGGTCTGGGGTTGAGGCAAAAACTGCGTCTGCAATGGCAGCCGCGAAATCCTGCCCGGAATCAGATGCCCCGGCCTGGACCAGTGGAATCCGATCGCCGGACCACGCTGGAAGGTTCAAGGGTCCCTGAACCTGAAATTCTTCGCCAACATGATTGATCGGCCTCACAAGGGACGCATTCGCATAGCGACCTGCTTCACGATCATTCAGGATTGCTGCATCGGGATAGCTTTCCCACAAGGCGCGCACGACCTTGACGAATTCGGCGGCACGCGCGTACCGCTCTGTGGCCGGTGGCATCGACGCCAGTCCAAAGTTTTCTTGCCCGCCAAGTGCAGTCACGACGTTCCAGCCAGCCCGACCGCGGCTGATCCGGTTTAATGTCTGCAACTGACGGGCTACAACGTAAGGCGGCAGGAACGTGGTGGATACAGTCGTCAGCAACCCGATCCGGCTCGTTTCATGTGCGATCGCCGCCATCATCATCGTGGGATCCATGCTGGAAAACCCGGGGCCGGTTTCCAGAACCTGAAAATCCAGACACAGCGTATCCGGCAGGAAAACGAAATCCAGTTTCGCGGCCTCGGCTCGCTTGGCGATATCGGCGGCGAAACCCGGCTCGTGATAGCTTTCGATACCGCTGTCAGGACGGCGCCAGGCGTCTCCTCTCAGCCAGGTCGGTGCAAGTGACATTCCGATATGCAGCTTGCTCATGTCGCGTAACCCCTGAAACCTAAGTCGATTTTCCAATTGCCGACTCTTTTACTATGGAATAAGAGAGGCGCAAGCAAAGAGCGAGGGCCACACGGTGTTGGAGCTGTGTAATGTTTCAGTATCCTATGGCAAAAACCTCTGCGTGCGCGACATATCGCACCAGTTCGCCGAGGGAAGATTCACAGCGCTTGTAGGGCCCAATGGATGCGGGAAATCCACCTTGTTGCGTGCTGTTATGGGACTGTTGCCAATACAGCAGGGCGAAGCACGGCTTGACGGGAAACCCATTCGCACCCTGAGCCGCCGCAACCTGGCCCGCAAGGTCGCCTATTTGCCGCAAGACAATCACTGTCCTGATTACATGACGCTGGGAGAGCTGATCGAACTGTCCGCTTTTTCCCGCAGCCGCGTGATGCGCGGCCCCAGCGCCTCGGATCGCAAGTTGTTTCGGGATGCGCTGCAGACAGTTGGCCTGCTGGACATTGCACACCGCCCTTTGAACACCTTGTCCGGCGGGCAACGACAGCGCGCCTGGATCGCGATGGTGCTGGCTCAGGACGCTGAATTGATCCTTATGGACGAACCGGTGAACCATTTGGACGTCGCCTATCAATATTCGGTTCTGAACTTGGTCGCGCGGTTGGCGCGGCAAAAGGGCAAAACCGTGGTTTGCGTCCTGCACGACCTGAACCTGACAGCCAGCTATGCCGATGAAGTCGTTCTGATGCGTGATGGCCGGATCGAGGCTGCCGGGCCGGTACGCGAAACGATAACGGTCGAGAACGTGACACGCGCTTTCGGCATGGAGACCGAGATTTTCGACCGCAAAGGCCGCCTTGTTTGCCTGCCTCAAACAACGGAAATGTCCGCATGATCGCTGACGAGGGCCGTTCGCGACGAGTTCGGGTTTTGCTATTTGCCAGCGGCGTTCTGGTGATGGCATTGGGGCTGAACCTGTGCGTGGGCACACGCTGGATTGGCCCGAATGATTTGATCGATGCGCTTGTACATTTCGATCAGGACCGGCTGGAACATTTTCTGCTGTGGTATCAACGGGTACCGCGTGCGTTGATCGCGGTTTACACCGGCGCGATGATGGCTTGTGCGGGCGTTGTACTGCAGTCTCTGATGCGCAATCCACTGACGTCGCCGGCAACTCTGGGTGTGAATTCCGGGGCGACGTTGTTTGTGGTGCTGGGTGCAGCAATTTGGCCTCAACTGTTGAGCAACGACTATCTGGTTGCTCAGGGTATAACCGCGTTGGCGGGTGGCGTTTTCGGGGCGGTTCTGGCGCTGACGGTCGCCCGGCTGTCAGGCCTTGCCCAAGACCCGCGCGGGTTTTCCCTTATTTTGGCCGGGGCGCTCGTGGCAATGCTCGTCAGTGGCGTAACCCAGGCCATATTGTTGTCTGACCCGCAGCGCCGCAGTGACCTTTTGGGCTGGGCTTCGGGCAACATCAACCATGTATACGCAGACCGCTTGGCGGCATTCTGGTGGATCGGTGCGCTCTGCTGCGGGGTACTCTTTGCTCTGGCACGCCCCTTGAACCTCATCCTTCTTGGTGCAGACAAGGCAAGTTCAATCGGGGTGAACGTGCCACGAGTATCCCGTATCTCGATGCTGTCTGCGGTCTTTGCAGCGTCTTCCGCCGTCGCTGTCTGCGGACCGGTGGGATTTATCGGGCTTGTGGTGCCCCATATCACGCGCCCCCTGCTGGGCGCAGCCGTTGGCCCGCTGATGCTGGGCTCTGCGCTGATCGGGGCCGGGTTGTGTCTGGTGGCTGATCTGGCGGCGCGAATGATGTTCCAGCCCTACATCCTGCACACCGGCGTGGTGATGGACCTGCTGGGCGGGGCTTTCTTCGTTGCGATCATCAGGCAACACTATCTCAGCGGTCGGGCGGGGCAGTTGGCATGAGGCTGACCCGCGCTCTCGATTCCCGCCCGGTCCTGCGATTTGAGGGCGGGCTGGACCTGCGCTTGGGCAATTTGGTGGCGGGCATTGCCCTGACACTGGCAATCTTCGCGACTGCCCTTTGGTCGCTGACATCCGGCGATACCCCAATTCGGCTAACTGATCTGACAACAGGTGAATTGAGCGATGATCAGCGTTTCGCCCTGAACTATGTACGGCTTCCACGCCTGCTGCTGGGCCTGCTGGCGGGGTGGTGCCTGGCCATCTCAGGAGCGATGTTGCAATCGCTGACTCAAAATCCTTTGGCCGATCCGGGCCTCTTGGGGCTGAGTCAGGGTACGATGATCACGATCATGATAATGCTGCTGTTTCTGCCGTCCGCACCTACGGCATTGATACCAATGGCCGGTCTGGCCGGAGGTCTGATTTTGCTGCTGATCCTCAGACTTCTGCTGCGCGGAAACATGGGCGATGGTCTGGCCATTCTGCTGATGGGGATCGCACTGGATACCGTTCTGAGTGCAATCACGGCCCTGCTTGTCCTTTACACACCTGCCGAAATCTCTCTGACCGTATCAACATGGCTGGCCGGGTCACTGTACCTTTCAAGTTGGTCTCAGGTGAATGGTTTGCTGCCGTGGGCTGCGCCAAGCGTGCCAATTATCGTGTTTGGCGCCCCATTTTTGCGTCCTCTGGATTTAAGAGACGACCGCGCGACCGCCATTGGACTGAACCCCGCCCGCATCAAGCCGGTTCTGCTGCTGGCCGCCGTTGTGTTGACCTCGATGGCAGTATCCGCCGTGGGGCCAGTTGTGTTTCTGGGGGTCATGGCGCCGCATCTGGCCCAGTTCCTTTCGGCAGCGACTGGTCGCGCTCGGTTGATCCTGTCCGGCCTGATGGGGGGCTGGCTGGTGTTGCTGGCAGACCTGATCGTGCGCACAGACGCGACACAAACGAACATCCCTCTGGGGCTAGCCCTGACACTGTTGGGAGTCCCCCTTTTCATCATCACATTGCGCCTGCGGATGCTGCGAAACGCTTTCCAATCCTGAGACAGACACCATGCTTATTTCACGAATTCTCACCGTTTGCTTGACACTGAGTGCTGCTCTTCCGGCAACTTCAGACCCTGTTACCGACGACACCGGTCGATCCGTAGATGTTCCCAACAATCCCGAACGGATTGTCGTGTTGCACGAGCCGCTGCTGGGGATTCCCTTGATTGACCTCGGCATCGAAATCACTGGCGCCTATGGGCGCGGCGACCAGGGCGAATTGCTGAGCGCCGTCGATTTCACGGTTGCCACTCTGGGGGATCGCGCGCAACCCATCCCCCCGCGCGGGATCGGCCCGTTCGGCAACATCAACGTCGAAAGGTTGCGGGCGCTGAAACCTGACCTGATCATCGGCACCGAGTATGATGCTGCTCTGGCAGACTTTCTTTCCGCCATCGCCCCTGTCTATCTGCAAGATACCGGCACTGGACGCGTGCGGGGATTCGAAGTGGAAGCCGACCTTGCCAGCTTGTTGCACCGTGAAGACGAGTTTAAGGCCCGCAAAGCCCCCTATGATGCACAGGTAGAAGCGCTAAAAAACTCTGTGACGGGCAAACTACCGGGCACCAGCTTTCTGGCCGTGATCGTGCATGATCAGATCAATCTGGTTGGAAGCACTTCAGGCATGGTGCAAGCGCTCGAAGATCTGGGGCTGACGCGCGCAGATATCGCAGGCGGTATGTCGAATGCGCCAGGTTCGAATTTCGCCGCACCGATCAGTTCGGAACTGTTCATGCAGCTTGATCCTGCATTGCTTGTGCTGATGAACAGTTACATGGAAACGGCCCAAGGTGAAACGGCTGTGCGCGCGCGTTTGGATCGAATGGCACCGGGTTGGGATCAGTTTATGAAACCCGCGCGTGAGGGCCGCATCCTGTACCTTGATCCCGCGCAGGTTACCAGCCCGACAGTTGCAAGCGCCGAACACACGCTCGATGCCGTTGAAGACTGGATCAGTGACCAAAACTAATCTGCGGCCTACTCCCAAGGTTGACTTCAGGGCGCGTCAATTCTACCGATACGTTGTCTGAGTACCTAGACACCCCAGCCAATATCGGATCTGACGCCGTGCGATCCGGGCAGCTATTTCCATAAATCCGGCCGGACAGTTGTTCGAAGATGTACCGTTCTCAATGGGTGTGACATCGGGACAAAGACGGGAATCTGGCCCAAGTTTTAAGGTTTCCAATGCTGGACCGATTAGAGTACCCGCTGAACACACAAGCATTCGTAGCCGGCTTGGATTTTGCGGCCGCCCGAGAACTGATGCTGGGTGATGCCGAAAGATGGGACTTGCCCATTTTGCAAGACGACGCGCAAGCGCTGGTCGTCCAACTGGCCTATGGGTTGTGCAGCTTTGAACCGCAGCCCTCCGGAACCTTGGCGGGATTGCACGCCACGCGGCCGGAAAAATTGCACGTCATTCGGGAACGTTTACTTGCACGCCTGACGGAATTGGTCCCGGAACAGATCAGTGGCCTCAGGTGGACGGGATCTGAACAATCGGAACAGGTGGCTGCCGGCGACCACCCGCCAAACTTTCACTTTGCCACGGTTGTTGATGTGTGGTCACCAGCCGCAAACTTTCTGCGCGTTCGGGCCAGCATCTCTGATTTGTCTGGCTTCGCCCAAGACTCGATTCACTTCCGCCTGCTTCTGCCGCCAAAGGGGGTGTTGGAACCGGAATGGCCCATTCTGGTCGAAAACGGTTCTACCCGCTGGCCTCAGGGTGCGAAGGCTCTGCACAAACCTGTTTACACTGTTCAAAACCTGGATAGGTCCGCTGGATTTATCGACTTTGACGTGTTTATCCACGAAGGCGGTCGGATGAACGAATGGGTGCGCACTATAAATCCGGGTGAACGGTTCGCGCTGCTCGGGCCGGTTGGTGGGGGCGTACTGGAAAACCCGAAAGTCCTGCTTTGCGGAGATGAAACGGCCTTCCCTGCTATCGCACGCATATTGGACAATCTGCCAAAAAACGCACAAGGGCGGGTTCTGGTTCTGTCGGACCACGTCGACAACCGTGCTTATCCATTCGCCGATCTGCCAGGCGTGGAGCTGCAACGACTTTTCAGAGGCAAAGATGATTTGGCGGCAACCGCTTTGAAAGAACAGGCGAAACACCCGGACCATTTCTTTTGGTTTGCCAGCGAAAAAGACGAGGTTGCCCTGGTCCGCACAGAATACAAATTGCGCCAGGGCGATCCGTCCGAAGCATATATATCGGCCTATTGGATTGCGACCAATGGTTAGGCCCGCGAGGCCTAACCTTTTAGTCCGCCTGGTTTGTCAGATTATTGAGCCCTGCAGGCGTGAAAACAATGGAATGCAGCAGCAGCCCCAGGCCATGCCTGTAAGAAAACACCGTGTATGCGATCCAGCCCTGTTCCATCAAGTCCGCCAATGCGCCTCTCAACGAGATGTTCAAATCTTCACCATAGGACGTGAGCAAATTAATTGACGCCGGATAATGATCCGCGAGGTACCTCAACACTTTGATTTGGGTTTTTTCAAAACCCATCTGGAACACTGGTTTTCTGATCAAGTGAACAGCTGCGATC
Organism: Ruegeria sp. E8; assembly: GCF_056533985.1. Lineage (NCBI taxonomy): Bacteria > Pseudomonadati > Pseudomonadota > Alphaproteobacteria > Rhodobacterales > Roseobacteraceae > Ruegeria > Ruegeria sp. E8. Next base: position 170,641 of record NZ_JBQFOY010000003.1, read on the forward strand.
TACCTAAAGCAATGAACTACAGGTCAATCTGCGTCTTCCATTTTTGTTGCGTTGAGTTGGGCGAACAACTCGGGTCCGACGCGGTCATACAGTTCGATCTGGGTCTCGAGGAAGTCGATATGGCCTTCTTCATCCGACATCAGGCGTTCAAACAGTCCCATTGAGACATAATCGCCAGCGTCTTTGCAAACGTCCCGAGCCTCTTTGTAAAGTGCGCGCGCGCTTTGCTCTGCGGCAAGATCGCATTCCAGTGTTTCACGCGGGTTCTCACCAATCTTCAACGGATCAAGCTTTTGCAGGTTGGGATGCCCCTCAAGAAAGATGATCCGTTCAATCAGTTTGTCTGCGTGCTCCATCTCTTCGATGGATTCTTCGCGGCTTTTCTTGGCCATGCTGCCAAGGCCCCAATCGTCTTGCAGGCGATAGTGCAACCAATATTGGCTGACTGCCGTCAATTCGTGCCGGAGGGCTTTATTCAGGTACTCGATTACCTTTTTGTCGCCTTTCATGATGAAACTCCTTGGCTTTACCTAAAATTGGATTGAAACACCTCTATGGGAGAAAATGCTAACACTCAAAATGCAGATTCCAAACTTCCTAATAACCTGTTTTATAACAAATAGTTGCTGTTTTCCTGACGATTCTCGTTTGAATTGAAACACGCCGTCTGAGAGCGGCTTTCAACCGCTTTCCCGCAGCCGACCAACTCTTCGTTGCGAGATTTAGAACTTGGTCGCAAAGGGACGAAGATAGATACCAAACGAACTCAACGGATGCGCTTCGTACCGTTGCAATCCAATCGCCAATTCTTCGTCGCGCCGGGACCAGCACCGCGATCCGAACAAAAGGCACGTGGATTGTTCATTTTCAGGGTGATGCTACTTGGTTCCGCATCGTTCCGCCACGCCTGCGGACACCTTGGGGCACGTCACTCCCTTGACGGAAAACGGGGCCAACTGCGCCTATTCCCTGACCGAACCGCCGGGTGTTTCTGCCACTTGGTCGGATCGGAATGGCGGAAGAAACTTGGCGGATCTCGCACTGGCTGCCCTGGCCGAGTTCCCACAGCACTTTTTGTGGTTCGCAATGAATAAGCCGGTGCCCAGAGGGTACGCGCTGCTTACAATGCCAAAATGGGGACCCTGCCCGTGCATATATTGGGTCTTATTGGAGCGCGTCCGGCATCGCAGACTGAAACATGCAAACAGCAACAATTTGCATGGGGTTGCACGACTTAACAATGTTGACAAAATCTCACGGGAATTTTACGGCAGTATGGACACGGGTTTCCAAGTCCCGAGCCAGATTGCGCTTTTGTGTGCCGCAATTCAGCCAACTCACAGAAAACTCAATTGAAGCCGGAGGGCTCTTGGTCCCTCGACTTTTTGTGCTGAAATCCGGGGTGATTTCGCCAGTCTGACGAGACTCCGCCACCCTGAAACACACTACGGCCTACTGGAGCCGCCAATGAAAACGAACTCGATAATACTGGCTGTTTTTCTCGCCATTCCTGTTGCCGGTTTTGCCCAGAATACGACGCCTTCGGCAGCACCCGAACTCCCGGATTCTCTGAAGGCGGCCCCAACCTCAGAAACAGAGCTGCAAATCTCGCCCGAAGGCAGCGCGCGAGAATTCGCTACGGATTCAACGGCCACTGACGCCTTACCTCAAGCAGCCACGCTTGAGGCCGAGGGCACCGAAGCCCCCTTGGCTGCCCAAATCCCAGTCCCAGCCAGTCCACAGGAGGCGGATCTGTGGCAAACCACCCAAAATGCATCAGGAAAGGCGACCGAGTTTCTTAGGAACGGTGGGCCATCAATCTGGGCGATTGCCGCGCTTTCGGTCATTACACTTGCCCTAATCTTTTGGAAAATCTGGCGGCTTGCCCTGATTGGCGCATGGGCGCGCGGGAAAGCCGGGCAAGCCGTTGAAAAATTTGAATCCGGCGACGCCGAAGGAGCGCTATCGACGGTCAACGGTCGTATAGGCATACGATCGAAAGTCGTGGCGCACGCGATCCGCTCGATCCAGCACATGCCAGAGGAACGTGCCCGCGAGGAAACCGCGCGTGTGGCAAAGCGCGAGATTGCGCAGGCGGGTACGGGATTGCGGGCCTTAGAACTGATCGCGACCATCGCGCCCTTGTTGGGTTTGTTGGGAACGGTTTTAGGCATGATCGCGGCTTTCCAAGCGTTGCAACAGGCCGGCAACCGTGCCGACCCTGCCTTGCTGGCGGGTGGTATCTGGGAAGCGCTGTTGACCACCGCTGCAGGTATGGCGGTGGCCATTCCGGCATCGGCGGCTCTTACGTGGTTCGAGGCTGTGATCGACCGCATTCGGCGGGATGTTGAAGATGGTGCAACACGGTTGTTTGTAGCGCAGCAATCAGAAGAGATCAGGCTGGTGGCGGAGTAGGGCGATGCAATTCGCGCCGCCGCCAAAACCCCGGCGAAAGCCAAGCCTGACACCCATGATCGACGTGGTGTTCTTGTTGCTCGTGTTTTTCATGCTGGCATCGCGGTTTGGGGCGGACGCCATGCTGCCGCTTCCGCTGGCGGGCTCTGGTGGCGAATACAGCGGACCGCCGCGCCTCATCGACATCTATCCGGACCGGGTGTCCCTGAATGGTGTCGTGACCGCCGACCTGTCGCAGGCGTTAGCGCCGTTGGTGCAGTCCCCCTCGGACATGCTGGTGCTTCGCGGCAAGGACGGGGCAACTTTGCAACGTATCGTCACTGTAACCGAAAGCCTGCGGCAAGCTGGATATGTTTCAGTTGTTTTGGCCGAGTGACATGATGGATCTTTCCCCTCCCCCAGCCAGGCAGCGATCTGAATCCATTGTTCCGATGATCAACGTTGTATTCCTGTTGCTTATCTTTTTCCTGATGACCTCGAACCTGGCCACACCCGAACCGTTCGATGTCACGCCGCCAGATGCACGCTCTGAGGCGGAAGTGGAAGTGGAACGCATCCTGTATGTGGACAAAACCGGCAGAACCGCATTCGACGGGGTCGAGGGAGAGGCCGCTCTGGCGGCCATTGCTTCTATCAGCGAGACGGATTCCATAATTCAACTTCGCGCAGACGCCGAATTGGAAGCGAGTGTTTTGGCCAAGTTGCTGAAGGACCTGACAGCCGCTGGCCTCAGCCGGGTCGAACTGACTGTGACAACGCGATGAAACGGGCGTTGGAGATTTTCGTCTTTGTCGCCCTGGCCTTGGGTGTGCACGTTCTGGCTTTTGCTCAAAAGCCAAAGGATGGGTTGCGATCAGGCGGCAGCGGAGGGGAAGCCGTTGTGTCCATCAAGGCTGCAGCTGCCACCGTAACTGAGATGATCGAAAACTGGGAAAGACCCCCTGCGACCGTATCTGATTTACAACCCGCTTTGACTGCACCAACTGCACCTGCACCTCTGGCACTGACCGCGCCTCAGATTGATCTGAGCCCGGCCCCACGCCCGGAAATGCGTTTGGCAACACCAATGCCTGACACTCAGGACGAATTCCAAACCGATACGGTGCAGCCCCCGCCTCCTCCGCCGGAGCCTGAACCCGAAAACAAGGTGACATCGGACACAAAGCCCAAGCCGCGACCACCTGAACGCCAACCCGAACAAGCCCAGAAAGCCAAGCAGGCTTCGGCGGGTCGCAAGAAAGAGGTCGCCGCAGGTGCGGGTGGTGCTTCGCAGGCCGGGCTTGGACGTGCCGAGGCGACGACGGGCGACCCGGGCAAAAGCGCCAAATTACAAGCCGTTTGGGGGGCAAAAATCCGCGCCCGCATTGACCGAAGCAAACGCTTTCCGCGGGGCGTCAAAGCCAGTGGGGGTGTGACGGTTGAACTGCATATTTCGCGCGACGGAAAGCTGTTGAGTTATCGCGTCCGCAAGTCTTCAGGCATGGCTGCGTTAGATGACGCAGCCATGAAAGCCATCACTCGGGCCGGTCGGTTCCCGAAAGCACCGAAAGACCTGCCGGGCAATAATTTTAGGTTTTCTGTTTCGATCAGACTGACGCCACGCTGACCAGTGGCCGCACGGATTGAAACAGCAACTTGGCGAAACGCCACGACCCCGTGGGCGTTCAGCGCACAGCCTGACACCTGCATAAAGTTGAACTTAGCCAACGCCCCCCCACACATGCGAGCATGTGCTGACGGGCAATGGATGGCGAGGATCGTCTGGGCCTTGGTCGGCAAGAGGGAAGTCTACCGGGCTCCGGCTGCCAACGCGTAAAGCGTCTGTGGCTGCGAGGCGGCGGGAACGGAGGAGGACGATGGACGTGATGACAACAGGATCGTGAGACCGGATCGGGAAATCTAGCTTGCGACAGAGTGCTTCGAGCACGGGGTTTTGAAATGGAACGGATCCGCTAGGGTCAGGATTCATAACCAATAGATGACGAGCGCAGCGAGGGCGATGGCCGATAGGAACACTTTGCGGCATCTATCATATCGGGTTGCCACTCGCCGCCAATCCTTGAGTCTGCCGAACATGATCTCTATTCGGTTTCGCCGTTTGTAACGGCGCTTGTCATATTTGATTGGCGTATTGCGTTGCTTTCGACCGGGGATGCTGGCGCATATCCGCAGTAGCTGACCAGTGACTAAGCCTCATAAATGGCGGCCCTTATCATGCCGAAATTAACATATTTTGCACAAACCTGCTCAAAGCGGACCTTCACCCCACAGTCTTCATGCCGCGCCGCCCGTCGAACCTGCCGTTCACTACGAAGGCAAAGTCAAAGGCTGCGTGAACTCGTGAAATGAGGGGCAAACCAGCCTTTTGACACTTGGCGCCGAATATCCGGTTCCTACCTATTGCGATGCAGCCAAAAATTAACTCAGCACGAAATCAAAGCTCTTCTTCGACGAGAGAAAACAATTCGATTGGACGAGGAAGGCCACGAACTTCGTGAAACCCACAAGGCAAAAACACATTAGGTGAGGCACCAGCAATCGCTGATGTCACCAGCACTCTGTGGCCGATAGATTTGGTTAGACCCTCTATTCGACTGGCAACGTTCACTGCGCCCCCGAGAACCGTGAAATCAAGCCTTCCAGGACTGCCGATGTTGCCATAGCTAACTTGCCCAACATTGATCCCGATCCCAACATCCAACGACGGCTTTTTGACCTCAACGCGGCGACGGTTGAGAGCCGTTAAACCGGCCAATACACTTTGTGCAGCTTGCGCAGCCTTTCGGCATCGGTCGGCGTGATCAGCCTGAGTTGAGATAGTGAAGATCGAGAGAATTCCATCCCCCATAAACTTGAGAACATCGCCGCCGTTATCTTCCACAGACTGAACAACCAGATCAAAGTAGCCGCTCAGGGCGTCAAAAACATCGGTCTCGGGCGCGACTTCTGAAAGCGCCGTGAAACCTCGCAAATCAGAAAACATGACAACTGCATCAAGGGTTGTTCGTTCGCCTCGCTTGATCCGCCCGTTCCACACGGCATCTGAGGGCCCATCGCCAAGATATGTTCGTAAAAGCCCCTTGGCGGATTTGCGCATCGTCACAGGTTCCAACGCGGAAGACAGCGCAGGCAGTGCCGCCTCAATCAATTCTAGGTGTCGCGGTGAAAAGCCGTCTGGTTCCTGCGTAACAAATGTGCAGCCGTGCAGAGATCCGTCGCCATAATACATCAAAGTGGCGTAGTAATCTGTGCCACCTAACCCAGCAAATTCAAGGTACGATGAATGCTCAGTCTTCGGGTCCAGTTGTCGCAGGCTTTTATGAAGCGGCTTCCTGTGCTCCAGAATGTACTCAAATGAGCTGCCAACATACCCTTCTGTCAACGTAGTTTCATGAGTCACGTCGTAGCTGTCGGTTCCATCAGGGGTCCAAACGACCCCCCATGCTATGAGTAAAGGATTGGCGAAACGCTGACCGATATTGACCCGCCAGAGCGGAACACCTTCCTCAATTAATGACGAGCAGAAATGAGAAACTACTTTCACCGGGTCGCCTGAGCGGCGTCCTTCGGTAATCATCCAGTCGGTTAGTTGTGCTACGGAGGCCATGCTCTCAGACTAGTTGCTTAGACAAGATGATCAAAGAACCTTGGCTCTACCCCTCTTTTGTCGGGTCGCTTGGGGACAAGATCATCTTCGATAGTGAGGTAAGCTCACAAGTGCAGCAATGGAGCCTCCGAATGCCGACAGGAAAACGACCGAATGTGATATTGATCTTGGCCGATGATCTGGGTTTTGCAGATTTGGGTGCCACCGGATCGGAAATACGCACTCCAAATATCGATGGCCTTGCAAGGGATGGTGTGCTGCTTACGGCAATGTATAACTGCGCCCGCTGTTGTCCTACGCGGGCGTCTCTTTTGACAGGGTTGTACCCGCACAACGCAGGTGTGGGCCATATGGGGGCCGATCTGGGAACGCCCGCATACCAGGGGTTTTTGCGTAATGACAGCGCCACCATAGCGGAACATCTTCGCGCAGGCGGCTATCGGACTTTGATGTCTGGCAAATGGCACGTCGCCGGAAATTTCATGGCGCGTGAAGTTGACAGTTGGCGGGTTGGAGATGTTGAGCATCCGACGCCGAGACAGCGCGGTTTTGATCGCTTCTATGGGATCGTTGATGGCGTCACCCACTTCTTCTCGCCGCACTACATTCTCGAAGATGACAGCCGTGTCATGACATTCCCCGATGACTTCTATTTCACAGATGCGATCACGGACAAAGCGATTGAAATGATCGAAGAAACGCCCGACGGCCAGCCATTTTTTCTTTATCTCGCGCATACTGCACCGCATTGGCCCCTACATGCCCATCCCGAGGACATCGCCCGCTATGACGGGGTGTATTCAGGCGGTTGGGATACAATCCGTACCGCGCGACACGAAACCATGAACAGCATGAACCTGTTTCAGAGGAACTGGGAAATTTCTCCGCGTGATGGTGCTGTTCACCCCTGGGCGGCCGAACGGAATACCGGTTGGGAGGCACGTAAGATGGCCACCTATGCTGCGATGGTAGACCGAATGGATCAATCCATCGGCAGGCTCATCGCTTCGCTAAAGCGTTTGGGGCAGTTTGAAGACACCTTGATTTTGTTCCTGTCCGACAACGGCGGTTGCGCTGAATTCATGGCGGAAGACGGGTGGGCAAAGTTCTTCCCGGACACCACAAATGACGGTCGCCCAATCGAAATGGGAAACCGGCCCGACGTTATGCCGGGCAGCGCTCAGACATACCAGAGCTACGATAAACCGTGGGCAAATGTCTCAAACGCGCCATTTCGGTTGTTTAAGCACTACGTCCATGAAGGTGGAATATCGACACCGCTTATAGCACATTGGCCCAAAGGGTTTGCCTCCAAGGAAAACGCGCACGCCGCCTGTCATGTCGTTGATATCTTACCTACTATTTTAGAGGCAACGGGATGCCATTACCAAAGTGAGGTTGGTGGTCACGAAATTCAGCCCATGCAAGGGCAGTCTTTGATGAACCTGTTCCGCGGCAAGGATTGGGCGCGAGAAGAACCTATCTTTTTCGAACATGAAGGAAATTCGGCGGTGCGGCTGGGTCAGTTCAAACTTGTCAGGCAGCATGGGCAAGATTGGGAACTCTATGACATTGAAGCGGATCGCACGGAGTTGACTGATTTGAGGGGGAGCAACGCCGAATTGGAGGAGGACTTGATCAACCAATACAACGACTGGGCCAATCGGACAGGAGTTTTGGATTGGGATGTTGCACTTCCGAGGTTACTACAGGCTTGGAAAATTGAAACAGCCGAAGGATAGTTGACTTCACATAGGGTTCAGAACCGTCCATCTCTGTACTTCAAGGAGTGGACTCTCTCTAGCTCGAACCGGACATTCTAAAATTGACTTTGGAGTTTCGGTTGGCGGACCAAAGCCGAACTTCGACCCTTCACTATGAACGGCTGGTATGCGCACAAAGCGTTTGCTGAAAGCGTCCGATGGGGCGGTAGGCCGACCCTTTCTTTGTCCGCTAAAAAGCTTCTTCAAGCTTCAAAAAAAGAAGCCGTCAGCAATTTGAAAGCAACGACCGTATGATCTCTATGAATACCTTTTCGTCTTTATTTTGACGGCCTAGCTAACGATCTCCGCAACAACGTCATATGCACTGCACGCGGCCACGTGCATTTAGCCCCATTCACCATCCCATCGCTGGTTGTATGCATCTCCTTCGAAGTGAACGCGTCCATCGATTGGGGCCCCCAACGTTCTTGGGGATCCACTTCCAAAATAAGAATAGGAGCGTCTACACTTTCAAAGGGTCTGTCGCAAACTTTTGGATGGCTAAGCATCTTTAGACTTAGAGAGCAGTTTAGCCTGCCAGTTCGGCGAATTGTTGAAACGGGTGGAGTCCGGGCGTGAATTGACCTTTGCGGATCATGTTGACCAATTCTACACCTGCCAGGGCAGATGCGGCTGAAGCGAAGGATTTGAAACCGAGCATGGGCTTGATCCGTTGTTTTATGAATCGATGGTCTTGTTCGATGATATTTTTGACGTACTTCCGCCTAACCATCTCAATCGGTATTGGGCAACCAAAGCCTTTCAGCATCTTGTTTATTGCTTTTATGCCGGCAGTGTTGGCGCCGCTTTTGTCGATGACAATCTTCCGTGGCAAGCCGTTCACCTCAAGCGCACGAGCGAAGAACTTCGTTGCAGCAGCTTTATTCCGGCGCTCGGACAGCATGAAATCAAGCGTTTTGCCGAACTTGCCGATCGCGCGATAGAGATACACCCACTCACCCTTCACTTTCACATATGTCTCATCCATACGCCAAGAACGATCCACAGCGCGCTTTCGATGTCGCGCGGCTTCAGCCACGAGCCCGGCATATTTACCTACCCAGCGGTTCAGCGTCGCATGATCCAGATCAACGCCCCGTTCGGCCATGATTTCTTCCAGGTCTCGATAGGAAACACCATAACGAAGGTAAAATAAGACCGCGTGTAAGATCACATCCTTCGGGAAATGCGCGCCTTTGAATGAGATCGTCATGGTCTCCTCCTGTCATATCCGAGCGCGCGCTATCAGAACCGCAGCCGGCATGACAGTTGGGAACAAAGTTTGCAACAGAACCCCCTTGGCAAGGGAGGCAATAGCAAAAGCGAGAGGAGCTTTCAGCCACCGCCCAGTTCAGGCGTATGAACACAGTTTAGAAGTGGTCAGCTTGGCTTTTACCAACGCCTCAGCAAACGCGACAGCGCAGGCAACGCCATCAACAACGGGTAGGCCGAATTCTTCGGACAAATGCGACATTAGATCGGTCATACCCGCGCAACCAAGAACGATCGCTTCGGCGCGGTCTTCATCGATGGCGGCCCGAATTTCAGCACGGATCTTGTCGATGTACCTTGAATCATTTTCCTCAAGCTTCAGGACGGGCACATCCGATGCCCGAACCCGAACACAGCGGCGATCCAGGCCATAGCGCAGAAGATTTGCTTCTAACCCGGCAAGCGAGCGAGACAGTGTTGTGATGACTGTGAATTTTGGGCTGATCATAGATGCGGCATGGTAGGCTGCTTCGCCAACACCGATCACCGGGGCAGTAGTGATGCAACGCACCGCATCAACACCGGTGTCATCGAAACAGGCAACAACAATCGCGTCGAAGTCCGGGTTTTGGGCAACAACTTCCAGCAGGCCCGGTACACAGGTCGACACATCAAGATAGCCCTGGATGCTGGCAGGCCCGTCTTGCGAGTTGACTGCGACAATCTCGGTTTCGGGATGCGCGACAGCCTGGGCGGCTGCCTCGATCTTTCGTGTCATGGAGCTGGTGGTGTTAGGATTGACGACTAGAAGTTTCACAACATCCTCACACTTCTCCGCCCAGATAGGCGGCTTTGATCCGGGGATCGGTCAACAGCTCTTTAGAATTGCCCGAGATAACCACACTTCCTGTGGTCAGCGCATAGGCGCGGTGCGAGATCGACAACGCCATGCGTGAGTTCTGTTCGACCAGCAGCACCGACACGCCTTCGTCCCGGTTGATCGCGACGATGGACCGTGCAATGTCTTGCACAAGCTTGGGCGCAATTCCCAACGACGGCTCATCCAGCAGCAGCAGGCGTGGCTTAGCCATCAGGGCGCGCCCGATCACCATCATCTGCTGCTCGCCACCCGACAAAGTTCCTGCCGACTGGCTGTAGCGCTCTTTCAGACGCGGAAACCGTTCCAGAACCGAATCCAGAGTGCGCTGAACATCCGCTTTGTCCGAGCGGGTAAACGCCCCCATCAGAAGATTGTCCTTAACAGACATATAGGGAAAGACGCGCCGCCCTTCGGGAACCATTGCGATGCCTTTCGAGACGATCTCGGCCGGGTTGGTTCCGGCAATCTGTTCGCCCTCGAACGCGACCGAACCGGACTTGATCTTCGCCAGCCCAGTGATCGCCCGCAGGATGGAGCTTTTGCCTGCACCATTGGCACCGATCAGAGCAACCGTTTCGCCTTGCTCAAGATCAATTGATACCCCTTTAAGGGCATAGACGTGATCGTAGTAGAGCTCGACATCCTTGAAGTCTAACATCTTGGTCATGGCTCAGATCCCGATCTCGTCATCGGCGCTGCCCAGATAGGCTTCGATAACTTTTTCGTTGTTCTGGATTTCTTTCGGTGTGCCCTCGGCGATCATCTCACCGAAGTTCAACACGATAATACGGTCCGAGATATTCATCACCGCAGGCATGTCATGTTCCACCAGCAGAACGGTCACGCCCCGGTCATCTCGCACCTTGCGCACCAGATTGACCATTTTCATGGTCTCGTCGTGGTTCATCCCGGCGAAGGGTTCATCCAGCAGCAACACCTTGGGATCGGTCGCCAGACCAATCGCAATCCCCAACGCCCGCAGGTTGCCCTGCGGCAGGTTGGAGGCCTGTTCGTTGGCGATTTCGGCCATGCCGAGGAATTCGATCAGATCGTCGGCATATTGCCCGAAGCTGTCGACATCTTCATGCGCCGTTTTTGTGCCCCAGAAATACCCGGCCAGCGAAGCACGGGCCCGTAAGTGCTGTGCGACGATGATGCTTTCGCGCACTGTCATGGATTTGAAGATCGTCGTTTCCTGAAACGTGCGGACAACACCTTTGCGCGCTACTGCGTGTGGTTTCAGGTTTGAAATCCTCTCGCCCTTGAACAGCACCTCTCCGGTCGTAGTCGGCAGGAAGGACGAAATCATCTTGAACAGCGTGCTTTTGCCCGCCCCGTTCGGCCCGATCACCGACAGGATCTCGTTTTCATTGACGTTGAACGAGATATCGCTGTTCGCGGTCAGGCCACCGAATTTCTTGGTGACATGGCGGACTTCCAGAAGATGGCTCATTTGTCCGCTCCCTTCTTGCCGGGCAGACGCAGGCTGAGCAGCCCATTGGGCAAGAACAGCATCAAGAGGATCAGCAGGCTGGAATAGGCAAGCAGTTGGAAGCGGCCCAATTCGAACAACAGGTCCCAGCCAAAATACAGCACCAGCGTGCCTAGCATCGGCCCGAACACATAGCCCAGACCACCCAGGAAGCAGTTCAGCATGAAATTCACGCTGTCAGCGACCTGAAAGCTGGAGGGATAGACCGATTGCGCAATCGACCCGAACATCGCGCCACCGATACCGCCCAAAAAGGACGAGATGGCAAAGATGATGATCCGAATATACGAGATATTCACGCCGATTGAGCTGGCCAGTTCCTCATTCTGCTGCATCGATCGGCACAGGTGACCCAGCCGCGAATTCACCAGCCGGTACATGGCTGCAAAGGTCAGAACCATCAGCACGCAGGCCGTGTAGTAGAAGGCCAACCTTGGGTTTTCCAGCGTCGCAAAGTCCGGGATCAGCGGAATACCCAAGATAGAAACGCCCCCCGGCAACGGGATCGACGTGATGCCCTTAGCCCCGTTGGTAATGGGCAGCGCAAGGGCTGTGAGTGTGACAACCTGCGTCAGCACCAGCGAAATCATCGCAAAGTAGACACCGCGCAGCCGTAGGATCGGCAAGCCGATCAGAACCGCCACTCCGGCCGCAAAGAGGCCCGCAAGCGGCAGGGACACCCAGAACGAAATGCCCGCCTTGGTCACCAGAATGGCCGAGACATAAGCTCCGATCAGGGCAAAGGCGCCCTGCCCGATGTTGATGCGGCCGATATAAAAAGTCAGCCAGACACCGGCGCTGGCAATCGACAGCAGCGCAACCGAGGTCAGCGTATAGTAAAGGTCAGACCGCCCGGACGCCGCGATAAAGCCAGGAACCGCAACGAAGATGGCCAGTAGGAAAAACGCCAAACCGGCCCATTGGATCATGGAAAGTTTCGGCACTTTGTTAACCCCACGGTTTGCCCATCAGGCCCTGCGGGCGGATGGCCAGGAAAATCATCAGTGAGATGAAGATCAGCAGATAGGTGATATCGCCATATTGCGAGAGCACCGCCAAACCAATGGCTTCCATGAAGCCAAGGATGATGCCGCCTGCAATCGCGCCGGAAATCACACCTGCGCCGCCGATCATAACCATCATGAAGGCCTTGATTGAGGTCGGTCCGCCCATACCCAGATTGACGCCGGTGATGGTCACGAGCAGGCCGCCGACCAGACCAGCCAGCATCGCGCCCAATGCAAATCCAATCATGGAGTAGCGGGCAACATTCACACCCATAAGCTGGGCTGCGGTTCTGTCCTGCGCCAGCGCGCGCAATGCGCGACCGGTTTTGGAATATTGCATGAAAAGGATAAAGGTCACGATGGACAGGATGGCCAGCACGCATATCAAGATACGGTCATATGGCATGATCAACCTAAAATCCCAGTTGAAGACGCCGTTGACGATCTTGGGCACACCGCGCTGTTTTTCTCCAAAGACCAGCAGGATGACCGCATCGAACAGAAACGCCAGTCCCGCCGCCAACAGCATTGTGCTTTCTTCGCGCGACGATCGTCTTATGACTGGGGCGAACAGAAACCGTTCTATCAGCGCGCCTAGCACAGCCAGAGTGATACAGGACGCCAAAAGCGCAAGAACGAACGGCCAACCGAGTTGTCCGTAAAAAGTGTAGGTGACAAACCCACCGAGAACGTACATCTGTCCGTGAGCAAAATTCAGTACGTTCATCAGGGCGAAGATCAGCGTCAGTCCCAAGGCGATCATCGCATATTGCGCGCCCAGATAGATGCCATTTGCTAGTATCTGTTCCATTGGAGTCCCGCGTAAGGTTCGGGTATCCCGGGCTGATCATCAGCCCGGGAGGGATTGAGGCTCGTTAGGCGATTGCCTTGGTTGGGAGTATTGCCTCAGTCGACTTCAGCAACAAAGAGCGTTTCGAACTCTCCGTCTTGGTAGACGTTCACCACCAGCGGGACCGCGATCTGACGCTTTTGCCCGAAGGATGACGTGCCGACATAACGCATCTTCGCATCGCCCTTCATGAAGGGATTTGGTGCTTCGAACGTATCCATTGTGGTCTGGAATGCGTTCACATCGTCGATACCTGCCGGATTGGCGTTTAGCGTCGCCAGAATATACTCCAGCGCATAAACCTTGGTATTCGACTCGTCGTTATATTCGCCGAACATGTCAGTGTAACGCTTGACGAATTCCTTCATGTCATCTGACGCGATTTCAGGGGTCGAAGCGCCACCCACGGAAATGAACCCGTTGGCCAGATCACCAGCACCTTCACGCAAAACTGTCGCGTCCTGCGCCGTTTCAGTTGAAATGATGCCCTGGAAACCAAGCTCGCGGGCTGAGCGGATCAGCTGAGGTGCGTTGGCCGGTGAAACACCCGATAGAACCAACAGGTCAGGCTGCGTCCGCATGACAGGTGTCAGAACCGGGGTAAAGTCAGTGGTGTCCACCTGATACGTCACGTTGTCAGAGACAACTTCAAGACCCAACGCATTAGCCGCAGCAATCCCGCCATCCCGCTGACTCAGCGGATCGGATTCATTGGCGGCAACAAAAGCCACCGTCTTCACGCCCTTTTCGTCCTTCAGATACTTATAAATGGCAGGGCCTGACTGATAGTTTGCGACCATGCCCAGAACCGCATTTGATGCGGGGGCTGTATAAAGCTCTTTCGGGAAAGCATATGGGAAATACATGATTCCCTTTGCTTCGGCGACAGGGCGAACGGCGGCTGCACCGTCATCCACATTGGGGCCTACCACATAGTGGATGCCTTCCTGGGCCATCTTTTCCATACCAGCGATTGCACGCTTGGGGTCTTTCTGATCGTCGAATGAAACGATTTCGATATCGTAGGTCGTGTCGCCGATCTTGTAGCCACCGGATTCGTTGATCCAGTCAGCCCGCGTCTCCATCGATCGCTGGTTAGAGATACCCCAAGCCGCGGCCGGACCCGAAGTGACACCGACAAAGCCGATCTTAAGCACGGGGTTTTCCGCCCAGGCAACCGAGCCAAGCACGGATGCGGCCAAGGCCAATGCGACCGAGGATTTCATCAGTTTTCTACGTTTCATTCTTTCCTCCCTATGAGGTCTCGGCGCCTCTTCTGGGCGCTTGGCGAAGTAAACAATGCGACCGGTCGAATCCCGGAACGCCCCTTGGATACTGCATTGTTAACAATCTGTGTCAACATTTTTAGTCAACGTGTTTATTGATATTGCAAACAGAAGACCGATATATTGTCAGTTAGAAGTTGTACGGCTAAGTACGATCGACATATATTCCTGCCAAATCGGAACAAGATGACAGACGCCCAACAAAAACTCGACGCCGTCCAATCCGATCCGGATGAGCAATTGATCGTTGACCGAATTTATTCTGCGGTCATGGAACAGAAGCTGGCGCCTAGAACCAAATTGAGCGAACAAACCTTGTGCGAGACTTTTGGCGTAGGCCGAATGCGCGTTCGCCGAGCTTTGTTGTTATTGAGCAGCCAGGGCATTGTTGAACTGCACTCCAACCGAGGTGCCTTTATAGCCGGTCCAAGCCCTGACGAAGCTCGAGAGGTGTTCGAGGCCCGCTTGATCACTGAATCCGGTATCGTACGTGCACTCGCACATGAGATCGGCAGCGCGGGGATCGACGCATTACGGACACATGTCAAAAAAGAAGATAAGGCCCGGGCAGCAAATGATCGAACCGAGATCATTCGGCTTTCAGGTGAATTTCATGTGGAGCTGGCCAAATGCCACAACAATTCGGTACTCACACGCGTTGTCCGCGAGCTGGTTACCAGGTCATCTCTGATCGTGGCATTGTTCGGAACCAACAGGGACTCTTCGTGTCCCGATGATGAGCACGCTTCGATCATTGATGCGATCGTGAGTGGTGATCCACAATCCGCGGAAGACAACATCCAACACCACCTCCTCCACGTGAAAAACAGCCTGGATCTGGAACAAACCCGAAAGGTGGAACCCGATCTGGCTAAGATACTCACCGGGCGCATGTAATTTTACTGCCACGCAACCCTCTGCCCACATTACGCGCAAAAACTGGCCCTTTTGTTCATTAGTTCCGTTGAACCACAAATTTTCTGTTACATTTGATAAGTATCGCTTATCGGTAATGATTGATTTTCCCGCAAAACCGGTGCAGATTAGAGCCCATGACGACCCCTGCCCCCTATCTCCCGGCCCCCTCCCCTGCCCTGTCGCAGGCGGATCAGGACGCGCTGACAGACCTCTATGTCCGCGGCACCCCCGCCAACACGCTGCGCGCCTATAAGCGCGACCTGCTGTTTGTCACCGCGTGGGTATCCGTACGGTTTGTCGTCGGAATGGGCTGGCCCAGTTCAGAGACAACACTTTGCGCGGAACCGACTTGTCGCTCCTTGGTTAATCTTCCACGGAAGATGAAAAACGATCAGCTAACTCGAACTTTTTATTCAAGCCCGCGACATAGCCAGCCACGTGAGGAATAGAGATATTGGGATTTAGATGAGCCCTTGCAGAAATTCAAAGCGATGGACGTCACCCAAATTGCAGTGCAGGAGTCAAATAGCACAGCCAGGAATGGAACCACAGGTTTGACCCCAATATCCGTGCTTCTCAGGCACAGGCACATAGAGTGCCAGAGTGAATCCTCAGGAGTTAGCTCCAATGACCTCGGGAAAAGGTCTAGTGCAAAAAGAAAAGAGCACCGGATTTTTCCAGTGCCCTCTCTTAAAACTTAAAACAGCAACCTTACCCATGGGTAAGATCATCTTCCTCAGGAAGCGCATCAATAAATGCCGCTACCGCTTCTTCCAGTTTACTGCGGTCAACACGCGTGAAATCCAGATCGTATCTCAACTCAATGCGCCCACTTGATGCAGAGCACTTCGCGATCCCTGCCCGCCCCGAGACCTGAAATGTAGTTTTCGCACGGCGCGGTTTGCTCGCGTTCTTTTCGGCAGTGAGCTTTTTAGGTGCGTTTGTTTCCTGATCTCCGAGAAAAGATCTGAGTATCGACACCTCTCGCGCGCCATCCCGATCCGGTTCACGCATCACGGCATCGCTCACCAGACGGACCAGCCCCGGTGTTGAATCGAGCTTGCGCTTCAGCTCCACACCCACATTTCGCGGAATGTCATTTGGATGCATCAGAGCCTTGTCCAGCATCATCAGCAAGCTGGCAAAAGACCGGATATAGCTCCGCTTGGTATAACTGGCGGACTTGAACAGCAAGGAAACAGCCTTGTCTACGTCCGGACAATCATTCGCCGGATCGTCGGCGTAAGCTCGGGCAAGCGCCCCCATTTCCGCAAACGAGATATCTTTGCGGATCAAGTTCTCATCCACCATACGGCGGTAGCTGCTGTCGAGATCGCTGGCTTCAGAAATACCCGCCGGTATTTTCGCGTATCGATCTTCGCCCGTTTCCTCGAACAATGCACGATATGCTGACAAACGGCGCATGCCCTGGATCAGTTCAAACCGCCCGTCCGATCGGCGTTCAAGACGGATGGGGTTGGACAACCCGATTTCGCGAATTGATGCCTTGAGCTCATCCAGTTCCGGATCCGGGCCCGGCTTGCGATCCCGCGTCAATTTTTCAGTGACGACATCTGCCAAAGCGACGTGTTCCGTCACCAGGCCTTCAGACCTTAACCGCACCAACTCATGCGCAAGACGATCATTCTCGGCCCGGATGGTTTCTTCTGTCGATTGCTGGTCACGCAAGGCGTCAGCGTTTTCCGAAATTGCCGCAGCCATCGGGCCGCGCCGTTTTTCGAGAACCTTATCCGGAACCTTCCCGACAGGAATGTCATCCATTGCCGGCAAATCGATATCAAACATTCTGCGCTTACGGCTCATGCGTCATCCTCCAGCTTATCCCAGGCCGACAGCATCACGCCCCGGAATTCTTCATAAACATTGTCAAAGGTCGAACGAGCGCGGCGCCAAGTTTCCCGGGTCATCTCGCGATAATCCATCTCGTACACCGAACTTAAAAAACGGCCTGACTGTTCGACCGCACGGGTCATCTCAACAGGATGCTCGGCAACATGTTCACCAAACACTTTCTGGAAGGCATCGAACATCGCCTGATGCAAGGCATTCCCGGGCTCATACCGAGTCAGAAGGAACCGCAATTCGCAGAATGTTTTCGGAAGACCGATCTTACCCGTGGGTAAGGTCTTGTCGAACCCATAGGCTAGATCCTCCAGAGCTTCTGCTAACTGACCGATAAACGATGTGGTGGAGTCATACTCCCAATACCCAGGGCCAGACGGGATATACAACATGTCCGCGGCAAAAACCGCGTTCATGGACTGATACCCAATGGCCGGGGGACAATCGAACAAGATCAGATCGTAAGCGTCGTCCGGGATCTGATCCAGGTAACGGGACACTGCAGCAAAGAAAGACCATTCCGGATTCAGATGGCGATACTGTGCCGAGGCGAACTCGACGAAAGCAGCGTTCGCGCAGGACGGTATCGCATCGATGGTCGACCACGATGTCTTTCGTATGAAGTCGCTGATCCTCAGATCGCCCAGTCCCATGTCAGTGATTGCCGGCGGCAACTCGCGGCGGGGCAGGGCGGTGCCAGACTCGGCGGCCGCGGGGCGGTTGTTCATACGTTCGGTTTCGCGGATCAGGTCACGCGCCATGATCCCCCAGACAGTATAATCCTCGGCAACGTCGGTCAGGCCCATCGAATGGCTCAATGTGGCCTGGGGATCGAAATCCACGACGAGGACCCGATACCCATCAAGCGCGGACGCATGAGCAAGATGCAAAGCCACGGTCGATTTACCGGCTCCACCTTTAAAGTTCGCAACAGCGGCGCGGATTGCCCGCTTGCCTTCGGGTCGAGGAGGCATCAGTGATTTGCGGTTTACTTTGAGCCGCCGCCGCAACTCATTCACTTCCTCTAAACTGAACCAGCGCTGACGCCCCTCCGGCTCAACCTCGCCACCTGGCAGCGACGGATCGGCGGCCAGCTTTCCCCGAAAGGTCGACTGGTTCACCTGGAAGATCAACTCGGACACTTCCCAACTGGAAAACCGACGGAGTGTCTTCTCCATCTCCGGGCTAAAGGTCTGCTGGCGAATCCATCCCTGCAGCTTGAGGGATTGATTGCGCAATGCATTCAGGTCTTCGTGCGTGTACATGCCTCATGTCTCTTAGTTTGGAACGTAAATTTCTGTTCGTTTCTTATTTACGCCCGATTTGCGCTTTACGCAAAAGAAAATATGATGAGAATACAATCTTACCCACGGGTAAGAAAACGAGGCCCAACACGGCTTTGAGCGATTCGGATGGCGACGAGATCAAGGGGTACGATTCGCAACGCTCCTCCCGCCGTATTTAGGGGGACACTAACGCATGAACGGCCACATATAGGGGGACAGAACAGCCCAATAAGGGGACGCACAGGACGTCCCCCATCACCAATACTTCACCAAATTTCTTTTATTTTTTGAGATCAATTGGCGCAAAATTCTGACTGGTTTCAGACTCTTCTTGACAGAATCGAAGCTTTGGACGCTAATTGTCCCAAGATGACGAAAAGCGTTGGCAAACGGCGCGGGACTGGCGAGGGAAACCTCGTCTGAGGCAGACAGAGCGGTGAGAACGGGTATGCAGCTTGCTAAACCGGTCGGGCGGAATGCGGCGGCCTTAAAATACGATATACTGTCTGCTCTCAGCGTCCATGCGTTGTCAGGCGACAAGCATCGACAGCGCAGTATATTGCGTATCATGGCGCTTATTACGACCCGATATAACTGGCGAAACAACGAATTATCGATTGGGCGTGAGGAAATTTCGCGCCTTTGGACAGTGAACGAAAGAACCGTAAAGCGCGAAATGGCCAAATTTCGCGCATTAGGGTGGGTAACTGTCAAAAGGCCAGCGGCACGGGGGCGGGTTGCAGTGTACGAAATCGATCTCAAGCAGATCATGATTGATACGCAAGAGGTCTGGCCGGTCATAGGATCAGACTTCCAGGCCCGGATGAGCGACGACCCGGAACCCGAAACGAATATCCTACCTTTCACGGTAAAACCCGCCGGGCCGGAGACTTCGGACGCAGATGTCTGGTCGCAGGTTCAAACGATTCTGCATGGGCGGGACCCGGAACTGTGGGCGAGTTGGTTTCAGCATCTTTCTGAAGCCGAAAGGGCAGGGGGGCGTGTCACCCTTGTCGCGCCATCGCGGTTCATGGCCGATTACATCGCTCAAAAATGGACCGCGCGACTTTTGGCCGCCTACAGCCGTGTTGACCCCAGTATCCGAACGGTTCGTGTTGATGCGGCTGATTGAAGGAACCAATCAGGTTCAGCATCTGAAAAACTTCTCTTTTGCGGCGACTGGAGGTTCGTACAGTTCCAAGGGAACATATGCGCGAAAGGCAGTATTCTGAACGGGGATGAGGGAATACCCGCCGAATTCGTGCTGCGAAACCGGACAATTCCTTTGCCTTTTTCAAACGTACAGATAGGCTTCGACAATGGAAGATTCACCTGTTCTTTCCGCTGAAAAACCACCGCTGGATCAACTGGTTGGGTCCACGGTTAAAACGCACAGAACGCTGGCTGGATTAACGCTGTCCGGGTTGTCTCAGCGGTCCGGGGTGTCGACGGCAATGATATCCAAGATCGAACGGGGACAGGTGTCTGCCTCGCTGGCGACGCTTGAGGCCCTTGCAGACGGCATCGGTGTTCCCCTGATCAACTTCTTCGCCGGAACCGTGGAGCGCACGGATGTGTCATTTGTGGCCGCAGGCGAAGGTGTAACCGTTCAGCGATTGGGCAGCGGTTTTGGCCATAGTTACAAGCTGATCGGCCGGGCAGAGGCGAAACATGTCAGTTTCGAGAGTTTCAGCGTCACATTGGAAAGCCCGTTGGACAAATGCCCGCTATATCAACATCAAGGCGTCGAATTCATTCACGTAACGGATGGTGAAATGGTCTATGGCTGCGGTGAAGCCACCTATCATATGCGCCCGGGCGACAGTCTCAGCTTTGATTCAAACGCCACCCACGGGCCGATAGAATTGAAAACCGACAAGGTCAGTTTTGTCACCGTAGTTGCCAAGGCCGTGTCAGGCGGCAATTGAAAACGCCCGGCAACTGGGCCGGGCGTTCAGCAAATTTGGTGATAAATCGGGGGGGGTCAGAGACCCCATTTCTCGCGATTGGCTTCGAAGAAGCCTTGCGCCTTTTTCACTTCGATCCAGTTGTTCACATAATTGATCCAGACCTGATCGCCCTGCGGCAGGATCATCGCGATGGGCGACGGCGAGCGGGGGCCTGCGTTCTTCACGCGTTCGACCGGGAATTTGGCCTCGAGGGTCGATCCTTCGATGTTCGATGTGATGAACACATCCGCGCGTCCTGCGATCACCTCCTGAAAACCACGTGCGGGGGCTTCGACCACCTTGATATCGGCGTTCGGGAACCATTCGCGGACACGTTTTTCAAACGTGGTGCCCAGGGTAGTTGCGACTTTTACCCCTGGCTGGTTGATCGAGTCATAGCCGTCGAATTTATCGGCCTTGTCCTTGGTTGTGTAAGGGAAGAGCTCGACCGAGATATAGCTGTCGGAAAAGCCTGCGACCTTCATGCGCGGCGGTGAAATCGAGGCTGATCCGGTCAGGTGATATTTGCCTGCCACCACACCGTTGACGAGGGTTTTCCAGTCGGTTGGCACATATTCGACCTCAACCCCCAGATCGGTGGCCAACTCGTTCATGATGTCGATGTCGTACCCTTTGTAGCTGTTGGTCGCAGGGTCACGCAGCGACATCGGGTTCCAATCACCGGTGGTGCCAACCTTGAGCACGCCGGAATCCAGCACCTCGTTCAGGGCAGATTGTGCCTGTGCGGCACCTGACAATACCAGCCCGAGCGCGGCGGCTGCCGCAGCTTTCCAAAATGTGTTCATAGGTTTCTCCCGTTGGTGGCGTTTCGACCTTGTTGCCGTATTCATCATTGATTTAAGCCCAAAGGGAAAGATAACCTCAAGAAAATATTATACTGTGACTAAAACAGGGGCAGTTCAGCTTATGCCAGACGCCGCAATCGAACTTGTGGGCGTGAACAAGTGGTTTGACACGTTTCACGTTCTCAAAGACATCAATCTGACAGTGAACAGCGGCGAAAAAGTGGTGATTTGCGGGCCTTCTGGGTCGGGCAAGTCCACCGTTGTGCGCTGTATCAACCAGTTGGAAAAGCATCAGAAAGGCGCCATTCGTGTGGATGGGGTCGAGTTGACGGATGACGCGAAATCCGTGGCCACCATTCGGTCCGAGGTTGGAATGGTATTCCAGCAATTCAACCTGTTCCCGCATCTGACTGTTCTGGAAAACCTGACTTTGGGCCCGATCAAAGCGCGCGGCCTAAGCCGCAAAGAGGCGGAGGAAAAAGCGCGTCATTATCTGGATCGGGTGCATATTCCCGATCAGGCGGACAAAAAGCCCATTCAATTGTCGGGCGGCCAACAGCAACGCGTCGCAATTGCGCGATCCCTGTGTATGGAGCCGCGCGTGCTTTTGTTTGACGAGCCGACCTCAGCGCTGGACCCAGAAATGATCTCGGAAGTGTTGGACGTGATGGTCGAGTTGGCCAATGAAGGAATGACTATGGTGGTCGTCACGCATGAGATGGGGTTCGCCCGCAAGGTGGCTGACAAGATGATCTTCATGGATGCCGGTGAGATCGTCGAAGAAGGCAACCCCGAGCATTTCTTCACCAATCCTCAGTCTGATCGGTGTCGCAAATTCCTGTCACAGATCCTGCAGCACTGAGAGGGGCTGATGAAAAAACTTCTTCTGATAACGCCTCTGCTTCTGCTGGCAGGCTGTTCGTCTTCCCAGACCTGGGGCTGGTATGTGATCGACCCGACCACGGCGTCGGGGTGGACCAATGTGAAATTCCTGATCTCGGGGATGGGCGCGACGATCCAGATTTCCCTGATCGCCGCCGTTCTGTCGATTGTCATCGGATTGCTGGTGGCCTTGCCGGGATTGTCCGAAAAACGCGGCTGGCGGGTTTTGAACCGGGTCTATGTAGAGTTCATTCGCGCCATCCCTTTGCTTCCGATGCTGTTCTGGGTCTTCTACGGCCTGCCCATCGTGTTCCAATCGATGGGTCTGAACATCCCGATCGATCCGTTCTGGGGGGCGATCATAACGCTGGCGATTTCAGACAGTGCCTTTACTGCCGAAATCTACCGCGCAGGCATTCAATCCATTGCCCGCGGTCAGCGCGAAGCGGCGCAGACCATCGGGCTGAACTATGTGCAGACCATGCGCTATGTGATCCTGCCGCAAGCGATCCGGCGCATTCTGCCCCCGCTGGCGAACCAGTTCATCTACATCGTCAAGATGAGCGCCTTTGCCAGCGTCATCGGAATGCAGGAATTGACCCGCCGCGCGAATGAACTGGTGGTGACGGAATACCGTCCGCTGGAAATCTACACCTTGCTGATTTTCGAGTACCTGATCCTGGTTCTGATCATCAGTGCTGGCGTGCGCTGGCTGGAGCGCCGTATGGGCGCGGACGAGCGCGGATAAGGAGTTACGAAATGGACTGGAAAGACTTCATGGCTGAGACCGAGGCCAATATAGGGACCTTCTCGAAGGAAGTGCCTGAAACCGTGCGAGGCTTTGGCATCATGGGCAAGGCGGCCAAGACCGACGGTGCGCTCAGCGAGAAAACCAAGGAATTCATGGCCCTTGGGATTGCCATCGCGACCCGTTGCGACAGTTGCATTGGTTTTCACGTGAAATCGCTTGTTCGGCTGGGTGCCACCCGCGAAGAGATGTGCGAGGCGCTGGCCATGGCGACCTATATGGGTGGCGGGCCGTCTTATGCGTATAGCGCCAAGGCGCTCAAGGCTTATGATGTGTTTTCGGAGTAGTAGCGATGCGTCCTGATTTGGCCGGTGCACACGGGTTTATTCGAAACAGTTGGTATGTTGCCGGGCGGTCCGAGGATTTCGACCGCAATTTGAGTGCCGTTCGGATGTTGGACGAAGAGATCGTGATTTATCGCGACACAGGGGGCAAGGCGATCGCTTTGGAAGATGCTTGCCCGCACCGCAAACTGCCACTGTCACGCGGCACAATCGAAGGCGATCATGTGGTTTGTGGCTATCACGGTTTGACTTTCGGCTGCGGCGGCGAGTGTGTCAGTGCCCCGACGCAGTTGGACAATCCTCCGCGTCGCGCCGCGGTTCATGCTTATCCGGCTGAAGATCGCTGGGGGTTTCTGTGGCTTTGGATGGGAGACCCGGAGAAAGCCAGTACAGACGATATCATCGACATCCCCAATTTCGACAACCCGTCCTGGGGCAAAACACAGACTGGCGCGATGGAAATGGCGTGCCATTACCTCTACATCACCGACAACCTGCTGGATCCAAGCCATGTGGCATGGGTGCATTTGACCTCATTCGCTGGCGCAGGAACGGACAATCGTCCGCTGGATATCGAAGAGACCGAAGATGGAGTCATCGTTTCGCGCTGGATCGCGGATGAACCTGCGCCACCCTATTACGCGCCGGTCCTGCCGTTCGGACCAAGCTGTGACCGCAAGCAGCACTACGAATGCCGCCTACCGTCGACGGCGATCAACATGTCGGTCTATACCCCGACGGGAGAAGGTGGGGCGGATCGGCCAATGTCTCCCAATGCGTTCGTCAACATCTCGTACAACTTCATCACCCCGGTCGATGCGGGAACCTCGCGGTACTTCTGGTTTCAGCACCGCAATATGCATGCGGACGACATAGCCATGTCACAGCGTATGTTCGATGGTGCGGTCATGGCGTTCAACGAAGACAAGGATGTGCTGGAATATGTGCAGACCGGCATGGCGCGGCGCAAAACCGGCTACATCAACCTTGGGTTGGACGCTGGCGCGATGCGGTTCCGCGCACGGGTTGCCAAGCGGGTCGCGCAGGAGGTCGAATAGTTTTCAGGCAGACAACCGCCCGTTCGGGCCTTGCCCGACCTGTTGGGCAGGGTCGTCAAAAACGGCCTTAATGCAGGGGTATTGTGCAAGGATTTCGGCCCCGCCGGGCAAAAGATCGGCCCGGAGAACGCCTGCATCCCAGATCGCAACCCCGTCCACCCGGATCGTGGGGTCCAGCACGTTCAGTGAAATCTCACCCGGTGCATAATCGCCGCAGGTGTGGAAATGCAGAAGGCGTGGATTGCCGAAAGCCGAACCGCTCCAACGTTCGAAATTGCTCTGGGCCGGGGCGGCATAGGCGCAGCCCGGGTGGATGCCGGCGTGCCAGGAATGCATGGTCAGCGGATCAAGGTCGAACATACGGCCAACCTTTTCGTAATGCATCTGCGCGCAATGCACATCCATCGGATGGCCGTCAAAGCCGGTCAGGCGATTGCCGTCGAACCGAACCGCCAACGGCTCGCGCAAATCGCAGCCGTAAGGTTCATAGAACTTCGATCCGGTGCCGACCAGAAAACCGTCCTGAACCAACACGCCGCTGAACCCTTGTGCGGGGACCGGCGCAAACACGGACATCGGAAATCGGGTTACGCTGACATCCGCGGCGCCCGATCTCGGAAAGGCAGCGCCCGGGCCGCCGAAATCGGTGCCCAGTGGACAGGTCACCTGGATACGTTCGGCCCCGGCCAGCAGAGCATTGACCGCATTTTTCAGTTTTACGAACCCGCTGTAATTCGCCCGTCCAAAGCTTGAGGCCAGCATCCCGGCATCCAGTGCGTAGGACATGATGGGGTGTACGTCCTTCATGCCAGCGTCAAATCGAATCTGATCACCGGTGCGTGACAGAAACAGGGTGCGGTCGGCGGATTTCATGGCCACGCGCAGGTTTTCGGGGACCAGCGGCCCCATCGGATCGAAAGGCACGGTTTGAACCGACGTGTTGATCCGGTTCTGCCGGGCGCACTCGACGACGGCCTCAGTGATTTCAGCATCGTAATAGCCGTTTGCGGCGTCTTCGCAGACCACGAGCAACCGGTCGCCAGCCTTAAGACCACCGCATCTGAACAACAGGTTTTCGGCGCCCGCCAAAAGTTCTGGGCTGTGCATCGTCGTTGATCCCAAACAAGTCCCCACGCGGGCAATGTATCTCTTTCACGTTTCCGTGATCCAGAGAAATTTCACCTTAGGAAAAAAATTAACTGACATGCTTGCAGGTATTGTTCATAAGCTGAGCCCGGACAGGACAGGAGACGTTGCAATGAGTGCTTGGATCGAGATGATCTCGGACGACAAGGCCGATGGCCGCCTGAAAGAGTTGCTGGACAAAGCCCGCACGCCCCATGGCACCGTCGACACCGTCATGCGTGTGCACTCGTTACGTCCCGAGACGATGAACGGGCATGTGACGCTGTACCGATCGGTCCTGCATTCGGACGACAATCAGTTGCCGTTCTGGTTTCTTGAGGTGGTGGCCAGCTATACCTCGATCCTGAATGATTGCACCTATTCGCTGACCCACCATTTCATGAATGTGCGCAATTTGCTGAAGGACCAACCGCGCAGCGACCGGATATTCGTCGCACTCAAGGCGCATCGACCCGAGGAAGAATTCGAAGGCAAGGAACTGGCGCTGCTGCGATATGCGGCAAAGCTGACAACCGATGTGGGCAAGATAGTGAAATCGGATTTCGAAGCGCTCAAGATCGCGGGTTGTGAAGACGGTGAGATTCTGGAGGTCAATCAGGTCTGCGCCTATTTCAACTATTCCAACCGGTTGCTGAACGGGCTTGGCGCAACGACCGAAAACGATGTGATCGGGTTCTATACCGGAGATGAATGACCTTCGGCAGGGTCGTGTCGCGCAAGGTTGGCCATACTCTGTCAGTCGCTTTCCGCCAACGCAGCCTGATCCGTGCTCAAGATGTTTTCCTCGGCGGTTTTTCGAATGATGGCCCCGATTTTCAGAAGGTTCTCGCTGAGCGGGTTGGTCTTTCGCCAGATCAGGCCAATTGTTCGCGCCGGGGGCGTGTCCTGAAAGCGGGCAACAGAGACATCGGCGGATCGGGTTTCCAGTCCGACCGCCATTTCCGGTATCAGCGTGACGCCGATGCCGGCCCCGACCATCTGTACCAGCGTGGACAGCGAACTGCCCTCCATGATGTGCTGCGGCTCGATATTGCGGATCGAGCAGAAGGACAGGGCCTGATCCCTGAAGCAATGCCCTTCTTCCAGCAACAGCAGGCGCATGGTTCTGAGCTGTGACGAACTTGGCATCGGCAACTCCGCGTCCTGCGCCGGGCGGACCAGGAGGAAGTCTTCGTTGAACAGAGAAAACTCGCGGAGGCTGGGTTCCGAGACGGGCAGGGCGACAACGCCGAAGTCCAGTCTGGAATCGAGAATTTCGCCGATCAGGGTTTGGGTAATCGTCTCTTTTGGCTCGATGATCAGTTGCGGGAATCGCTGTGACAGCGCCTTGATGATCGAAGGCAGCAGATAGGGCGCGACCGTGGGTATGACGCCGATTCTGATGCGGCCCGACAAGGGCCCAAACGGGGATTGCACAAGATTACCCAGATCTTCGACCCGGGTCAGGATTTCGCGGCCACGTTTCAGAACGTCTTCACCAAGCGCCGTCAGGCGGGTTTCACGTGCGGCGCGTTCGACCAGCGGGCCGCCCATGATGGTCTCCAGCTCTTTGATTTGAATGGAGAGTGCGGGCTGCGAAATAGCGCTGGCTGCCGCAGCCTTGCCAAAGTGGCCGTGGGTGGCGAGGGCCTCGAAATAGCGCAGGTGTTTGAGGGTTAGTGCTTTCATAGGAAAAATTAATCACAATGATAGAAATTACAAATTTCCAATTATCGAAGCGGTGGGGTACGAGTCAAGGCATCTGCATCCCTAGGTATATGCTCAGGAGATTTACAATGGACGGTAACCCCCACAATCATCAATCCGGCGGCTGCCCTGTCATGCATGGCGGGAACACGGGCACGGGAAATTCTGTCACCAAATGGTGGCCGGATGCGCTGAACCTGGACATTCTGAGCCAGCACGACACCCGCACCAACCCGATGGATGCCGACTACAACCATCGTGAAGCGGTCAAAGGGCTTGATTTCAAAGCGGTCCGTGCCGATGTCGAAGCATTGCTGACCGACAGCCAGGACTGGTGGCCGGCTGACTGGGGTCACTATGGCGGCCTGATGATCCGCCTGGCGTGGCACTCGGCCGGGTCGTACCGTCTGGGCGACGGTCGCGGTGGCGCAGGGTCGGGCAACATCCGGTTTGCCCCTCTGAACTCGTGGCCGGACAATGCCAGCCTGGACAAAGCCCGCCGTCTGCTGTGGCCGGTGAAAAAGAAATACGGGAACGCGCTGTCCTGGGCCGACCTGATCGTTCTGTCGGGCACTGTTGCGTATGAATCCATGGGCCTGAAAACATTTGGCTTCGGCTTTGGTCGCGAAGATATCTGGGGTCCGGAAAAAGACGTTTACTGGGGATCGGAGAACCAGTGGCTGGCCCCGTCCGAAAACCGCTATGGCGATCTGGAAACACCCGGCACGCTGGAAAACCCGCTGGGCGCGGTGCATATGGGTCTGATCTATGTGAACCCCGAAGGTGTGAACGGCAATCCGGACCCGGCAAAAACCGCGCTTCATATCCGCGAAACTTTTGCCCGTATGGCGATGAACGACGAAGAAACAGCGGCACTGACCTGCGGTGGGCACACAGTCGGTAAGGCACATGGCGCGATGGCCGACGACAATATCGGCGCTGAACCCGAAGCCTGCCCGGTGTCCGGTCAGGGTCTGGGTTGGAATAACCCTGATCAGGACGGCAAGGCGACCAACGCGTTCACCTCGGGCATCGAGGGAGCCTGGACGAAGGACCCGACCAAGTTCGACATGGGCTATTTCGACTATCTGTTCGGCTATGAATGGGAGCTTGGCAAATCGCCAGCAGGCGCACAACAATGGCAGCCCATCGACATGCCGGAAGACGAAAAGCCTGCCGACCCGACCGATCCTTCGGCTCGTCGTATGCCGGTCATGACCGACGCTGACATGGCGATGAAAATTGACCCGACATATAATGCGATCTGTCAGAAATTCATGGCCGATCCGGACTATTTCGCCGATACTTTTGCCCGCGCCTGGTTCAAGCTGACCCACCGCGACATGGGTCCGCGCGTCAACTACTATGGTCCGGACGTTCCTGCAGAAGAGCTGGTCTGGCAAGATCCGATCCCGGCAGGTTCGACCGGTTACAACGTCGATGCCGTCAAGGCGAAGATCGCAGAAAGCGGCCTGACCGCGGTTGAGATGATCAACACCGCATGGGACAGCGCCCGTACCTTCCGTGGCTCGGACAAACGTGGTGGCGCAAATGGCGCGCGCATTCGTCTGGCACCACAGAAGGACTGGGCCGGCAACGAGCCTGAGCGTCTGGCAAAAGTGCTGGGTGTGCTGGAGCCGATCGCTGCGGAAACCGGCGCGTCGATCGCCGATGTCATCGTGCTGGCGGGCAATGTTGGTCTGGAACAGTCGATCAAGGCTGCTGGTTTTGAAGTGACGGTTCCGTTCTCGGCAGGGCGCGGCGATGCGACGGACGAGCAGACCGATGTCGACAGCTTTTCGGTGCTTGAGCCGCTGGCGGACGGGTTCCGCAACTGGCAGCTGAAGGAATACGCCGTATCGCCCGAGGCGATGATGCTGGACCGCGCGCAATTGCTGGGTCTGACCGCAGCAGAGATGACCGTTCTGATCGGTGGCCTGCGTGTTCTGGGTGCCAACCATGGCGGATCGGCGCATGGTGTCTTTACCGACCGTGTTGGGCAGCTGACCACGGACTTCTTCGTCAACCTGACGGATATGTCGCTCAGCTGGCACCCGGTTGATGGCGGGACCTACGAACTGCGCGACCGTGCCTCGGGTGAGGTCAAGTTCACCGCGACCAGTGCTGATCTGGTCTTCGGTTCGAACTCGATCCTGCGTGGTTACGCCGAGGTTTACGCTCAGGACGACAACGCCGAGAAGTTTGTGCGCGACTTCGTGGCGGCCTGGACCAAGATCATGAACAACGATCGGTTCGATCTGGTTGCTTAAGTCATGAAAAAATCAGGCGAGGGGAACCTCGCCTGATTTTCCTTTTCAGGGCTGGCATCCGCCTTTGCCCACTTATCCTGCAATCACATTCTGTTTTTGAACGCCCAGACCTTCGATGCCCAGTTCCATCCGGTCGCCGGGTTTCAGATAGACCTGTGGATTTTGCCCCATGCCCACGCCCGGCGGCGTGCCGGTCGAGATCACATCACCCGGTTGCAATGACATGAATTGCGATAGATGAGAAATCACGGTCGCGACCCCGAAGTGCATCGTTTGGGTCGAGCCATCCTGATAGCGGTGGGCATTGACCTCAAGATACATCGTCAGATTCTGCGGATCGGCAATCTCGTCCCGCGTCACCAACCATGGACCGATAGGCCCGAAAGTGTCGGCGGATTTGCCTTTGACCCACTGGCCCGAGCGGTGCAGCTGAAAATCACGTTCCGACAGGTCGTTGATCACACAATAGCCAGCGATATGATCCATCGCTTCGGCCTCTGAGATGTATTTTGCCTCTTTGCCGATCACCACACCCAGTTCGACCTCCCAGTCGGTTTTGACGGATCCGCGCGGGATTTCGACGTTATCGTTCGGGCCGATGATCGCCGAAGTTGCTTTGAAAAAGATCACCGGTTCCTGCGGCAATTCCATACCGCTTTCGGCTGCGTGGTCGGCATAGTTCAGGCCGATGCAGATGAACTTGCCCACATGGCCCACACAGGCGCCGATGCGGACATCGCCGTCAACTGCCGGCAGGGATTGCGGGTCCAGCGCGCGAAGCTGAGTCAGCCCTTCATCGCTGAGCACATCGCCCGAGAGATCGCCTATGATCCCGGACAGGTCGCGAATTGTGCCGTCTTCGCCCAACAAACCCGGCTTTTCAGCACCCAACGCCCCAAAGCGCAGTAGTTTCATGATGTGATCCCTTTCAGCTTAAATCGCCCAACCGCCATCAATGGCGAAAGGCTGACCAGTCGTAAACGTACTGCTGTCACTTGCGAGGTAGAGTGCGAGTTCGGCGATTTCGTCCGCTGTACCAATGCGACCCATTGGTTGGCGCGCGATGAAATCGGTCATTGCCTTTTCGTAGTCGCCTGTCGCCTTCAAGCGTTCGTGCAGGCTGGGGCTGTCGACCGTACCAGGGCATATTGCATTACAGCGAATGCCTTGGGTGACGAAATCGGCGGCGATCGACTTGGTCAGGCCGATCACTGCCGCTTTTGAGGCGCAGTACACAAACCGGTTTGGCACGCCTTTCATCGAGGAAGCGACGGAAGACATATTGATGATGGACCCTCCGCCGTTTTGCAGCATGGCTGGCAGAGTCAGGCGGATCAGCCGGTACATGGCTTTTACGTTCAGATCAAAGCTGAAATCCCAGTCGTCTTCGTCGCAGTCCAGAATCGAGCCGCTCGCCACATAACCTGCGCAGTTGAAGAGAATATCCAATGGCGGAAGCTCGGCTACGGCAAGCTGCACCGACTTGGCGTCTGTCACGTTCAGGTGAAACGGAGTAACACCTTTGATCTCTGACAGCTCTGCCAGGGTGGTTTCGTTGATATCGCAGGCAAAGACATGCGCGCCTTCGGCGGCGAACAACTCGGTGGTGGCGCGGCCAATGCCTTGGCCAGCAGCGCTGATGAAGGCGATTTTGCCTTTCAATCGGTTAGAAGGCTGGAGCGACGTCATTCTGGTCCTCATATCTTGTTTGCAAGCAGGGCTGGTGATGTTCTGGAAAGGGTTTCGTAACTAATGATACCCGACGAGAAATCGCCTCTTGCTCAATACGGCTAAAACGAGATTAACGCTGAATGCAGTCATGTCACGTCCCGAGGTGATGGTCCTTTGCCGCGATTTCCCCGAGGATGGTGCCGCCTGTGATCGGGGATTGTGTGGCTCAGCACCTATTCAGTTGTAGGTGCGGCCTGAGCCAGATTTGTCACGTCGATCCCCTGCGCGCGCAGCAACAGGGCAAGATTTGCAAGTCCGAAATCCCGGTAGATCTGAAACAGGTCAGGCGTCAGCCATCCACAGCAGTAGCCACCCGACTTCCCAAAAATACATATCGCATCTGAGTCCGGGCCTTTGCGGCGCAAGTTGCCCAAAGGCCCGCGCCAAATCCCATCAAAACCCCTGCATCAGCATATCGATGGCTGCCGTGATCTGCGCGAAGTGCTCATCCAGATTACTGATCGGAGCTTTCAGGATACCTGTCGGAACTGCCGCCATGAATTGCGTCGCCATGACGTGAGGGTGGCCTTTAATCTCAAAGACGGGATTGAGCCGGGCGGCAGGGACCGGAGCCGAGGCCTCGGGCAGCAGAGGTACAACAACGCGAGTGTTCAGGCCACTCAGAAGATCGCTTTGAACATCCAGCAGATAACCGTCGCCCGACGGGTTGGGAAAAACGTCGTATTTTGGCATCAGAACTGCCGATAGGTCTCCAGCGGCAAACCGTGACGCTCGACGTAAGAGTTCGAGCTTTCGATTGCCGCTTTGTTCTCGGCCTTCCAGCGTTCGGCTTTTGCTGCGGCGACAGCGGCGCGAATACCGTCTTCGGCCGCTCGGGACAGGTTGATTTTCAGGTCCCGCGCTTCGGACAACATATCGCCATCCAGTGAAAGGTTGGTCGGTTTACGTGACGGGGCATTCATGCAGGTAACCTCCGGTATGCCTGAAGATACCTGTACAATATATGCGCGTCAAATATGCGCATCCAGCATGTTGGACAATTCGGGATTTTACGAGTTCCCCCAAGTCCCGGACAAAAGCTGCCCGGGAAGGGGGCTGCGTATGGGTGGCGAGGCCGCGGTTACTCAGCGACTTCGGCGGCGGGTTCGCGCTTTCTGAACTGTTGATCGAACAGGTTGCGGAAGCTTCCGTTCTTATCCATCAACTCGTCTAGATTGCCCTGTTCCACGATGGCACCATCCTGAACCACGATGATCTTGTCCGCTTCCAGCACGGTCGACAGGCGGTGCGCGATGACAATGACGGTCACATTCTGTGTCAAAGCATCCAGCGCCTTTTTCACAAGTGATTCCGATTCAGCATCCAGCGCACTTGTGGCTTCGTCCAACAGCAGAATCTCGGCCTTTCTCAGAATTGCGCGGGCAATGGCGATACGCTGTTTCTGGCCACCTGACAGGAAAGTCCCGTTTTCGCCAACCTGTGTATTGTAGCCGTCTGGCAGATCCATGATGAAATCATGCGCATGTGCGGCTTTGGCGGCGTCTATCACCTCTTCGTCTGACGCGTCGGGGGATGAGCAGCGCAGGTTGTCCATGATCGAAGTCGAGAACAGGAATGTATCCTGGCCGACATAGGAAATTTTGCGCCGCAACGAGGCAAAGCTCACCTCGCGCAGGTCCTGACCATCAATCTCGACGCTGCCCTCATCGGGGTCGTAGAAACGCATGATCAGGCCGAACAACGTGGATTTGCCACCGCCGGACTGGCCAACAAGCGCCGTGGTTTTACCGGCCTCGAAGGTGACGTTCATCTCTTCAATCACCGGTATCGCGCCATGATAGCCAAAGGTCACGTTGCGCAAGGCGATCTGTCCGGGGCCTTCGATCAGGTCATGGGCTTTGGGGCTTTCCACCATGGTTTCGTCCTGATCCAGCAAGTCGAACAACATGCCGACACCGACCATGCAGGTTTCGATCTGAACACGCATTTTCGACAGACGCTTGGCGGGTTCGTATGCCATCAGCAAAGCGGTGATAAAGGACATCAGCTGACCCGCGCTGGGCTGTTCAGTTCCCGCGATTCCAAGCGTGCTGACGACAAGCACACCTGCCACGGCAAGGCCCGCCAGAAACTCCATGAGAGGGCTGGCAATGGATTGCAACTTGGCGATGTCGTTCGAGCGCTGCTCAACTTTCCGGATTGCGGTGTCCATGCGGTTGATCATGCGATCTTCAAGCGAGAAAACCTTGATAACCTTGATCCCGGCCGAAGTTTCTTGCAGCACCCGGATAATTTCAGCCAGTGATTTGAATTCGGCCTGCATGATCGAGCGTACACTCTTCAGCAGGTAGCGCACACCCAACAAGGCAATCGGACCCACGACAAAGAACAACACCGACAGAACCGGTTGCTGATACACCATGACTGCAACCAGCCCGACCAACGTCAGCGCGTCGCGAACAAATCCCGTGACCAGCACATCGATCAAAGTTCGGGCGGCCTGCGCGCCGTGGGTGGTGCGCATCAATAGGTCCGATGATTCATTGGCGGTGAAGAATGAGACGCCATGCCTGAGAAGTTTGCGATAAACCCTGTCCTGCTGTTCGGCCACGATTCGGTTGCCAGCACGGGCCAGGTAAATGGCCTGAATGTACGAGGCGACTGCCTTGACCAGAAACAGAAGCACGACCCCAAGCGCAATGAAATGCGCGTAGCCCCGCAATTCCGGGCTGGTCATCGCGTCGACGATGTACTCCATCATGTAAGCAGAACCGGCCGTGGTGACCGCCACAGCAATCATTGCAAGCACAGCAATGCCATACAGCCCGCCTTGTGCATAAAAGCTCTCACCTACAAGGCGGCCCATATAGCCTGATCGCCAATTGTTCCAGGCGCGCTTTATCATTGCGTTCTCCAAATCATGAAACTGTGCGCACGCTCAGATAACCTATATTTTGTCGGGCCTAAAGGACAGATGCTAAGCTGCGGCAGAGCGGCCCATCCCGACTGTCTGAGCTGTGAGATCGCTAGATAAGGTCTGGTTGGTGTTCGGACAAGAGCCGGGATCCGCAATGAAAACCGAATTTCGCCCCGGAAATTGCCTGCGGACAGGATTTGAAACACGGCGGGATCGATAAAATTCGGTTTTGAAAGTTCGTTTTTCATTCCAATGGGAATGCGCCAATTCCGGCAAAAATCCGCCAGCGGGCGCAATCACATAAATGCCCCACGCAGTAGTCCTGGCATGCGGACGACGGCCGCTGGACCCGGAAAAAGAGCAACACAACCGTTGACAAGCATTTTTCAAAAATGCAACCAATTGGATATTGGTTGTACATAAAGGTTGACACCTGTGCCCGACCCAAGTTCCAGCTTCGAGCCTGACTCAAACACCGCAATCCTGAAGTTGTCGGCCTTCAGTCTGTCGTTTCGCGACCAACCCGCACCAGCAGTAGATGGGCTGGACCTGACGGTATCCGCGGGAGAAACCCTGTGCATTGTGGGTGAATCCGGATGTGGGAAATCCGTGACGGCCATGGCGCTGATGGGGTTGTTGCCGCGGGACGTCATCGACATCCCCTCGGGCCGATTGGAATTCGAAGGTCGCGCTTATGACCTGCGCTCGGAACAGCTGGACGCTGCAACGCGGGGCGACCGGATGGCGATGATCTTTCAGGAGCCGATGACCTCGCTCAACCCGGCGTTTCGGATCGGTGACCAGATCACCGAGGCCGTTCTGCATCATCGTCATTGCAGCCGCACTGAGGCTGCGGAAACCGCCCTGTCCATGTTGCGCCGTGTCGGTATCCCGGCCCCCGAACAGCGATTGAGCGAATACCCGCACCAGCTGTCCGGCGGTATGCGGCAGCGGGTGATGATTGCTATGGCGCTGATCAACAATCCGTCATTGCTGATCGCAGACGAGCCGACAACGGCGCTGGACGTGACCATTCAGGCGCAGATACTGGACCTGATCCGAGAGCTTCAGGCCGAAACCGGCATGGGATCCCTATTCATTACCCACGACCTTGGTGTTGTTGCCGAAATCGCCACGAATGTGGCTGTTATGTATGGGGGGGCAGATCGTCGAACGCGGCCCTGTAAACGCGGTGTTCGACGATCCGCAGCATCCCTATACCATCGGCCTCATGAGCTCGGTCCCGCGGATGACAGGATCGCGCGACCGGCTGATCACCGTGCCGGGCGCCGTGCCTTCGCTTGCCGATATGCCGGAAGGTTGCCGATTTCGCACCCGGTGCCCCTTTGCCACCGCGGACTGTGCCGAACGCCCGTCCTTGTCGGACATCGGGCAGGGGCACGCGGTCGCCTGCCACTATGCCCCTCTGGAACAGCTCAAGGGGGTCAGATGCGCGATGTAATCCTCGAGGCAAGGGGCCTCACCCGCCATTTCACACTTGGCACCGGGCTGTTCGAACGAAAAACCAAGGTGCGGGCCGTTGATGGGGTTTCGATGGCGGTTCGCAGGGGTGAAACCTTTGCCATCGTAGGTGAATCTGGTTGCGGGAAATCTACGCTTGCGCGCCTGTTGATGCGGTTGGATCGTCCGACATCCGGTCAGGTCCTGTTTGACGGGCAAGAAGTTCAGGACCTTGCCCGCCGCGATATGGCCCCGTTGCGCCAGCAGATGCAGTTCGTGTTCCAAGACCCGTTCTCGTCCCTGAACCCGCGGATGACGGTAGGCAAACTGGTCGGTGAACCGCTGGAGGTGCATTCTCCGCAGCTTGATGAAACCGCCCGCCGCCAGAAAGTTGCGGCGTTACTGGCGCAGGTTGGGTTGTTGCCGGATCACGCCAACCGGTATCCGCACGAGTTTTCGGGCGGTCAGAGACAGCGGATCGGAATTGCCCGCGCGCTGGCTTCGGGACCAAAGCTGCTTATCGGGGACGAGCCCGTTTCGGCACTGGATGTTTCGGTGCAGGCGCAGGTAGTCAATCTGTTGAATGACCTGAAACAGGATCTGGACCTCACGCTGGTTATCATTGCCCATGATTTGGCCGTCATCCGGCATATGAGCGACCGCATCGCCGTGATGTATCTGGGGCAGATGGTTGAAACCGGCCCCGCCGATCAGGTGTTTGAACACCCGCGCCATCCCTATACGCACGCCTTGCTGTCGGCGATCCCAGAGCCCGAACCGGGCCGTGAACGAGATCACGTGGCGCTGACCGGCGAAACACCAAGCCCGTCTTCACCGCCCGGCGGATGCCGGTTTCACACGCGCTGTCCATTTGCGCAGAACGATTGCCGAACCCTGACCCCCGTTCTGGATAGTGCAGGCCCGGATCACCACGTCGCCTGCCATCACTGGAAAACCATACCAGAGGCCGGAAAACCGGCCCCGCCCCGACGTCGAAGCGCCGGAGCAGAAGAGCGGTTCGCGCTGTATCGCGCGGCTGTCCAATCTCCACCGGCTTCTGCCGAAAACAGAGAGGAAAGATCATGAACGTCTTCAAGACCGGCCTGCTGGCCGGATTACTCGGCGCCAACGCCCTGAGCGCTCAGGCTGCCGATTTGCGCATCGCCCTGCAATCGGATGCGGACGTATTGGACCCCGATCAATCGCGCACTTTCGTGGGGCGCATTGTGTACGCGTCGATGTGTGACAAGCTTGTCGATATCACCCCTGACCTTGAGCTGATCCCGCAGCTGGCCACCGGCTGGGAGTGGAGCGAGGACGGTAAATCCCTGACCATGAAGCTGCGCGAAGGTGTCGTGTTCCACGACGGCACGCCGTTCAATGCGCAGGCTGTGGTGGACAATATCGATCGGTCGCAAAACCTTGAGGAATCTCGTCGTAAGTCCGAGCTGAAGTCCGTGACCGGCGTGGATGTGGTGGATGATTACACCGTTCGGTTCAACATGGCGGCCCCGGACGCGACCCTGCTGGCGCAGTTCGCCGACCGTTCGGGGATGATGGTTTCTCCAACAGCGGCCAAAGCGGCGGGTGCGGATTTCGGTTTGAACCCGGTCTGTTCAGGCCCGTTCAAATTCAAAGAGCGTGTCTCGCAGGACCGGATCGCACTGGAACGCTTCCCTGACTACTGGAACGCGGACCAGATTCATTTTGACAGCGTCACCTTCCTGCCGATCCCGGACACAACCGTGCGTCTGGCGAACCTACAATCGGGCGATATCGATATGCTGGAACGTCTGGCCGCAACCGATCTGGGGCAGGCCGAGGGCGACGCTGATATCAACGTCGAACGGGCCGTTTCGCTGGGCTATCAGGGGATCACCATCAATGTGAACAATGGCGAAAAGGGCGATAACCCCTGGGGTAACGACAAGCGTCTGCGCCAGGCGCTCAGCTATGCTTTGGACCGGGATGCGATCAATCAGGTGGTGTTCGAAGGTGCCTTTGCACCGGGCAATCAGCCTTTCCCGCCGACGTCACCTTGGTATGACGCCGATCACCCCGTGCCTGCCCGGGACGTGGAAAAAGCCAAGGCCTTGCTTGCCGAGGCTGGTTTCCCTGACGGGATCGACCTTGAGGTTCAGGTACCAAACACCACCGTCCCACTTCAATTGATGCAGGTGGTGCAGGCGATGGCGGCCGAGGCCGGGATAAATATCGAGATCACGTCCAAGGAATTTGCCACCCTGCTGGCCGATCAAAGCGCCGGGGACTATCAGGCCAGCCAGATTGGGTGGTCGGGCCGGGTCGATCCTGATGGCAATATCCATCAGTTCATGACCACTGGCGGTGGTATCAACGACAGCCACTATTCCGATCCGAAGGTGGACGAGTTTTTGAACACCGCCCGTGCCTCGACCGATTTCGATGCACGTAAGGCGGATTACGATGCAGCGCGGGACGTTCTGGCCGAAGATATGCCCATCGTGTACCTCTATCACCAAACATGGATCTGGGCGCTGGATGATGGTCTCAAAGGCTTCACCCCATATCCCGACGGGATGATCCGTCTGGAAGGTGTGACGCTGGAGAAATAAGCCACCCGCGACCCACCTGATCCTTAGGTCGGGCGGGTCGTCTTACCGAAAGCCCTGATCTCATGTTGTCCTTCATCCTGCGCCGCATTCTGATTGCGATCCCGACGATTCTGCTGATCTCGGTCTTTGTGTTCAGCCTGCAAAAGCTGCTGCCCGGCGATCCCGTACTGGCCATGGCGGGCGAAGAGCGCGATCCCGAAGTGCTGGAATTCCTGCGCGAGAAATACCGTTTGAACGATCCGATCCCGGTGCAGTATCTGACATGGGTCGGCAACGCGCTGCGCGGCGATTTGGGAATTTCGTTGCGGACCAATCAGCCGGTGACGGAACTGATTGGTGAAAAGCTGCCGGTGACCATTCAGTTGGCTGTCATGGCAATTCTGTTTGCGCTTGTGATCGGTATCCCGGCGGGCATTTTGTCTGCGGTTAAAAAAGGGACACTCACGGATTACGTCGCTAACATCGTGGCGCTGTCCGGCCTGTCGATTCCGAATTTCTGGCTGGGGATCATGCTGATCCTTCTGGTTTCGGTGAAACTCGACCTGTTGCCTGCCTCGGGCTATGTGCCCTTGTCCGAGGATCCGGTGAAATCGATCACAACCATGCTGATGCCAGCCTTTGTTTTGGGCACTGCGCTGGCCGCGACACTGATGCGGCATACACGCTCGGCCATGTTGGGGGTGTTGAAATCCGATTATGTGCGCACCGCCCGTGCCAAGGGGTTGCATGAACGGCGGGTGGTGCTGAAACATGCGTTCCGAAACGCGCTGACCCCGATCGTGACGCTGACGGCACTGCTGTTTGGCGAACTGATCGCAGGTGCCGTGTTGACCGAGCAGATCTTCACCATCCCTGGTTTCGGCAAGATGGTGGTCGATGCGGTCTTCAATCGGGACTATGCGGTGGTGCAGGGCATCGTTCTGGTCACCGCCGTCGGCTTCATCGTGATGAATCTGTTGGCCGATGTAGCCTATGTGCTGTTGAACCCGCGCCTGAGGACCTCCTGACATGACCGTTGCTGATCCGATCCTGACGCGCCGACCCGAAAGCCGGGTCTGGAAGAAGTTCCGCACGCACAAAAGCGCCATGCTGGGAGGCGTTCTGGTCGCGTTCTTCGTGCTGATCGCCCTGCTGGCCCCGATCCTGCCAGTGCCCGATCCTGCCGCCACTGACTGGGGCGCAGTGCGCAAACCGC
This sequence comes from Ruegeria sp. E8, assembly GCF_056533985.1. NCBI lineage: Bacteria > Pseudomonadati > Pseudomonadota > Alphaproteobacteria > Rhodobacterales > Roseobacteraceae > Ruegeria > Ruegeria sp. E8. The sequence goes on from NZ_JBQFOY010000003.1 coordinate 209,968, forward strand.
CCACCGCCGCGCATCCCTTTGGCACTGATGAAATCGGTCGCGATGTGCTGGCGCGGATGATCTGGGGGGCGCAGGCGTCGCTACTGGCGGGCGTAGTGTCGGTGGGTATTGCTGTGATGCTGGGCGTACCGCTGGGCATTGTCGCCGGGTACTTCGGCGGTTGGATCGATGCCATCATCTCACGCTGCACCGAGGCGCTGCTGGCCGCACCGTTCTTGATCCTCGCCATTGCACTGGCCGCCTTTCTGGGGCCGTCACTGACCAATGCCATGATCGCCATTGGCCTGTCCGCGACACCGATTTTCATCCGATTGACACGAGGGCAGGTGCTGTCGGTTCGGGCCGAAGATTATGTGGCCTCTGCCCGTGCCATCGGGTTACCCACGTCGAAAATCCTCAGCCGCTACATCTTTCCCAACGTGCTGCCGCCGGTGCTGGTACAAGCAACGTTAACCATCGCCACGGCCATCATTGCCGAGGCTTCCTTGTCCTTTCTCGGCCTTGGCCAGCAACCGCCCGCACCCAGTTGGGGCTCGATGCTGAACACGGCCAAGAACTTCCTCAATCAGGCCCCTTGGATGGCCATGTGGCCAGGCATCGCGATCTTCCTCGTGGTGCTGGGGTTCAACCTTCAGGGCGACGGGCTGCGCGATGCGCTGGACCCGCGCGAACACTGAATTTCGGAGACCTAAAGCATGTCAGATTTCACCACCCGGCCTGAGATCCGAGGCACGTTCGGCGTCGTTACTTCGACCCATTGGATTGCCTCGGCTGTGGGGTTCGGCATTCTGGAAAAAGGTGGAAACGCCTTTGATGCCGCCGTTGCAACTGCGATGACCCTGCAAGTGGTCGAGCCACATCTGAATGGTCCCGCAGGTGATATGCCTGCCATTTTTCACTCGGCCAAAACCGGCAAGACCGAGGTCTTGTGCGCGCAAGGACCTGCACCCGCCGCTGCCACGATTGAGCACTACACCGGGCTGGGTCTGAACCTGATCCCCGGCTCGGGCCTGCTGGCCACAGTGATCCCGGGGGCGTTTGATGGCTGGATGCTGATGCTGCGCGACCATGGGTCATTGTCGCTGCGCGACGTGATGGAGCCGGCTATCGGCTATGCCCGTGATGGCCACCCTGTTTTGCCGCGGGTTGCGCATACCATCGCCGGCCTTTCGGATTTCTTTGAAGACGAATGGCCCGCATCCGCAGAAACATGGATGCCCGACGGCAAAGCGCCCGAGCCGCACAGCACCTTTGCAAACCCGGCGCTGGCGGCGGCCTATGAGCGGCTTGTGACGGATGCCGAGGCTGCCCATGAGGATCGGCTGGATCAGATTGATGCGGCTCGCCGTGCGTGGCGCGAGGGCTTTGTAGCGGATCGGATTTTTGAATACTTGGCTGATGCCAAGGTCATGGACGTGTCAGGTCAGCGCAACGGTGCGGTCATGACACGCAAAGACATGGCCGATTGGCAGGCGTCATACGAGGAGACGCTGACCTACGACTACAACGGCTGGACCGTCCACAAGACCCATGCGTGGAGTCAGGGGCCGGTCTTGTTGCAGGCGCTGGCGATCCTCAAAGGTATTGATCTTGGCGCGATGGACCCGAACGGGGCTGAGTTCGTGCATACGGTGATCGAGGCGATGAAGCTCGCCTATGCCGACCGCGAGGCCTATTACGGCGACCCGGCCCATAGTGATATTCCAATGGGCTACCTGCTGAGCGATGCCTATGCCGCGCAGCGCCGCGCCTTGATCAGCCCGGATGCCTCGTACGAACACCGCCCGGGCCGCGTTCCGGGGTACGAGCATCTGGCCGACGCCTATATCGCCCGCGCTGACCGCGATTTTGCCGCCAGGACAGGGGCCAGCGCCGGTGAGCCCACCATGTCGCATCTGACGGAAAAACGCGGAGATACCGTGCATCTGGACGTGATCGACCGCTGGGGCAACATGGTGGCAGCGACGCCGTCTGGCGGCTGGCTACAAAGCTCACCCGTCATTCCGGGTCTGGGCTTTCCGCTTAACAGCAGGGCGCAAATGTTCTGGCTTGAACCCGGCCTGCCAACCTCGCTGGCGCCCGGACGCAGACCGCGTACCACGCTGACGCCCAGCCTTGCGGAAAAGGATGGGGTTCAGTTGGTCTTTGGCACCCCCGGCGGCGATCAGCAGGATCAATGGCAACTGATCTGGTTCCTGCGCTTTGTTCATTTCGGGCTGGGCCTTCAGGAATGCATGGATGCGCCTTTGTTTCACTCGATGCATTTTCAGGGGTCTTTCTATCCACGCGCTGCCGCACCCGGCGAGATGATGATCGAAGAGACCTTTGGCGAAACTGTGATCGAAGACCTGCGGGCGCGGGGACACAAGATCACTGTGGCCGAGCCTTGGACGGTTGGCCGCCTTACGGCGGCCCTTCGCGAAAAAGACGGAACTTTGCGCGCTGCGGCCACGCCCCGGCTGATGCAGGCTTATGCAATAGGACGGTGACATGACGTATTCCCTGATCGCAAAAGACACTGAGACCGGTGCCATTGGCCTGATCGTGGCCAGCCGCTTTTTCGCCTGCGGCGCACGGGTTCCTTGCTTGGGTGCGTGCAGTGCGATTGCATCGCAGGCGTTTTCGAACCCGGTCTGGGGCACCGAAGGATTAAGGCGGCTGGAGGCCGGTGATTCCGCACAATCGGTTCTGGATGATCTTGTCGCCCGGGACACGGGCCGGGACGAACGGCAGGCGCATCTTATGGATGCAAATGGCGATTTCGCGGCTTACACAGGCGCTGCCTGCGTCGATTGGGCCGGGCACCGGATCGGCGAAGCTCATTCAGTTGCGGGCAATATGTTGACCGGGCCGGACGTGGTCGACGCGACTTTTGAGACCTACGCATCAAAAAGCGCTTTGCCGTTTCCCGAACGCCTGATGTCTGCGATGGAGGCCGGTGAGCGCGCAGGTGGTGACAAGCGCGGCAAACAGGCCGCTGGTCTGGTGATACACCGCGGCCAGTCCCATGCCTGGCTGGACATGCGCAGCGATGATCATGCCGACCCGCTGGCCGAGCTGCGGCGGTTATATGACGTGGCTGGTGAACGGTATCTGCATTTCGCCGAGGCCATGCCCAGTGAGCAGAATTTCTCGGGCAACCCCGACCGCACAGCGCTGGAAGATGCGATTGCACGCGCAGATGCGCAGCGTCAGGCGGAAGGTTGGCAAAGCCGCTCGTTTGCAAGCGACCCCGCGTGATGCATGGGCGGGATTGAGCTTTCAACTCTGGTAACGCTGATCGCCATAGCCGGTGCTGCCGGCGTTCTCGGTGGTATTCTGGCTGGATTGCTGGGGGTCGGGGGCGGGATCGTCATTGTCCCCGCGCTGTATTTTGCTTTGTCTCTGACCGGCAGCGATCCTTCCCTGACTATGCAGATTGCGGTGGGAACTTCGCTGGCAACGATCGTTTTCACTGCGCTGTCCTCAAGCTGGGGGCACTACAGGCGCGATGCTCTGGACATGACGCTTCTGAAGCGCTGGGCGCTTGCCATACTGGTGGGTGTGGTCATCGGTGGCCTGTTGGGCGGATTGGTCAGTGGCTATATTCTGGTCGCTGTTTTCGCAACGGTCGCGGCGCTGGTGTCGCTGGACATGATCTTTCGCAAATCCGGCAATGACGGCCCGCCACGCAGCTTTTCACCACGTGTTTGGACTGCGACCGGAGTGTTTGCAGGCGCGGTTTCCGCGATGATGGGCATCGGCGGTGGCACGGTTTGCGTGCCCGTATTGAACTTTCTGGGCTACGACATCCGTCGCGCCGTGGGCACCTCGGCGGCCATCGGATTTGTCATCGGTCTGCCCGGGGCGCTGATCTACGCGGGTACAGGTCTGGGGCAATCCGGACTGCCGCCTTTTTCCTTCGGTTACGTCAATCTGATCGCAGCCGCGATGATCATTCCGCTGACGACCAGCTTTGCCCATGTCGGGGTTCGCATCGCTCACACGATTTCGCAACGTGCCTTACGTCTTGCTTTTGGTGCCTTCCTGATGCTTACGTCCTTGCGCATGTTTTATGATCTGATCGGAGCGTTCTGACCTTGGGAAATTGTCCAACGGATACCGAATTGACCGCAGCCCTGCGGGCAGGAATCGAAAGCGGTGATTTCCTCAAGAACGGCAAGTTGCTGCCCGAGCGTGCCTTGGCAGAGGCGTTGGCCGTCACCCGCGCCCGAATGCGTCGCATTCTGGAGCAGTTGGAAGAAGACGGCACCGTGTTTCGCAGGCACGGGCAGGGGACATTCGTGTCGCCTCCGCCCGCCGTCGGTGCAAGCCCGTTTCGAGCCGTTGCCGCCAAGGTGATGCCGCGCGACGTCATGGAGGTGAGGTTGGAAATTGAACCTGCGCTGGCGGCTCTGGCGGCACAACGCGCAACGACGAAAGAATTGCGGACGCTTGAACAGCTGATGCGGGCCACTTTGGACGCGGCGGACACCCAGGCTTACGGGGTCGCGGACGATGTGTTTCATTACAAAATCGCCGAGCTGGCCCACAATCCGTTGTTCCTTACGGTGTATGACTCGATCCGTGCCGTGCGCAAGCAATCGGCCTGGACCCGGCAGCGTGAAACGCAATATTCGCCCTCGACCCTTGCGCGTCTGGGCGAGCAGCACGAGCAATTGTTCAGCAGTATCGCGTCGCGCGACAGCCAGGGGGCCGCGGAAGTCATGCAGTCGCACTTGCTTTCGGTTTCCAATGCGATGCTGCGCGCCAGGACCTATGGGCAAAATCAAGACCTGTCCGAACTGCATGACGGGTAGCTGACAATGAGTCAGTAAAATTGATGCGCTGGGTGGGGCTCTTACTTTTTTCGCCTTCTGCCTTTTGGCCGAAACAATCGGGTTCGTGCGAGCCTGTCTGGACAGCCCAATTCTTTTGTCATAGAGATGTAATGTTATTACATACAGAGACCAGCAATGTTTATGACCCACGCCTCAAAAACCCAGCCGGGTTCATTCGGAGATCTGCGAATTCCCGTGACGCTGCTCACCGGGTTTCTGGGCGCCGGAAAAACGACGCTGCTTAATCAGGTGCTATCGGACCCGTCCTCGGGACCAATTGCCGTCATTGTAAATGAGTTTGGTGAGGCAGGGCTGGACCACGATCTTATCGAAACGGTGGACGGTGAAGTCATGTTGATGTCATCGGGATGTCTGTGCTGTTCTGTCCGGGGTGATCTGTCAGAGACGTTCGTGAAATTGCTGGCGCGGCGCGATGAGGGTCTGCTGAATTTTGACCGCGTGGTGATTGAAACTACGGGACTGGCCGATCCGGGACCAATCCTGCAAACGCTTTTGGTGGACCCATATCTTGCGCGCAATACGCGAATGGACGGTGTCGTCACCGTCGTTGATGCGGTGAACGGACCTGCAACTTTGGATGCTCAATTCGAAGCCGTGTCTCAGGTGGCGCTAGCCGACCTGATTATTCTAAGCAAGATGGACCTGGTTCCTAACGCAGCGGCGAAGGCCATTTCGGAAAGGTTGCGAGGCCTAAATCCAACCGCCGATATTGTTTGCCCGTCAGATCGCGATTTCACCCCGCGCAAGCTTTGGAACCTGACGAGCATGCGGGAAGACGCGCCTCAGCAGGACGCTATTGCATGGACAACTCCCAAAGGTGCGGATGATCCTCTGGGCAATCTCTCAGGAATATGGCCCACCTCTGCGGCGAACCCTGTGACCACGTCCGAGTTTCGTCGTCACGATACGGATATAACGTCCATATCCGTGGTGCTGGACGAGGCGTTGAGCGATGACGTGTTCGACAAGTGGTTCGACACACTGATCGCCTACAAGGGCCGCGACCTTCTGCGCGTGAAAGGCATCTTGTTTTTGGACGGGATCGACACCCCATTCGCGTTCCATGGCGTCCAACTCATCTTTGATCCGCCGGTTCCTTTGAAGAACTGGACCGGCACAGACCGGTGCACCCGCATCGTTTTCATCGGTCGCAATCTGAGCCGGCCGGAAATCCAGCGCAGCCTCGATTTGTTGCGCAAGGCACACCCTACCCACAGCCAAAATGCTACGGAGTTGCAAGGCAATGACTGATACCCGACTACCCGTAACCGTCCTTTCCGGATTTCTCGGCGCTGGCAAAACAACTTTGCTCAATCGCGTCCTGAACAACCGTGAAGGACGTCGCGTGGCCGTCATCGTGAACGACATGTCAGAGGTGAACATCGATGCAGATCTCGTGCGCGCCGATACCGAATTGTCGCATACCGATGAAACACTGGTTGAGATGTCGAACGGGTGTATTTGCTGCACATTGCGCGATGATCTGTTGCAGGAGGTACGTCGCTTGGCGGAGGATGGCCGTTTTGATTACTTGCTGATCGAATCCACCGGTATTTCGGAACCGCTTCCGGTCGCAGCCACTTTCGATTTCCGGGATGAATTGGGCGAAAGCCTGTCCGATGTGTCGCGCCTTGATACCATGGTGACCGTCGTGGATGCGGTGAACCTGTTGCAGGACTATTCCAGCCACGACTTCCTGAAGGACCGTGGTGAAACTCTGGGTGAGGAAGACGACCGAACTTTGGTCAACCTGCTGGTGGAACAGATCGAATTCGCGGACGTTGTGATCCTGAACAAAGTGGCCGATGCGGGCCCCGAGCGCACGGATGCGGCCCGCAAGATCATACGCAGCCTGAACGCGGATGCCCGTATCATCGAAACCAACCACTCGGACGTTGCCGCGGAAGCAATCCTTGATACAGGCATGTTTGATTTCGAAAAAGCCCATGAGCACCCGATGTGGGCGAAAGAGCTTTACGGGTTCGCCGAACACGTTCCCGAAACCGAGGAATATGGTGTCGCCAGTTTTGTCTACCGCGCGCGGCAACCGTTTGAGCCTGAAAAAATTCTGAAAGTCCTGAACGGAGATTTGCCTGGCGTGATCCGCGCAAAAGGGCATTTCTGGCTGGCAACGCGCCCCAATTGGGTGGCCGAATTCTCGATGGCGGGGGCGCTGTCGTCCGTCAAACCCTTGGGCACATGGTGGGCTTCGATCCCGAAAGAGCGCTGGCCGGATCATGAAAGCGCGCGGGCGTACATGCAGGCGCATTGGGCCGAGCCCTGGGGTGACCGTCGGCAAGAGATCGTGTTCATCGGGTCTGGCATCGACTGGCCGACCCTGAAGGCACGGCTGGACGCATGTCTGGTTCCTGAAGACATTGCCGCCGGACCGGATGCATTGCCGCTGGACCTGCCCGACCCGTTCCCCGGTTGGCGACGTGAGGGAGAAGCGGCATGAACGTAGTGCAGACAGAGATCAGAAACGCTGCGGTCGGTGTTGGTATCGCGGACAAGCCCGATGATCTGGAGGCGATCCGCAGACCGGGTTGCGCCGCCACGATCTGGCGCAGACAACCGCCGCGGGGGTTTCAGGACTGGATCGATGGGTTGCACCCGGATCAGCTGCCAGCAACCCGGACGGTCCTGCGTGCTGCTGCGGTAGGAGAGGCCGTTCAGCATTTGTGCGACGTCGCAGGTATGAGGGAATGCCCGGAGCGCACGTGGCTGGTGGATGACATTGCCGACCTGTCGGCGCGGTTTGCCGATACCATGCGCGCGCCGTACCTGCGGTTACGCCTTGGCGTCGTCAAAACGAACGCCTGCCGAAAGTTCCACATTGACGCGATCATGGCGCGTTTGATCTGCACCTACCGGGGTACAGGCACTCAATACGGCATTTCGACCGATGGGGCCGAGCCGCGAAAAGTGTTCACTGTCGCCACCGGCTCACCCATGGTGATGCGCGGCACACTTTGGCCTGAAACGCCCGCCACTGGTTTGTTGCACCGCTCTCCGCCCATTGAGGGTTCTGGGGAAACCCGTCTGGTTCTGGTGCTTGACCCTGTTTTCGATCTTGAAGACGCTTAGAGGCCGCAAACATCTTAGATAGATCGGGCGGTGGTAAGACTCTGTAGCGGAGAGTGCCACCGCCTTATAGTTGCGCCTTGCTGGAACACCGGCGCGAGATTTTAGATGTGGCCGCGAAGAGCGTAGACCTTTCTGCGTGTCAGAACCCCTTTTATGGCAAAAGCAGGAGCTGTTACTCCAAGCGCGCGCCATGAGAGTCGAAACGATAGACCCGGCTTGGTGAATACCCGAACCGGATGGTCTGGCCCGCATCTACCTGATGCTGCCCGAACAGGCGTGCAGTGATCTGATGGTCCTGCATCCTCGCGATCACATTGGTGTCGCCACCCAGATGCTCGACATGAGTAACACTTGCCGTGACCGGGCCATCGTCCGCCAGAAACAGATCCTCTGGGCGGATGCCGGTGGTAATGTCTGAACCTTCGCCAATCAGGCTGGCGGGAAAGAAATTCATCGACGGGGCACCAAGGAAACCCGCCACAAACTGGTTTGCGGGGTTGTTATACAGATCCATCGGGCTGCCGACCTGCTCAACGCGCCCGTCACGCAGCACGACGATCTTGTCGGCGAGTGTCATTGCCTCTGTCTGGTCGTGGGTTACATAGATCATCGAGGCGTCGAGTTGTTGGTGTAGGTTTGCGATTTCCAGACGTGTGTTCATGCGCAAAGCCGCGTCCAGATTGGACAGCGGTTCGTCGAACAGGAACAGCTTGGGTTCGCGCACGATGGCGCGGCCAATGGCGACACGCTGGCGTTGGCCGCCGGACAGTTCGGAGGGGTAGCGGTCGATATAGGGTTCAAGGTTCAGCATCTTGCTGGCCTTGGCGACACGCTCTTCGATGACCTGCTTGCTCTGACCTTCCTGTTTCAGCGCCAGCGACATGTTCTTGCGCACGTTCAGATGGGGGTAGAGTGCGTAGCTCTGGAACACCATCGCGATGCCACGCTTGGAGGGCGGGGTGAGGTTCATAAGCTCTCCGTCGATACGCACTTCGCCCGAAGTTACATCTTCGAGCCCTGCGATCACACGCAAAAGGGTCGACTTCCCGCAACCCGAGGGGCCAACGAAGACGACGAACTCGCCGTCCTCCACTTCTATATTGATATCCTTGAGAACCTCGACGGAGCCGAAGGATTTGTTCACGTTCGTAAGCGTCAGGGCGGTCATTTGGTTGCCTCTTTCAGCAAAATGGGTTGGCCGGTGCGGATGCTTTCGTCGGCGGCCAGACAGATGGCCAGCGATTTCACGGCGTCGTTCATGTGGCGGGTCAGGTCGATATCCTCGGCGATGGCGCGCAGCATGTAGGCTTGTTCGGTGTCGCAGAGCTCCTGATGACCGGGTTCATCGGGCATATCTATTGTCTGGTCACCCTCGGGGCGGTGGATCAGAAGGCCACCGACCTTGGTGTGGCCGTCGATATCGGACGATGCGCCTTTGTTGCCGTCGGTGATCGAGACCGATCCGTTGGGCGAGATGATGTCTTTCACAAAGAACGCGGTCTCAGACATCATCGGGCCCCAGCCAGCCTCATACCAGCCGACCGAGCCGTCCTCAAAGATCACCTGAAACTGGCCGTAGTTATACATGTCATGGGCGATCTCATCGCTTAGCCGTACACCCATGCCATGCACGCGAACGGGGTCGGAGTCGGTGATCTGGCACATGACGTCGACATAATGCACACCGCAATCGACGATGGGCGAGGTGGTCTGCATCAGGGCCTTGTGCGTTTCCCACTCAGCGCCCGAGGACTGTTGGTTCAGGTTCAGGCGGAAGACATACGGCCCACCCAAATCGCGGGCCTCAGCGATCAGGCGCATCCATGAGGGGTGGTGCCGCAGGATGTAGCCGATGACCAGTTTGCGGTTGGTCTCAATGGCTTTGGCGACGACGCGTTTGGCATCGGCCACCGTGGTTGCCAAAGGTTTTTCAACAAAGACATGCGCGCCTGCCTCCATCGCAGCGCAGGCAAAGTCAGCGTGGCTGTCAGAATAGGTCGCGACGACCACCAATTCCGGTTTGGTCTCATTCAGAGCAGCGTGAAAATCCGAATAGGTCGGATAGGCTGACAGATCAGGATGGTCCACCCGCCCGGACCGGTTCACCAGCCCCACGATCTGCGCGTCCGGGTGGTGGTGGTGGGCCAGCGCGTGGCATAGGCCCATATTGCCGAGGCCAGCGATCAGAACATTGGTCATTTGACAGCTCCTGAAGTGATGCCCCGGATCAGTTGGCGCGAGAAGATGACATAGAGCACCAGCACCGGCAGGATTGCCATGCTAAGCGCCGACAGAACCGCGTTCCAGTCGGTCACAAACTGGCCGATAAAGACCTGGCTGCCCAGCGTCAGGGTCTTGGTCTCCTCAGACGGGGCGAGGATCAGCGGGAACCACAGATCGTTCCAGATCGGGATCATGTTGAACACGGCGACGGTTGCCATGGCAGGGCGGACGAGGGGCAGGACCAACCGGAAGAAGATCGTGTATTCGGACAACCCGTCGACACGGCCCGCATTTTTCAGATCGTCCGAAACCTGCCGCATGAATTCGGACAGAATGAACACGGCCAGCGGTAATCCTTGCGCCGTGTAGACGAGGATCAGCGCCCAAAGCGTGTTCACCAGACCGGTGGCCACCATAAGTTCCAGAATGGCAACCGTGCCGATACGGATCGGGATCATGATCCCCAGCGCCAGATAAAGACCCATCAGCATGTTGCCCTTGAACCGGTATTCGCTGAGCGCGAAAGCGGCCATGGCCCCGAACAGCAGAATGAAGGCGAGTGACACAACGGTGACGATCAGCGAGTTCTGGAAGTAGAGGAAGAAATCCCCCTGTTTCATCACCGTCTGGTAGCCGATCAGCGAGAAACTCTCGGCATCGGGCAGGGCGAGCGGCTCGCGAAAGATGGCGCGGCGGGTCTTGAAGCTGTTGATGATAATCACGAAGACCGGGAACAGGGCGATCAGGGTATACAGGATCAGCGCCCCGTGCATCGCGGCAGTGTTCAGCGGGTTATGGCGTGCTTTGTTCATTGCGGGACCCTCACAGCTGATACCGGCGCATCCGGGTTTGGATGCCGAAGAGGTAGATGCAGACACCCACAAGGATGATCGCAAACATGGCCCCTGCGATGGCGGATCCCATATGCGGATCGCCAAGTTGCAGCTGGAAGCCGAAGAAGGTGCGGTACATGAAGGTCCCAAGGATGTCGGTCGAGAAATCGGGGCCCGCCAGTGCGCCTTGCGAGACGTAGATCAGGTCAAACGCGTTGAAATTACCCACGAATGTCAGGATTGAGATGATCCCGATTGACGGCAGGATCAGTGGCAGCTTGATCTTCCAAAAGGCGGAGGCTCCGGTGATGCCATCAATCTCTCCGGCCTCAAGGATCTCTTCGGGGATCGACAGCAGGGCGGCATAGATCAGCATCATCGGGATACCGACAAATTGCCAGACAGACACCAATGCCAGCGTGGTCAGGGCGTATTCTTCCTTGCCCAGCCAAGGCGCGAACAGAGATTTCAGGCCAACAGCGTCCAGCATCGAGGGTGCAATGCCCCAAAGCGGAGACAGGATAAGCTTCCAGGCAAAACCCACGATCACGAAACTCAGGATTGTCGGGATAAAAATTGCTGATCGATAGAGCGCGGCAAAGCGCAACCGTGGATGTGACAAGATCGCAGCCAGCGCGATGCCGATGGGGTTTTGGACCAGCATATGGATGAGGAAGAACCAGAAATTGTTGCCCAGAGCATTCCAGAACTGCTCAGACCACAGCGGATCAAAGAACAGGGTGCGGAAGTTTTCCAGCCCTACATAGATGCGTGTTTGATCGACCTCTGAGAACAGTGCAAGACGCAGTGTGTTGAACAAGGGGAAGATCATCACCGCCGTGTAAACCAGCACCGCAGGGGCGAGGAATACGGCAATGTGCCAGCGTATGCGGCGGGTCTGCATAGGACTCTCCTGGGAAAGAAGGGCCGAACGCGGCGCGTTGGGCCGCGTCCGGTGTAAGTTGCTCAGGTTTTATTGATGTGGCGCATACCAGCTGGCCAGACCGTCCTGCAGGCGCTGACCAGCGTCCGCTGGGCTTTCCGCGCCTCTCACAACATTGGCAGACGCGTTCCATGTCTCTAGTTCGAGGTTCGGTTCGCCGCGCGACAGGATTTGGTAGGTCGACCGGATCGTGGTTTCGCAGTCTCCGCGCCAGCTGACAAATTCTTTCGCAAGCGGGTCTTCCAACTCGACCGGCTCATTCGACAGCGGGAAGAAGCCAGGCAGTGCGTTGCCGAAGATATTGGCGAATTCGGGGGACGCGACCCAGGCAAGGAATGTCCGCGCTGCCTCGGGGTTTTCGGTGGCCGCGTTCATGCCGATGCCAATGTCCGTATGGTCAGAGATATAGCAGGTGTCACCTGCATTCCGAACTGGCGGCTTGAAGGCGCCCATCTCGAAATCGGCCTGAGTGTTGAAGCCTGAAATCTCCCAGCTGCCAGCCGGGTAGATGGCTGCGCGGCCGAGGGTGAAAAGGTTCTGGCTGTCGGGATAGGTCTGGGCCTCAAATCCGTCGCCAAGATAGGCACCCCACTTGGCCAATGTTTCATATGGTGCGACCCACTGTTCGTCGGTCAGCTTTTGAGTGCCTTCAATCAGTGCAAGACGGCCTTCTTCACCATTCCAGTAGTTGGGCCCGATGTTGTTGTAGCCCATCGTGGCGGCCTCCCACTGATCGGTGGTGCCCATTGCCATCGGAATATAGGTGCCGTCTTCCTTGATCTTGTCCAATGCAGCAAAGAACTCGGCCTCGGTGGTCGGAACTTCGATACCCAGCTCATTGAATGCGTCTTTATTGTAGATGAAGCCGTGGATCACAGAAGCCATCGGTACACAGAACGTGGCTGACCCATCATCGGTCTGCCAAGCCGCTTTCGCCACGTTCGAGAAGTTTGACATCGCGTCCAGATCAGACAGGTCTGCCAGATGCCCGCCGTCATACAGCCCCAGCGAGCGGTCAAACGGGCGGCATGTAATGATGTCACCGGCAGAGCCGGCCTCGAGCTTGGCATTCAGTGCCGCGTCATATTCCGTAGGCGCAAAGGGGGAAAAGACCAGTTTGATACCCGGATGCTGGGCCTCGAACGCCGGAATGATCTTTTCCTGCCAAAGGGCTAGGTCGTCATTTCGCCAGCTTTCGATCGTCAGCGTGGCCTCTTGCGCATAGGCGCTTGTGACCAGTGCCGTACTCATCAGAGCGAGGCTTAGAACTTTGCGTTTCATTTGGTTTCTCCCAGGTTGCTGTTTTCGTTGTCTTGATTCAGTTGGTTCATCGCGGGGCGCAGATGGCCATTTGTTTCGTTCAACAGGACGTGTGCGTCCTCGACCGATCCGGCCCCTGCGGCGAGGAGGGCCGCGCATTTGAGGTTGCCTCTCGCGGTCTTTAGCGCGGCATCAGCGCGTTCGGGTGTCGCACCGGTCAGTTGGCAGACAATGCCGTTGGCCCGAGCGCGCAGCTTGTCATTATCTGCTCGCAGATTGATCATCATGCCGTCCTGAATATGGCCAAGCTCTATGGCCATCAGCGTCGACAACATATTGAGGGCGATTTTCTGTGCCGTCCCGGCCCCCATTCGGGTCGAGCCTGAAACCAATTCAGGGGGCGTAGAGAGCAACACGGCGTGGTCTGCCAGCTCCAACAATTGCGAACCCGCGTTGTTCGCAATCCCGATCACGGGCGTTCCCGTGTCGCGCGCCAACCTTGCGGCGGCGACAGTATAAGGAGTGGTGCCGCTGGCAGAGACTGCGATGAGCGTATCGGCAGCGTCCATATCGGCCAATTCATGTGCTAGCCCGTCAACGGCGTCTTCCACATCGCCCGGCATTTCAGCCGTGGTCGGCAATCCACCCGCCATGTGAATGCGGATTTGCGCGGAGGGGATCGAGAAGGTTCCACCCAGTTCCAGTGCGTCCGCAGCAGCCATCAGGCCAGAGGATCCTGCCGCAAGATAGCGAAGCTTACCGCCGGACCGGATTGTGTTGGCCATGGACTTCGCTCCGCCGCAAATCGGGGCAACGGCATCAAGGGTAGCCTGCGCGGCCGTCGCCTGCGACTTGGCCAGAAGGGTGGCCACCTCGGTCAGCGGGCGGGTGTCGAGCCCATTCGCATCCTGATGCAATTGTTCCGTCGCTGGCGTGATCAAGTGATTCTCCCCCAAGAGCTTTCAAAATCATACCTTTTAAATACCATTAGTCTACCATTTTATTTTTCACCCGATATTTCACCGCATTAAGGCGAAAATTGGCTATTTGGTTGTATTTAGGACTTCTAAATTTCCGAAAGGTATTATAAAGGTATTTATATGGTTCAAGTCTCAAAATCTCTGATTCTGGCTGTCGACGGGGGTGGAACACGTTGCCGTCTTGCCGTTCATGATGGCGGCGCGACACATAGGGTCGAGGTCGGCGCGGCAAATGTGTCCACGGATTTCGATGCCGCCTGCATTGAGTTGCGGCGCGGTCTGGAAGCGCTTGCATCTCAGTCTGGTTATTCCAGGGACGAGCTTGCAAAAGCGCCCGCCTATCTGGGGCTGGCCGGGATTACGGGAGACGCGATTGCCGGAAAACTTGCGGCGGCTTTGCCGTTTCAGCATGTGCGGATCGAAGATGACCGGGCAGCGTCGTTGCGCGGCGCGCTGGGCCCTCGGGACGGATGTGTTACGCATTGCGGCACGGGGTCTTTTATCGCGATGCAAAGGGGCAAAGAGATGCGGTTTGCTGGTGGCTGGGGCCCGGTCCTTGGCGATCAGGCCTCTGCGCAATGGGTTGGCAAACGGGCGTTGTCCAAAGCGCTGGAATACACGGATGACGTGACCGGGCCTTCGCAATTGGTGCAGGATCTGTTGTCCCGGTATGGCGGAGCGGCTGGTATCGTGCGGGCGGCGGCTGAGATGACCCCATCCGAATTCGGGGCTCTGGCCCCGACCGTTACGACGTTCGCTGATCAAGGCGACGCACTGGCCATATCCATACTGCAGGATGGAGCAGGCTATCTTGCGGGCATGATGGTGAAAATGGGGTGGGTCGCGGATTTGCCGATTTGTCTGACCGGGGGTATTGGCCCCCTCTACGCGCCTTATCTGCCCTCAGACATGCAGTCTGTTTTGGTCCAGCCTGCAGGTGACCCACTGTCCGGCGCACTGGCGTTGGCCCGGGCCTATCAGGAGGAAATCGAACATGAATGTAGCTGATTTCCTGCGACCGGAAGGATGGTTGGGGCATAGTTCAGGCCCGCGATACGTACAACTTCGTCAACGTCTCGAGCAAGGGATCGAGGATGGCATCCTGCCGCCCAACAGTTCGCTGCCACCCGAGAGGGAAATCGCCGAGCTGACCGACCTGTCGCGTGTGACCGTGCGCAAGGCCATTCAGGAACTGGTGCGCAAGGGCGCGATCGAACAACGGCAGGGGTCTGGTTCTTTTGTTCGGGAACCCGTGGCCAAGGTCGAACAGTCCTTGTCCCACCTGACCTCGTTTACCGAAGACATGGAGAGGCGTGGGCTCAAGACGACCTCAACGTGGCTGGAGCGTGGGATATTTCTGCCGTCGCCCGAGGAAATGATGGCATTGGGCCTGTCGGCCAACGAACAGGTTGCCCGCATTTACCGCCTGCGAGAGGCCGGAGGTCGCCCGATGGCGCTGGAACGGGCAGCTCTGCCGCTCGATATCCTGCCAAACCCCACCGATGTCGCGGGGTCGCTTTATACCGTTCTTGAACAATCCGGTCACCGGCCGGTGCGCGCGATCCAGAAAATTTCCGCCATCAACCTTGAAGCGCCCGAGGCGGAACTTCTGGATGTTGCGGAAGGCACCGCGGGGCTTCGGATTCAACGGACCTCTTATCTGGAAAGCGGGCGGGTCGCTGAATTGACCCGTTCAATCTATCGCGGCGATGCCTATGACTTTGTGGCCGAGCTGCGCCTGTCAAACTGAAAGCCTGGGAAAATGTCTGACACAACCACTCAAATGCGGCGGGAAATCAATGAGATACCCGACGCCGTAGACCGCCTGTTGACCGAGGGCGCGGATTTGATCGCACAAACCGCTGACGAAATCCGGGCCCGTGATCCGCGCTTTCTGATCTCGGTGGCGCGGGGGTCTTCGGATCACGCCTGTAGTTTTCTGAAATACGCATCAGAACTGTTGCTCGGTCTGCCGATGGCGTCAGTTGGACCGTCGGTCAAATCCATCTACGGCGTAGACATGCGCTGCGACGACGCAATCTGCATTTCAGTTTCGCAATCCGGGCAAAGCCCGGACATTGTACAATTGACGCAATCGGTGACGTCCGGAGGCGCTTATTCGGTTGCAATCACGAACAACACTGCCTCTGCCTTGGCCGAAGTGGCAACAGCGACGCTGCCAATTCATGCGGGCCCTGAACTGAGCGTGGCCGCGACCAAGACATTCGTGACCTCTTTGGTGGCTGGCCTGTGGCTGATCGCGCAAGTGAAGCGGGATGATCTCTTGTTGCGCGCGATCCACGGTTTGCCGGACAGCCTGTCAGCAGCCATCGCCTGTGACTGGAGTGCTGTTGCCGATGCCGTTGATGGTCGCTCGTTGTTTACTTTGGGGCGGGGCATGTCATTGGCAATTTCCAATGAAGCCGCATTGAAATTCAAGGAAACCTGCCAGATTCACGCGGAAAGCTATTCGGCGGCAGAGGTTTTGCACGGTCCTGTTTCCATCGTGGATCACGGCTTTCCTGTCCTTGCGTTGTCGTCCGGGGACGCAACCGAAGCCAATCTGGCCGAAGTTGCGGATGAGTTGGCTGCGAAAGGGGCTGAAGTTTTTGCCACGACCAGCCGCGTGAAACGCGCCACAGTGTTGCCGCATGTCCGGACATCGCATTGGATGACGGACGCCATACCAACCATTGCATCGTTTTATGGAATGGTTGAGAAGGTCGCCACGCAACGCGGGGTTGACCCCGACACGCCGCGCCATCTGAAGAAAGTAACGGAAACGGTATGACTGGGTCTTCGATCACCTATGCAGGTGGCCCTATCTTTGACGGCACCGAACTGCGTGAAGGGTGTGCCGCGCGGTTCCAAAACGGGGTGTTGGATGCGCTTATCTCCGAAGATCAAGTAACGGGCGATGATCGGATCGAGGATCTGTCGGGTAGCATTCTCAGCCCGGGTTATGTCGATTTGCAGGTCAACGGTGGCGGTGGCGTTATGTTCAACGACGAACCTTCTGTTGGCACGCTGGAACGGATCGCGGCGGCCCATCGCGGGTTAGGTGCCACGCGTATCCTGCCGACGTTGATCACGGATACGGCCGAGAAAACCAGGGCCGCTATTGATGCCGCGATCGAGGCCGTTCGGACCGGTGTTCCAGGCATCGCGGGACTGCATCTGGAAGGTCCGCACTTGTCTGAGCGTCGCAAAGGGGCGCATGATGCCGGCTTGATCCGCCCGATGCAGCAAGCCGATCTGGACACCATCGTTCGCGCTGCGAAACGCCTGCCCGCATTGATGGTCACGCTAGCGCCAGAAAGTACGACTGTGCATCAGGTCGACGCTTTGAAACGTGCCGGTGTGATCGTTTCGCTGGGTCACACGGATGCGTCGTTTGAGACCTGCAAGGCGTTCGCCGAGGCTGGGGCGCAATGTGCCACGCATTTGTTCAATGCAATGAGCCAACTTGGCAGCCGCGCGCCGGGATTGGTCGGCGCGGCGTTGTCCTGCGGGTCAATGTCAGCAGGGCTGATCGCGGATGGTATCCACGTTCATCCCCAAACGATGCGGACCGCGTGGGCCGCCAAGCGCGGTCCGGGCCGGATTTTCCTTGTCAGCGACGCGATGGCCGTTGCCGGTACGTCAAAGACAGAGTTTCAGTTGGAGGGCCGTTCGATC
This sequence comes from Ruegeria sp. E8, assembly GCF_056533985.1. Taxonomy (NCBI): domain Bacteria; kingdom Pseudomonadati; phylum Pseudomonadota; class Alphaproteobacteria; order Rhodobacterales; family Roseobacteraceae; genus Ruegeria; species Ruegeria sp. E8. Next base: position 227,813 of record NZ_JBQFOY010000003.1, read on the forward strand.
CGGCGAGAAAACGGTCGGCTGACTTTGCAGGATGGGACTCTGGCCGGGGCGGATTTGTGCCTGACCAAGGCAATACAGGTTCTGTCGCAGCAGGCGGGAATTCCATTGGGTGAGGCCCTTGCGGCAGCAACGAGTGTTCCGCATCGGATGATTTCCGGGCAGGGTGAAGCGCGAAGGCCAAGTCTGTCACAGGTGATATTGATTGCTCCGGATTTGTCCGAGGCCAGACCCGCGCGGCCGTAATCAGCTTTGGCTGAATGGGGTTGGTCTACGTGTAAAGCACAGGTGATCCACCATGCCTTTAAGCAGATAAATCTGGATGTGTCGCAAACTATTGGAACGGCCAAAGTTAGCGACGTACTGGACACACCTATCCTGCGATCTCGGCAAATAGCCGAAGCGGATTTGAACGACCTGAACCCACACTTGTGTCGAATGCGACGCTTGATGAACCTTTGAACCTGCTCAATCAGGGTGTTCAAATACTTGGACGTGACTGTTTGGACTTTGGCTGAGTAGCCAAACTGATTAAGGATTTTGTTTACTTCTCGAATGCCCGCCGCATTAGCTCCACTTTTGTCGATGACGATCTTTCCAGGACTTCGATTAGAAGACAGCGCTTTGGCAAAGAACTCGGCTGCTTCTGGACGGTTCCTCCGCTCAGACAGCATGAAATCAAGGGTGTTTCCTGCCTTGTCGACGGCCCGATAGTGGTACATCCATTTGCCGCGAACACGAATATAGGTCTCGTCCATGCGCCAGGAACTCAGCGTTGGTCGCGTCTTCGATTGTGCGCGCACGGCGATCTTCGGTGAATGCTTAACAACCCACCTGTTGAGAGTAACGTGGTCCACCTGCACGTCACGTTCGGCCATGATCTCTACAAGGTAACGATAGGACACCGTGTACCGCAGATAAATGTACACAGCGTACAAAACCGCATCCTTGGAGAAAGGACAGCTTTACAACGAGATCATGCCGAAACCTGTTCGAAAACCATTCGACAGGAACAAAAGTCAGATCACGCATGTTCGTCAACTAGGCGCAATAGTGTGCGACACATCCGGCCAAGCCTACCGTGGCGGTAACCACGGTGCCGACATCAGTGTTTCCTTCCACAACCTGCCTGATGCGCTATCCGGGGCGGTCATAAATCTCGTCAAATCCGGGCGTGATTTCGGCCGCAGAGCGATCAGCATCCACGAGCCAGTTTGTGGCCTGGCGCAGCGTGTGCACCCGATCCGAGACCAGGAAATTCACCCGAGTCTGAACCATGAGAACAATAAAGACCTGCGGTATGATCATGCCGATTGTGATCAGTCCCAGAGAGGGTTGGTTGGCTGCGATGTAGCCAACGATCACAACAAGCGTTCCGGCCTGTACAATTGGCTCGGACAGGGCGCTACCCGTGTATTTTCTCACTTGTTCGGCTTCGGCCGATACCATTGTTTCCTTGGCGCCATAGGCAATTTTTTCCGACCCTGCGGGGTTTTGACGGGACAGGTTGCAAATGCGCTTGCGCAGCTTTCGGATCATGTCCTCGCTCAGAACGCTGGAAAGATAGCCCAGCACCTATTTCAGCGCGAGGCTCAGAGCGATCACTCCACCCATTGCCGCGCCAAGCGACAGTAATCCGCCCGGGTCAATGTTCTTTTCGGTCAGGCCGTTCACGATTTCCTTTTGATAATTCAGAGGAAACGCTGCCAAAGCAGCAATGAAGAGCGACAACAGTATGTTAACCATTTGACGCCGTCCGGTTGTACTCCAGATGGTTTTGTAGAACTCAATCACGTGACTTCCCCCGAATACTGACAGCACCTTTACTGCAATGATGCAGGTGCTTTGTTGTCGCGGCATTGTAACATTCGAATCTATTCGCATAAAATGATGCTTGAATGCCGTCCGGAGCAGATCAGTCTGGAGCGTTCGGAGTTCGAAGTTATTCATATCCGTTGATATTCAGGTTTCCGCGCGCTTAACTGATTGAAGGGTCGTTGAAAATCGGAGGTTCGAATGAACAGTTCTCTTTCAGAGGCCGCGCTGGAAAGGTTGCCTTTCTGGGTAACGCCGCCGGGTGACACCGACGGTTTCCTGATTGTTGTCGGCTGCCTGCTTGTCTTTGCGCTGCTTGGCTTCGGTGCGCTCTATTTCACAATACAGGCCATTCCAGACCGTATGGCGGCTGGTGCGCATAAGGTGCAGATGCAACTGGTCGGCGTACTGGGGTTGATTTCCCTGTTTACGCTGAACAATGCCTTCTGGATTGCCGCGATCCTGATCGCTGCGGTGCCCCTGCACGAGGTGTTTCCGCTGAGTCCCCCTAACAGGAACCCGGAGGTCGACGATGCTTGAACTCGTATTCTCGGCCCTGATCACAATCCTTCCCGACTACCTGTTCCGCCGCTACCGGCAAGGCAAACGATGGGGGCATGAAATTACTCTGTTCAACATTTGGTACGAGTTGCGGTGGGGGTTAACAGCCTGCGCGATACTGGCTGTGACACTGATCACCGTCATCTTCTACTTTCATCCATCGACACGCAACGTATCTGCGGCCTTTCGCACGGTGACTGTCCTCTCGGACCGCCCGGGTCGAGTTGACGAGGTCTATGTCGGCAACAATGCACGAGTGAAAGCGGGCGACCCCATTTTCCGTCTCGACACGACCCGCCAAGAGGCCGCCGCGGACACCGCGCTACGCCGTCTGGAAGAAATTGACGCAGCGCTTGGTCTGGTCACGACGGAAATAGCCGCTGCAACTGCGGGACTGGACGCGGCAGAGGCCGATCTGAACCAAGCAACGGACGATCTGGAACGCCGCCTCACGCTTGCTGAGCGGAATGACACCGTTGTTAGCGAACAAGAGTTGGAACGCCTGCAGACTGCGGTATCGCGAGCAGCCAGCCAACGGGCTGCCGCTATGGCGGCACTTGATGGTGCAAAGCTTCGCCAGACCACACTATTGCCCGCGCAAAGAGAGAGCGCGCGCGCTGTTTTGCGAGAAGCCGAGAACGAGATAGCCAAGTCTACAGTGTTTGCCGAAGTGGATGGGACGGTAACGCAATTTTTGCTCAAGCCCGGGGATATCGTTAATCCAATCCTGCGGCCAGCGGGTATTCTGGTACCGGATGTCACTGGTCAGGGACGCTTTATTGCGGCATTTGGGCAGATCTCGGCAAGCGTTTTGAAGCCTGGTATGCTGGTGGAAATAACCTGCGCGTCAAAACCGCTGAGTATAATCCCTATGGTTGTCGATGACATCCAGGGGGTCATTGCGGCTGGGCAATTCCGTCCGGGTGACGCGCTGTTGGACCAACAAGACCGGGCGCGACCAGGCACAATCACCGTTTTTCTTCGACCGATCTTTCCCAGCCACCTAGACCAAATTCCACAAGGCAGCGCCTGCGTTGGTGTTGCCTATACCAGTCGGGCCAAAGAAATCGAAGATGGAGAGATCACGGGGCTGTCTGCGTTCGTCGCGCGTATCGTAGATGGAATGGGTATTGCAAATGCGATCGTTCTGAGAGCACAGGCCATTTTGTTACCGGTCAAGGTTTTGGTTTTTTCATAGTGACGGGCATGCTCAAACAGCCCCGAGCAATACTTGACCGGCGCCAAAGCCAGCCACGCTTGGAAATTGGAAGTGACAACATAAACCGAAAGGCCACAAATGCTTGCCGCGTTTCTTGAAGCATTGCCAGTGGCCTTTGGCACCGTCTTGGCGACATTGCCACTGGTCAGTGTGTCGCTGCTTTTGGCTGACCGGCCGGACTTGAATGCCTATCTCGCATTCCTTGCTGGCTGGATTTCTGGCGCAGTAATTGTCGGAGGGCTTGCAATTGCCGTTTCGGACCTGAGTACGCAGGGCCAGAACCCTCCGGCAAGATGGGTAATCTGGCTTCGGCTTGCTGTTGGGCTGGGCTTGATCGCACTGGCTATTCGCAAATTTCAAAGCCGAGCGGCTTCGGATGGGGCAAGGCCAAAATGGATGCTCGCATTGCAACAGATGAAACCAATAAGAACGTTTGGCATAGGCGCAGGATTGGCGGCACTTAACCCAAAAAATGCCGCCCTGTTCGTTTCCGGCGCATTGATCATTGCTGCGGAAACATATGTGCCTGTATCTCAGTTCCTGGCACTGGTGGCGTTTGCGACCGTTTCAAGCCTCGGCTTAGCCCTCCCATTGGGGCTTTTGCTGATGCTGGGGTCACGTGCGGAACTCGTTATGAAAAGCTTCAACGATTTCCTGACAAGGTACAGTGCGATAATCTTAACAGTAGTTCTGGCAGTACTTGGGATCGTCGTCGTCGCTGGCGCGTTGGCAGATTTGTGAACGTTCGCCCGTAAGAAAAGCAACTTGTTGCTTCTGTAAGCAGGCGTAGCACTGCACTTAAGCAACAAGGTCATTGAAAGAGTAGGTACAAGATCATGGAAATTGGCCTTGGTTATACACGCATTTTTCTATCTGTTTTCTTTTGGGATTTGATCTACTTGGCGCCTATTTTGCTCTTTCTTTTGGCGATGATCACAACTCTTGGTCTCGCGATTGGTAAAATTGAAGGCTGGAAGCTGGGCGAAAGCCTTTACCACGCCTTCATAAACGCGACTACTGTTGGGTACGGTGACGTAAGACCGGAACAATCTTCAAGCCGGTTTTTGTCGGTAGTCAACGCGTTTGTGGGCCTGTTGGTTGCTGGCGTTTTTGTCGGGATCGGCGTGCATGCTGTTGAGACGGCAGTGACTACGATAAACTGAGGGATTGGGTGTCAACTTCCGAGCTAAATTTAAGGCGCAATCTTGGGGGGCGAGATACGTTTCCGAAGGGATCTCCAAAAACATACTCGCCGCATGTGCCGTAGGCGTGGCTGGTATGTCCGGCTGACGTCCCGCAAGACCACCTGCTGCGGTCGGTTGATCGATGTGTGGGGCTGAGCAGCGTACGCACGTATCTCATGGATTTCTACAGCCAAACTGGGCGGCCTTCGGCCGATCCCGAGTTGATGATCCGGATGCTCGTTGTCGGATATTGTTTTGGCCTCCGTTCAGAACGGCGGCTCTGCAACGAGGTGCACCTCAACCTCGCCTAGCCTAGGAGATTCCTCGCGCGGAAGCAGGTCCGACTGGAAGTCGGAGTGTTTACGCCAAGGCGTGGATACTAATCTACGATCAAATCCTGGACGGTCTGTGTTTCGTCGCGCCGGATGATGTTGTTAACGACACCTGGTCGGCTGGCCGCCACCTTGTGCACCACGGGCGACATCGCGAATATCAGGCTATTGCGGCGCGCTACAAATCGGCAGTTTCCGATCCGCTCTATGCCGTATGAAACCTAGCCGTACGTCAAAGAAACGATGGCGCACCGCCCGTCCCGGCTGGGATGCAACTGCGGGACAAGTCTCTCGCAGACTCCGGTATCCTGCGCCTCAAGCGCAAGCGAGTCGTCGCATATAACCTGACCCTCCAATACATGCACGATCGTAGTGCTACGTGGTCGACCCGCTACATGAGCGATTTCCGAGGCGTCCAGAATTCGAACCTCGGCCTCGATCAGTTCAGGGTTAAAAATAAGGTTGAAGTTCTCAATTGGCGTGCTGTGACAACGCCCTGTAATCTTTTCACCACCGGGGAACCTTACGGGCACAAAAGGGCGCGCCTCATAGTCATGCTCGACACCTAGCAGGCGCATCCCATCGCCTCTGACCACGGTCAGGATACGCTCAAACCCTTCAAAATTCGAGAACGGGCCATCTCCCTCAACCAGAGCAAGGCTCAGCCGCCACGCCAGCGCGCCCCGGATAGAATGGTATGCGATTTCCCGCGTCTTGCCGCCCCCGTTCTTCCAAGGCTTGAGGGTATAGTCGCGCCATCGGATGATCTGCATATCGTGCTTCACTACGGCCATTCTGAGTATGTATTTTTCGTGGATAACGCCAATTTATGATGTTGGGAAGCACCCTGGCTGGACCTCAAGGCAAACTGAGCTACCGGGATATCAAACAGGTGGTTCCGGAGCGCATTCGAACCGGCCTTTGGAGTTCCGGTTCCATATGTCGACCGAACGCCCAACGATTGTGTTGAAAAGTTTTGAGCCCGCAGTGTTGTTTCAGCAACCGTTTGTGAGTTAGGCGGCGAGCTCAGCGAAATGACGGAACATGCAGAGGCTGGGCGCGCGTGGGTCTTTTCGGATCATGTGCGTAACTTCGATCCCACCTAACGTCACTGTTGCAGCAGCGAGAGCTTTAATCTCCAACATGGACCGAGTGCCTCTCTTGATAAAAACGGTGGTCCTCTTCGACGATGTTTTTCAAGTAATATCTCCATACTATTTTGATTGGGATCGAGCCGCCAAAGCTCATCAACATTTTGTTGATGGCCTGTATGCTAGCGGGGTTGGCTCCGCTCTTGTCGATCAAAATCTTCCTCGGCAATCCGTTTGCCTCCAACGTCCTGGCGAAGAACTTGGTGGCAGCCGGTTTGTTTCGACGTCGTGAAAGTGTGAAATCAAGAGTGTTTCCCGCCTTGTCGACCGCTCGATAGAGACACATCCACTTGCCTCGCACACGCAGGTAGGTTTCACTCGTTCTCCAGGAATTCCGTGTTGGACGTTACTTCAATTGAGCTCGCGCTGAGATAATCGGCGAGTACCCGCGATTGACAAAACCAGCCTGCAGTGGGACGCGCACAATCAAGTTGGCAATGTTACCGTGATTTATCAGGAAACAAATTGTGACTGGAAACCGCACATTTACGCACCAAGTTAATGTATGAGAACATGAATTGGTAACACCGGAACGAAGGAGATTTTAGAAGCAAAGGACCCTGAAAATGGAGATTTTCGAGCAGTTTGCCGAAGAGTATGGGCGCACCAAGATCGTCGAAATGACGTTGCAGGATTACCTTCTGGGGTGTCGAGAAGATGTCTCGATGCGGGCAACTGCCGCCGAGAGAATGGTCACTGCGATCGACGAACCTGAGCTTTGCGATACCAGTCAGGACCCGAGGCTTAGTCGCATTTTTCTCAATCGAACGATCAAGCGCTACAAACCATTTCAGGACATCTACGGCGTTGAGGAAACCATTGAGCGCATCGTTGGCTTCTTTCGTCACGCAAGCCAGGGGCTCGAGGAGAGGAAACAGATTCTCTACCTTTTGGGTCCGGTAGGTGGCGGCAAATCGACACTTGCCGAGATCCTCAAAAACCTGATGGAAAAGCAGCCGATTTACGTCCTCAAGGCCACTGACGAAATCAGTCCGGTATTCGAGTCTCCGCTGGGGCTGTTCGACCGTGAGCGATTGGGCGATTTACTGGAGCAGAAATACAATATTCCCAAACGGCTGCTGAACGGTTTGATTTCACCCTGGGCTGTAAAGCGGCTTGGTGAATTCGACGGTGATGTCTCTGAATTTTCGGTCGTCAAACTCTATCCCTCAAAACTGCGTCAGATTTGCATCGCCAAGACGGAGCCGGGCGACGAGAACAATCAGGACATCTCCTCGCTGGTCGGCAAGCTCGATATTCGTATGCTGGAGGAGTTCAGCCAGAACGATCCGGATGCCTATGCCTATTCCGGTGCTCTGAACCGCACGACGCAGGGGCTGATGGAATTCGTGGAGATGTTCAAGGCCCCGATCAAGGTGTTGCATCCCTTGTTGACTGCAACGCAGGAAGGCTCTTACGCCGGTACCGAGAATATCGGCGCATTCCCTTTTCAGGGCATCATCGTAGCCCATTCCAACGAGGCGGAATGGTCCCAATTCAAGAATAACAAGAACAACGAAGCTTTCCTTGATCGGATCAGCCTGGTCAAGGTGCCCTATTGCTTGCGTGCCTCGGATGAAATCCAAATCTACGAAAAACTGCTGAAGGAAAGCAGCCTGGGCGAAACCCCCTGTGCGCCGGAAACACTCTCGATGTTAAGCCGGTTCAGTGTGCTGACGCGTTTGAAGGACCATGAAAATTCACCAATTTACTCAAAACTTCGCGTCTATGACGGGGAAACTTTGAAGGACACAGATCCCAAGGCACGCTCCGTGCAGGAGTATCGTGACGCCGCAGGCGTCGATGAAGGTATGACCGGCATTTCAACCCGCTTTGCTTTCAAGGTGCTGTCGGAAACCTTCAACCACGACACGGAAGAAGTCGGCGCTGATCCGGTGCATCTGCTGTATGTTCTGGATCAAGCGGTGAAACGCGAACAATTCTCTGACGATATCGAAAGCCGATACCTGTCATTCATGAAAGACGATCTGTCACCCCGTTATGCGGAGTTCATCGGCAACGAAATTCAAAAAGCCTATTTGGAATCTTATTCTGACTTTGGTCAAAACCTCTTCGACAGATACATCGCTTTTGCGGATGCCTGGATCGAGGACCAGGATTTCAAGGATCTGGACACTGGCCAGATTCTAAACCGTGATGTTCTTGAGCAAGAACTTGAAAAGATTGAGAAACCGGCTGGAATCTCCAATTTCAAAGATTTCCGAAACGAGGTGGTTAAGTTTGTGCTCCGTGCGCGGGCCAACAATAACGGTCGCAACCCGGATTGGCGCAAATACGAGAAGCTGAGAAGGGTCATCGAAAAGCGCATGTTTGGCCAAATACAGGACCTTCTACCCGTCATTAGCTTTGGTGCCAAACGCGATAAGGAAACCGAAGCCAAGCACAACGAATTTATCGACCGGATGATTGAGCGCGGATACACGCGCCGGCAAGTCCGGCGCCTGGTCGAATGGTACATGAGGGTTAACAAGGCCGGGTAGGGAAGGAGCCCATGCGCGAATGGCCCATTTCATCGACCGAAGGCTGAATCCCAAGGACAAGAGCCTCGGAAATCGGAGACGGTTCATTGGCCGCGTCCGTGCGGCGGTGAAAAAGGCGGTGGACGAAAGCGTGCGGCGCCGGAAAATCGCCGACGTCGATCAGCAGGAAAATGTTTCAATTCCAGCCGAGGGGATCGCAGAGCCGTCGTTCCAGCACGCAAGTCAAAGCGGCTATCGGCGTATGGTTTTAACCGGGAACAAGAAATTCCGGGTGGGCGACAAAATCAAAAAACCAACGGTTGATCAAAGTTCTCAAAACGGACGTAAGGGCGCGCTCGTCGGCGACGATGAAGATGAGTTCCTGTTCGTTCTTTCACGCGACGAATTTCTGACATTGTTCTTCGAGGACCTCGAACTGCCTGACATGGTCAAGCGCAGCCTGAAAGACATCACCGCCCCCAAACCCCAACGCATGGGTTACACCGCCTCTGGAACGTCCGCCAATCTCAGTGTTTCACGCACGATGCGCAATGCGTTTGGTCGGCGTATTGCATTGCGGCGCCCAACCTCGACCGAGATGCAGGCGCTTGAGCAGCGGATCGAAGAGCTTGAGGCTTTGACGCGGCCGGGCGAGGGGCAAAAAGCCGAATTGCAGATGCTGTGCCTTGAGTTGGAAAAAATCCAGCGCCGCCGCTTTCACGTTCCGTACATTGATCCGCTGGACGTGCGTTACAAGTACTTTGAAGTGCGCCATGAACCGGCCGCAAATGCAGTTATGTTCTGCCTGATGGACGTGTCGGCCTCAATGGGCGAGCGCGAGAAGGATCTTGCCAAGCAGTTCTTCGTCCTCCTGCATCTGTTTCTCAAACAACGCTACGACAAGATTGAGCTTGTGTTTATCCGCCACACCCAAATCGCATCGGAAGTTGATGAGGACACCTTTTTCAAATCGCGTCAAACCGGTGGGACAGTCGTGAGCAGCGCGCTTAACGAGATGAAGAAGATCATGAAGGCTCGCTATCCACCGTCGCTTTGGAACATCTATGCGGCACAGGCTTCGGACGGCGAGAACTATAGTGGAGATTCCAGCCTATGCGCCGAACTCCTGAACGGCGACCTGATGAAGCGCTGTCAGTACTTCGCTTACACCGAGATCGTTGACGAGACCGAAGCCAACCTGATGAACAGCGAGGACAACGGCATGGAGTTGTGGCGCGCGTATCGTCAAGTGGCTGCGGCATGGCCCAACTTTGCAATGAAGCGGATCGCCCATCGAACTGATATCTACCCGGTTCTGCACGAGCTTTTTGCGCGCAAGACACACGGTGTACCCAATGGTTGAGCGCGCCGAAACCAAGACGCCCCTTTTCGAAGGGGCGGAATGGGATTTCGATGCAATTCAGCGCAGCTATGACGCGATTGAACAGGTCGCGATTGATGATCTGGGGCTCGACGTCTACTCCAACCAGATTGAGATTATTTCATATCAGCAAATGCTGGATGCATATTCATCGACCGGGATGCCGCTCATGTACCAGCACTGGTCATTCGGCAAGCGTTTCGCCCGTGAAGAACAAATCTACAGAAAAGGTGCGCATGGTCTCGCCTATGAGATCGTGATCAATTCTGACCCTTGCATCAGCTACTGCCTGGAAGACAACACCATGGCCCTTCAGGTGCTGGTGATGGCCCACGCCGCATTTGGTCACAATCATTTCTTTAAAAACAACCACCTGTTCCGGCAGTGGAGCGACGCGCAGGGAATCCTCGACTACCTCGACTATGCACGCAGCTTCATCGCCAAGTGTGAAGAGCAACATGGCGCACGTGAGGTCGAACAGATACTCGATGCAGCACATGCGCTCATGTCATCAAGTGTATTCCGTCATCGCCGCCCGCCTCATACTTCGCTGGCCGATGAGAAGGTCCGGCAACGCGAGCGGCACATCGAGGAAGAACGGGCGGTGCACTATCTTTGGGATGCATTCGATCACTCCACCCCGTCTACAAAAGCCGATGAAGAGATACGTAAACGCAAGCAAGAGATGGGGCTACCGGAGGAAAATCTGCTCTATTTCGTTGAGCATCACAGCCCAGTTCTGAAATCGTGGCAGCGCGAAGTGCTTCGTATCGTTCGCAACATCGCGCAATATTTCTACCCCCAGCGTCAGACCAAAGTGATGAACGAAGGCTGCGCATGCTTTGTTCACTATTACATTACCAACGCAATGCATCGCGCGGGCCTCCTAACTGATGGCGCAATGCTCGAAATACTGCACAATCACACTAATGTTCTGACACAGCCCGACTTCGATGCCCCGAACAACAAGGGGATCAATCCCTATGCGCTGGGCTTTACAATGATGCGGGACATTCAGCGCATCTGTACTGACCCGACGGAAGAAGATCGGGAGTGGTTTCCTGATCTCGCCGGCAGCCGCGCGTGGCGCGACGTGTTGAAGGACGCTTGGGCAAATTATCGCGACGAAAGTTTCATCCAGCAATTCCTTAGTCCCAACGTCATGCGTCATTTTCGCATGTTCGCGCTTGCTGATGACGAGGGTGACCCGTTCTATACGATTGACGCAATTCACAACGACCGCGGCTATCACGAGGTACGCGACGCTCTGGCACGGAGCCTCGACGTCTCAGATTTTGATCCCGATATTCAGATCGTTGACGTGGATCTCTTGGGTAACCGCTGCCTCAAACTGCACCACGCCGAACGCAATGGCGTGTCCTTGGATGCAAAGACCCGAGACGCGACGTTAAGCTACCTGCGGCAGGTTTGGGGTTATGATGTGGCATTTGACGAATAAAAATGGTCGAAACCCGCACTCCGCGTTCGGCTATAATCTCTTCAAGGTCACGATGCGACACAGGTTACCGTGTTTCTCGATGGCGCGATTGAGATAAACCCACTCTTCTATGGACCACGAACAGTTGGTAGGACGCTTTTTTGCTGCACCGCTTCAGCAATGAGACCTGCATGTCAACTGACCCAGCGGTAAAGCGTTGCATGATCAAGATCAACGCCACGTTCCGCCATGAGTTCTTCCAGGTTCCGGCATGAAACACCGTCACGCAGATTGAAGAAAGCCGCGTGCACGATCACATCCTTTGGGAAGTACGTGCCTTTGAATGAAACCATCATCACTGCACTCCCATGTCGAAACTCGGGTCGCCGGAATCACAACGGTTTCAATTCAAACAGAGAGCACAAGAAATATGCGCCAGAACCGTAAGAATATTGCGTCAACACAGTCCTTCAATAATTGCGATGTCTGCGTGACATGCGCCAGAGCGTTTGGCACGCGCTGCTCGATATTCATCTGACGCGTAGCAGGCATGCGCTTGTTCGACAGTGTCAAACTCGATGATGACCCGTCTCTGCCACTGCTGACCTTCCAATGTTTCCGCCTCGCCGCGCGCCAGAAACCGACCACCGTATTTTCGGAAGGCTTCTGGGGCGATTGCCTGATAGTTCTGATAGGCTTCGGGGTCGGTCACAGTCACGTTGGCAATCCAGTAGCCTTTTGCTGCTTTAGTCATGACTTTGCCTTTCTTCTTCGGCAAGCAGCCGGTCGGCGATTGCGGTTGTGTCATCCAAATGACTTTCGACGGCGGCACGCGCAGCGTCGGTGTTTCCGGAAATGATGGCCTCGCAGATCCGTTCCATATGTGCGATGCCGGGGCGGTCCCGGTCGGTGGCCGACAGGGTCATCATACGCAGACGGCTTATGCGGCCATTCAATCGCTGCACGATGTCCCAGGCGATGTAGTGCCCCGCACCGTCAAAGATCTCGGAATAGAAATCGGCGGTGGCACGAAACAGCGTTCCCGGGGTTCGATCTGAGAAACCTTGTTTCAATCTTTTCAACGCGTCTTTTAGGGAGTTTGCACGTTCGGGTGTGATCATACGGGCGCAGTTTTCGGCTGCGGCCGTTTCCAACATGCGGCGAATATCATAGATTTGCCGCGCATCGTCGCGGCTCATCGTTGCAACTATCGGTCCGCGTCCTGGCAGTATTTCCACCAGCCCTTCAGCCTCGAGATAGCGGATGGTTTCGCGGATCACCGTTCTGCTCACACCCAATTGGTCACACAAAGGCCGCTCAACAAGCCGTTGCCCGGGCTGGAATACTCCTTCGATGATCGCCTCGCGCATACGGTCCTGAACCATATCTCGCAGCGTAGCCGGAGGGTGATCGATTTTCATTAGTTTGGGAGCGCTCATAGCGGTAACATTATCGGCTTGGCTTTTTTTGTACAAGGTATGATTGACAGGTGGTGTGATGGTATACCATCTTACTTGATATCGATTCGCAAGGAACACCGTCATGCCCGCCGAAATCCGCAAAACACTGCTGCACGTAGAAAACACCCTGATCGAAGGGGGGAAAGTTGCAGAACAGCCGCTAAAGATGATTGCAGCGGTCGCGGTGATACGGAATCCGTGGGCCGGGCGTGGCTTTGTTGATGACCTGAAACCCGAGATTCACGATTGCGCCCCGGGCCTCGGCAGCCTGCTGACCGAAATGGTGCTGGACGCCGCCGGTGGTGGAGACATGGTCGAAGGCTATGGCAAGGCGGCGATCGTCGGTGTCAACGGCGAAGTCGAGCATGGTTCGGCGCTGATCCATACCTTGCGTTTCGGCAATTTCTATCGTGAGGCGGTTGGTGCCAAGTCCTATCTGGCGTTCACCAATACGCGCGGTCCGGCAAATGCCGCGATGCAGATCCCGCTGATGGACAAGAACGACGGCGGTCGGCGCAGCCATTACCTGACTATCCAGCTGCAGGTTGCAGATGCACCCGCGCCAGATGAGATCATGATCGCGCTTGGTGCCTCGATTGGTGGCCGTCCGCATCACCGCATCGGCGACCGATATCAAGATCTCAAGGAGCTGGGCCATGACGTCGACAACCCTGCAGCTGTCTGAGCCTTTCGGCAAAGTCGCGTATCGAGAGGCGGGGCTTTCCAATGCCGGGAAAGCGGCCCCCGTCGTTTTGATCCATGGCGTCGGCATGCAATCGGCGGCCTGGACTCCTCAGATCGAATATCTTGCAAAGTCGCACCATGTGATTGCGCTGGATATGCCCGGCCATGGCGGCAGTGATCACATCCCCGAAGGTTCTGACCTGCCGGTGTTTCTGGACTGGTTGTTGACAGTTCTGAACGCATTTGACTTTGAGAGTGTCAATCTTGCCGGCCATTCGATGGGTGCGCTGATTGCCGGTGGTCTCGCCGTACGTAACCCGGTCCGGGTTGAGCGGGTCGCTTTGATTAATGGCGTATTCCGTAGAGATGAAGCTGCAAGCAAATCCGTGATAGCGCGCGCGAAACTGATCAGCACAGGTTCCTTTGACGTGGAAACTCCGTTGCGGCGATGGTTTGGTGATACGGCCGCAGAAAAAGCTGCCCGCAGAAAAGTCGCGGCGTGGCTCTCAGAAGTTAACATCGAAGGTTACGCCACCGCGTATAATGCGTTTGCACGTGGCGACGCGCTTTATGCGAACGGGTTTGGCACGATAACCTGCCCGCTGCTGGCGCTGACCGGAGGCGACGACCCGAATTCGACCCCGGCCATGTCCCACGCGATGGCAAAGGCTGCTCAGAATGGGAGGGCTATCGTGATCGAAAATCACCGTCACATAGTGAACCTGACCGCGCCGGAAACCGTGAATGCAGCTTTGGAAACCTGGTTGCAAACCCCATCGGAAGAGGTTGACCCAAAATGATCGAATTCGACTCGCGCATGTTGAGCAACCCCCGCGCCCTGCGAAATGCGTTTGGCACCTACATGACCGGCGTTACTGTCGTGACCGCGCATGATGAGGGCGGAAACCCGCTGGGCTTTACCGCAAACTCATTTGCTTCGGTTTCTCTTGAGCCGCCTCTGGTGCTGGTATGCCTTGCCAACACCTCAAACAACTATGAGACCTTCGCCAACACATCAAAATTCGCGATCAACATTCTGTCGGAAAGTCAGATCGAGGTGTCGAATACCTTTGCCCGCCCGGTCGAAGACCGGTTTGCAGCTGTTGACTGGCAGCCTGGTCCCAACGGATCACCGATCCTTGATGACGTCTCGGCTTGGTTCGACTGTGACATGTCCCGAACCGTTGATGCAGGCGACCATCTGATCCTGATTGGTGAAGTCAAAGCCTTTGATCACAATATCGCACCCGGGCTGGGCTATGCCCGGGGTGCCTATGTAACCCCCGCAGCCGAAGCCAAGGCCCTGAGCAAACGGACAGGCATGGTCGTGTCCGCCCTGATCGAAAGGGATGGGAAAATCCTGCTGCAGGGTGACGGCAATGGCCGCCTGACAATCCCGTCCACCGATGATGTGGCTGATGGTGCCAACGCGGCCCTGAACCGCCTTATCAGCGAGAGCGGCGTACAGGCGGAGCCGGGGTTTATCTACTCAGTTTATCAGGATGAAGCGCGCAAACTTCAACACATCTCGTTCCTGTGTCAGGCTGATGATGGTGATCCGGAAAATGGTGTTTTCACCGAGATCAGCGAGTCCACTCTGATGGATATCGCCGATCCGGCCATCTGCACCATGCTCGAGCGGTTCGCCAAAGAAAGCCGCATCGGGAATTTCGGGGTGTATTACGGAAATGAGGTGAGTGGCGAAGTCAAACCACTCACTGCGGGGAGCTAACTTGGCATGAAATTCTCACTCTTTGCGCATATGGAACGGATCTCTCCGGATCAGGACCAAAAGCAGCTGTATGATGAGTTCATTCAGCTGTGCAAAATCGCCGACGAAGGCGGGATGCACGCGGTCTGGACCGGTGAACATCACGGGATGAACTTTACCATCGCGCCAAACCCGTTTCTGAATTTGGTCGATGTCGCGCGCCACACCAAGAACGTGCGGCTTGGGACGGGTACAGTGATCGCTCCGTTCTGGCATCCGATCCGTCTGGCGGGTGAAGCGGCGATGGCCGACATAATCACCGACGGGCGTCTGGATCTTGGCATCGCGCGCGGGGCCTACAGCTTTGAGTATGAGCGCATCATGCCCGGCATGGACGCGTGGGAGGCCGGTCAGCGCATGCGCGAGCTTATTCCCGCCGTTCAGAAGCTGTGGCAGGGCGACTATGAGCATGAGGGTGAGTTCCACCAGTTCCCGAAAACGACCTCAGCACCGTTACCTTTACAGCAGGATGGCCCCCCCATATGGGTCGCGGCTCGTGATCCAAACAGTCACGAGTTCGCGGTCCAGAATGGCTGCAACGTTCAGGTGACACCGCTTTGGAATGGAGATGGTGAGGTGGAAGACCTCATGTCCAAATTCAATGTGGCTTGCGAGAAATTCCCGGATATTGCGCGGCCAAAAATCATGCTGCTACGTCACACCTATGTGGCCGAGGATGAGGCCGACGTGAAACAAGCGGCGATCGAGCTGAACCGCTTCTATTGCTATTTCGGCGCCTGGTTCATGAACAAGCGCGACATCACGCAAGGTCTGATCGAGCCGCTGACGGACGAAGAAATCGCAGCGCATCCGTTCTATACCCCGGAAAACATGGAGCGTGATCTGGTCATCGGCACCGCTGACACAGTCATCGACCGCCTCCGTATTAGCGAAGAGCTTGGGTACGACGAATACTCGTTCTGGATCGATTCAAGCATGCCGTTCGAGCGCAAGAAGGCCTCGCTGGAGCGGTTCATCAAAGACGTCATGCCGACGTTTCAGTAAGGGATTGACGTAAAATGCAGCAGTTTCAACAGTATATCGACGGCGCGTTCTCGGATGGGGCAGGACAGTTCGAAAGTCTTGATCCGGCCACAGGCACGGTCTGGGCTCTGATGCCCGATGCGAGTGCCGAGGACGTCAACCGGGCTGTTGAATCTGCTGAACAGGCATTCTTTTCGCCCGAATGGGCGGGGATGACCGCAACGGCGCGCGGTAAGTTGCTGCACCGGCTGGCCGACCTCATCGCCGAAAATGCACCCCGTCTGGCGGAGTTGGAGACCCGCGATACCGGCAAGATCATCCGCGAGACATCGGCCCAAATTGCCTATGTGGCCGAATATTACCGGTATTATGCGGGGCTGGCCGACAAGATCGAAGGCGCGCATCTGCCGATCGACAAGCCGGATATGGAGGTCTGGCTGCGCCGCGAACCAATCGGTGTTGTGGCGGCAATCGTGCCGTGGAATTCCCAGCTGTTCCTGTCTGCGGTCAAGATTGGTCCGGCCTTGGCGGCGGGATGCACAGTTGTGCTGAAAGCGTCCGAGGAAGGCCCCGCGCCAATGCTGGAATTTGCCCGCATCTTCGATCAGGCAGGGTTCCCCAAGGGCGTGTTGAATGTCATCACCGGTGGTCCCGTGGCAGGGGCCACGTTGACCAGCCATCCTAAAGTCGTCCATGTGGCCTTTACCGGCGGGCCGGAAACAGCGCGACATATCGTGCGCAACTCGGCCGAAAATCTGGCTTCGACCTCGCTGGAACTGGGCGGGAAATCCCCGTTCATCGTCTTTGATGATGCCGATATCGAAAGCGCCGTGAATGCGCAGGTGTCCGGTATCTTTGCTGCGACCGGCCAGAGTTGCGTCGCGGGCTCGCGCCTCGTGGTGCAGGCCTCGATCAAGGACGCGTTTCTGGCGCGGCTCAAGGAAAAGGCCGAGGCGGTCATCATCGGAGTACCCGACGATATGGCGACCGAGGTTGGCCCGCTGTGCACTAAGCGTCAGCGGGACGTCGCGGTTGATCTGATCGAGCGGTCGATTGCGCAGGGGGCCAAACTGGTAACAGGTGGCAAGCCCGTTGACCGGGACGGGTTCTTTTTTCCGCCGACCATTCTGGATTGCTCGGACATACCGGATGCGGACAGCCTCACCAATGAGTTCTTTGGGCCGGTTCTCTCAGTGACCTCGTTTGAGACCGAAGCAGAAGCCATCGCAATCGCAAATGACACGAAATTCGGGCTGGCCTCGGGCCTGTTCACCCAGAACCTGACTCGCGCACATCGCATGATCGGCGCCATTCGCGCAGGCATCGTCTGGGTCAATACCTACCGTGCCGTCAGCCCCATCGCTCCATTCGGAGGCCATGGCCTTTCGGGTCACGGGCGCGAAGGCGGTCTGCAGGCCGCACTTGATTACACCAAGATCAAATCGGTCTGGTTGCGCACCAGTGACGATCCGATCCCGGATCCGTTTGTCATGAGATAACGATAACAAAGTGAGCCATCAGGGAGGAAACCATGGCGATGGCTTTGCCAACTTGTTTGCACGCGGCTGACGGCAGGCCTGGCCTGCGTCTGTCAGGCGGTCATTTCGAGGGCGTACCCGTTTGCCTCTGCCAATTGACCCTGTGACGCGCTTGCCAATTCATGGATCGCACCCGTTCTAAGGTACGGCCGCATTTCTGTACGATCGGCTGCGATATGCTCTTGAGGCTCGACCTTAAGGACCGGTGTTGGTCCAGAAACCTCTGGATTTGGCCTTAGCATGCGCCGTTAGCACATCAATCGTGGTTCGAACTCTCATGGGCAGCGGGTCCTGATCATGCCAGACGATCCAGTATTCCCTCTGAATGCGTTCGTGCGCCAAGACCAGCGATAGATCATCGTATTGCCGGGCAGCGAAGTTGTGCAAAATCCCGATGCCCGTGCCTGCCCGCACTGCTTGAACCTGAGTCACCGCGCTGGAGATTCGAATCGTCGGGCGGAACTTCCCGAACACTTCCTGACTGTAGTTCATGGAGGGCGTCGCCAGCATGTCGTCGACAAAGCCGACCAACCGGTGCTGTGAAAGATCGTCTAGCGTATCGGGAGCGGGAAAGTCTTGAAGGTAGGAACTGGACGCATACAGATTCAGCGAATACTCGGTCAGATTCCGGCAAATCAGACTGTCCTGCGACGGCCGGCCTACCGTGATGGCGATGTCGGCGTCCCTTTTAGAAAGCGACAGGTTGCGGCCCAAAGGAACTAGCTGAACCTCCAGGTGCGGAAAACTCTCAGCCAGCTCGCGCAGGACCTCGGGCATGAAGTACTGTGAAAAGGCGTCGGGCACCGCAATTCGGACTATCCCTTCGATTTCAAGCTTTTGGTTGGTGGCGATGGCGGTGGCTTCAGCAAATCGGGCTTCAATGACTTCGAAGATTGGCATCATGCGTTCGCATTCTTCGGTCAGCGCACACCCGTTGGATTGGCGGATTAGCAGGGGAACCGAAAAGGCTTCTTCCAGACGTGCGATGCGGCGGCTGGCTGTGGCTTGGGTAATGCCCAGTCGTGTAGATGCCGCCAAAAGTTGACCCGAGCGGGCGACCGCTAGCAAGACCCGAATATCATCCCAGTTCATGGCGAGTAACTATTTTCGTATATCAGGGTTGCGATTTTCATCGTTGATATACGCAAATGAATAGTGAATCAAGCTTTTGATCAAATTCTGCTGGAGGCCGCTATGACGACCATTGCGCACTACATCAACAATGCAGCTGTTGCGGGCACTTCGGGCCGCGAACAGCCCGTCTTTAACCCCGCGACCGGAACGTCCGAGAAAACCGTGGCGCTGGCCTCGACCGCTGAGGTTGATGCAGCCGTTGCCGCGGCCAAGGCGACTTGGCCCAAGTGGTCGAAAACTCCGGCGCTGCGCCGTGCCCGTATCCTGGACAAGTTCAAGAACATCCTGTGGGAACGTGGCGACCAGCTGGCCGAAGTGATCTCGGCCGAGCACGGCAAAACCCATGACGACGCTCTGGGTGAAGTGACCCGCGGCCTGGAAGTTGTTGAATTCGCAGTTGGCGCACCGCACCTGATGAAGGGCGACTTCAGCGAAAATGTCGGTTCCGGCGTTGACAGCCACAACATTCGCCAGTCGCTGGGTGTTTGCGCGGGCATCACCCCGTTCAACTTTCCTTGCATGGTTCCAATGTGGATGTTCCCGGTTGCACTGGCCACCGGCAACACCTTTGTCTTGAAACCGTCCGAGCGTGACCCTTCTGCCTCGCTGCTGATCGCCGAATGGCTGACCGAAGCGGGCCTTCCGGAGGGCGTGTTCAACGTGGTTCAGGGTGACAAGGAAGCGGTTGACGCACTGCTGCATCACCCGGACGTCAAGGCAATCAGCTTCGTTGGTTCGACCCCGATCGCGAAGTATATCTACGAAACAGGTATTTCCAACGGAAAGCGCGTGCAGGCCCTGGGTGGCGCGAAAAACCACATGGTCATCATGCCCGACGCCGATCTGGACATGGCGGCAAGCGCACTGATGGGTGCCGCCTACGGTTCCGCCGGCGAGCGCTGCATGGCGATCTCGGTTGCCGTTCCGGTCACCGACAAGGTTGCTGACGCACTGATCGAAAAGCTGGTTCCGCAGATCGAAGCGTTGAAGGTTGGCCCGGCTGCCGACCGTACCTCGGAAATGGGTCCGCTGGTCACCGAGCAGCATATGAACAAGGTCAAAGGCTATATCACTTCTGGTGAAGAACAGGGGGCCAAAGTTGTCATCGACGGCCGGAACTTCAAGCAGGACAAGCAAGGCTACGAAAACGGGTACTATGTCGGCGGGACGCTGCTGGACAACGTGACCGAAGGCATGACCTGCTACAAAGAAGAAATCTTTGGCCCGGTTCTCTCGGTTGTCCGCAAAAATTCGTACCAGGAAGCAATTGATCTGATTCACGGCCACGAATACGCAAACGGAACCGCCATTTTTACCCGTGATGGCGACGTGGCGCGTAACTTCAGCCAGGACATCGAGGTCGGTATGGTCGGCGTAAACGTTCCGATTCCGGTTCCAATGGCTTTCCACAGCTTTGGTGGCTGGAAGGCGTCGATCTTTGGTGATCATCACATGCATGGAATGGAAGGCGTTCGCTTCTATACCCGCATCAAGACGACCACCACGCGTTGGCCGTCGGGCATGCGCACGGATCCCGAATTCGTGATGCCCACGCTAGGCTAAACAGACCCTCCCCTCAGACCCACCACTCACGGAATTCAGGGTCTGAGTGGCCCCGGCAGGTGCTCAAGCCGGTCGGGGCCAGATTGCGTTGTGCCGCTGACCTGGCCATTTATCACTGTTTCGAGAAGAAAGGCTCTTGGCATCAGCAATCTTCGTGTCAGTTGTTGCCTATTTTCAAGGTGAACCGAAAGCAGTTGGCAAGTTTTCCGGTCGCGCCGACATCCAGCACTGACGTAACGAAGATAAGTTACGGTTCAGGGTTCACGAGACGCACCCAATGACAAGACTGAACACTCCTGTATGTTCTAACGCAATATTGGGTTGGCCAATCGAAAAATGACCAAAGTTTCGGTGGTCGCGTTTTCTTCAACATAACACAAAGATTTGCGCTCTGACCGGTCGGTCAGAGCATTGTCAGAATCAGTTTGGTCATGATTTGGCAGGCAAGGCCTGGACTTCATCCTTCATGGTCAAGAGTCTGTGGGTGAGAGATTCCTTCTGCAGGTTCGTCTGCATGACGGTAAAGCGGCACACTGCCATCCTGAATCCCGGAATGAACCGCAGGCCACGCGGATTCGGCGGCGCTGATCCGCATTGCGTGTTCAGCCAGGAATTCGTCCTTTGTTTCTTCGTTCCAGTTTAAATACAATTTGCCGTCCACCACAGACCAACCCTTGATGAAGTCTACTTCGGCGCCATACCCTTCAGAAACGGCATAGGAACAAAATCCGTTAAACTGGGGCGCGTAATTCTCAGGGCTGCTTCTAAAGGCAGCGGCGTTTTCCGCTGAAGAGAAACGCCATTCGCCACCCTTGTAGGTTACTGTATGCTGTTCCAGACCCATAACCGGAGCGTTTTCAGAAAAGTACGCGACAACGTCAAAACCATCCATGGCGACCCCTTCGTATGTGTTCAGTAACTCTTCAGCAAACGCTGAGGTTACCGCTCCGGCGCTTAATGCGATGGCTGTAGCGAGAACTTTACCTGGAGTCTTCGAGTTTGGGTGGCAAATCATTTTTGTCTCCTTCTGGACAATTGGTGAAAAGGAGCGTCGGGGCACCCGCGCGCTTGTGATGAAACCAGCTCCCTAAGAAAGGTAACTATTGATCAAAATCACATGTCAAGCTTGTGGCGTTAAGTTTACACGTAGAATTGAACAGTAGTGATTGCCTCAAATTCTTAACAAATTTTGGTAATTTATACCTACTTTTACTATGTTAAGCATCACGGGGATTGTTTGAAAGCCTTCATTGGGGTAATGATGCGCCATGAACGGTTTTGATCAAAAGTGGAGGGACGCTATATGGCCATGATTACCAGAAGGAATGCTCTGCTGACCGGCGCAGCGGCGCTTGCGACGCCGATGTTTGTGCGCCGTGCTCATGCAGCTGACGTAGATGTCGTTGTGATTGGCGCGGGTGCTGCCGGTATTTCGACAGCACGTGAACTTACACGTCGTGGCTTGACGGTTACGGTTATTGAAGCCGATAGCCGTATAGGGGGGCGCGTTCACACGGACTCCGAAGTATTTGGCGTGCCCTATGATGTTGGAGCTCATTGGTTGCATTACAGGGAAGAAAACCCCTTTGTGGATTACGGGCTTGAAAACGGATTTGACCTGTACAAAAGCCCGCTTGACGAGATTTGGTATAACGGTGACCGTCCCATGACGGACAGCGAGCTCGCGGCATATCGAGCGGCTGACGAGGCAGCAGTTGATGCGATGTTGCTCGCAGGAGAGAACGGGCAAGATGTCTCTGCTGCATCTGTTGTGCCTGATGCTGGCGATCTGAACTTGATGGTAGACGTATATCAGGGCGCGTATGAGATGGCCAAGGATCTGGCCAATTTCTCATGCTCAGACTGGTACTCGGCCGAAGGTGGCACTGATTGGTACTGCCGCGAAGGTTTCGGCACTCTGTTTGCGCACAGCGCCCGCGATGTACCCGTCACACTTGAAACCGCTGCTTCAGAAATTCGCTGGGGTGGCTCTGGTGTCGAGGTTGTGACCGACAATGGCACTATCAAGGCGCGTGCTGTTGTCGTAACAGTTTCAATGGGCGTTCTGGCAAGCGGGGACATCAAGTTCGACCCGCCGCTGCCGGTAAAAAAGCAGGAAGCAATCAACGTCCTGACCATGGGGCACTACAACCATGTTGCATTGCAGCTGAGCGAGAATTTCTTTGGCATCGGTGAAGACGGCTACTATGGCTATAAAATCACTGAACAGATGAACGGCGCGCCCAAGGGCTTTGGTGCGCTTGTCGATGCCAGCGGTCACGGCATCACTTATTGCGATCTAGGTGGCGACTTTGCGCGCCAGATGTCGGATGAAGGCACCGGCGCAATGTATGACTTCGTTGTTTCCGAACTGAAAAAGGCATTCGGCTCTAAGGTTGAGGATGCCATCATCAACAGTTCCACATTTGATTGGACCACCAATCCTTACACCTATGGTTCTTACGCTTCTGCGGAACCTGGTGGTGCATGGTCGCGCGACGAATTGCGTTCACAGGAAGCGGACCGCCTATGGTTTGCTGGTGAAGCGCTAAGTGAAGATGACTGGGCGACAGTCGCTGGTGCTCACAAGTCCGGCCTAGTTGTGGCAGAGGACATCCACAATACACTGTAGCGTATGTCAAAGTTTCAGTTGATCTATCAGTGCGGGGTGCAGTTGCGCCCCGTTTTTTGTTTTTGTCAAAACTGTTAAGTGAATCGAGTACTTTAAGGCGAAATTCATCCGTCAACGTATGAAAATAATTATAAAACAATAGATTGCGAAATTTTAAACGAGCCCTTGCGTTGATGGATTGTTGATAATAAATTTGATCAAAAAGGGAATCTGTATGCACACAAACTCGTACTATGCAGCAACGACCCGTGATACCAACGGGTTCGCGACATTGTCAGAGAACTTGGATGTGGATGTTGCAATCATCGGGGGCGGCTTTAGCGGTGTCGCCGCTGCTGTTGAGTTGGCCGAGCGCGGCAAGACCGTTGCATTGCTTGAAGCCAAGAAAATCGGTTGGGGCGCCACCGGACGGAACGGTGGTCAAATCACCGGCAGCCTGTCAGGCGATATTGCTATGGCGCGCGAGTTCAAGCGCACCGTCGGCTCAGAGGCGGATGACGTTGTGTGGCAGACGCGCTGGAAGGGCCATGACATCATTCGCAACCGGATTGAAAAATACGGTATTGAGTGCGATCTGAATTTCGGCCACCTCCAGACCGCGATGAAGCCTGCGCATATGGAAGAGTTGAAGGCCATCCATGACGAAGCGCAAGAGCGCGGCATGGGGGACGATCTTGAGCTGATCGACGGCAAGGACATTCCCAAATATCTGGAAACGGAGATTTACTGCGGTGGCCTGCTAAATCGGCGCAACATGCACGTCCATTCAATGGACCTGTGCGTGGGAGAGGCTCGGGCGGCAGAATCACTGGGCGCAAAAGTGTTCGAAAACTCGCAGGTGACGAAGATCGAACATGGTGTTCGTCCGGTTCTGGTCACCGAGCATGGCCGAGTTACCGCGGATACCGTGCTGATTGCAGGCAACGCCTATCACTTCCTCGAACAGAAGGAGCTGGCAGGCAAGCTGTTCCCGGCGTCGCTGGCTAATATGGCCACGGCTCAGCTGGGCGAAGAGGTTGCGCGCCAGATCAACCCGCATAACCTGGCCGTGTACGATTGTCGGTTCGTGCTGGACTACTATCGTTGCACCGCCGATCACCGCCTGATGTTCGGTGGCGGAACCAACTATTCCGGTCGCGACAGCAAAGATATCGGTTCAGAATTGCGACCGGCAATGGAGCGAACGTTTCCGCGCCTGAAAGGTGTGGATATCGAGTTCAGCTGGGCCGGTATTGACGGTATCGTCATCAACCGCATCCCACAGGTCGGCAAGATCAGCGACAACGTGTTCTACGTACAGGGCTATTCCGGGCATGGCATCGCCCTCACCCATATCATGGGCGAGATCATGGCCGAGGCCATCACCGGCGACATGACGGATTTTCTTATCTACGAAAACGTTCGTCACATGAAACTGCCGTTCACCCGCGCGCTTGGAAGTCAGGCGATTGCGGTAGGCATGATGTACTACAAACTCAAGGAAAAACTGCGCTGATCCGCAGAGGAGATCTGATAAATGTCTGAAATCAAATGCGTATCGCCGGTCAACGGCGAAGTATATGTAACCCGTCAGGCTATGTCCAAAGATGAGGCGTTGGACCGGATCAAACGCAGCAAGGCAGCGGGCAAGGACTGGGCCGCACGTCCGCTGACAGAACGTCGTGATCTGGTCATGAAAGCCATCCACCAGCTGGCAACCCACCGCGACGAAGCGGCCGAACAGGTCGCCCATATGATGGGTCGCCCCACGGCGCAGTTCTTTGAATTCAACGGTTGTGTCGAGCGCGCAACCTATATGGCCGATATTGCCGAAGAGGCGCTGAAGCCAATTGTGGCTGAGGATAGCGACAAGTTTGAACGCCGTATTGAGAAAGAGCCGGTTGGCATCGTCTTTATTGTGGCGCCTTGGAACTATCCGTTCCTGACCACTATCAACTCACTGGTGCCTGCATTGATCGCTGGTAACTCGGTCATCATGAAGCACGCAGCCCAGACCCTGATTGCAGGTGAGTTGATCGTAAAAGCTTTTGACGAGGTGGGTTTCCCGACCGATGTTTTGCAAAATGTGTTCTTCGACCACAGCACTACGTCCGAGTTGATCGGCGAAGGCCATTTCGGCTTTGTCAACTTTACCGGCTCAGTTGGCGGCGGCCAAGCGATGGAGCGCGCGGCGGCGGGTACATTCACCGGCGTTGGCACCGAATTGGGCGGCAAGGATCCGGCTTATTTGATGCAAGACGCCGATGTGGATGCAGCTGTTGCGACCCTTATGGATGGTGCGTTCTTCAACGCCGGTCAGTGCTGCTGTGGGATTGAGCGCGTTTATGTCCATGAAAGTAAGTTCGACGAGTTCGTTGAAAAGGCCGTGGCCGAGGTAAACAAGCTGAATCTGGGCAACCCGTTTGAAGAGGGTACGACCATTGGTCCCATGGCCAATGTGCGATTTGCGCAGGAAGTGCGCGACCAGATCAGTGAGGGCATCGCTGATGGCGCAAAGGCGTTGATCGACCCGGAAAATTTCCCGGCGGATGATGGCGGGGCCTATCTGGCACCGCAGATCCTGGTGGACGTAAACCACGACATGCGCGTGATGCGTGACGAAAGCTTTGGCCCGGTTGTCGGCATCATGAAGGTGTCGTCTGATGAGGAAGCCATCGCGTTGATGAATGACAGCGAGTTTGGACTGACAGCAAGCCTGTGGACGCAGGATGCCGACCGCGCCGCCGAAATTGGTGCCCGGATCGAAACTGGCACCGTGTTCATGAACCGCTGCGACTATCTGGACCCTGCTGTATGTTGGACCGGCTGTAAGAATACAGGACGCGGCACAACACTGTCGATACTTGGTTACAACTCACTGACGCGGCCAAAATCCTATCACCTGAAGAAAGCGCTGTAACGACAGCTTTGTGAGGACATTATGAACCTTCAAAACCGAAATCTCGACGCCTATTGGATGCCGTTCACGGCCAATCGGCAATTCAAGGCGGCTCCCAAGATACTATCTGGGGCCAAGGGAATGCACTACACAACCGACGATGGCCGAGAGATCATCGACGGCACCGCCGGACTGTGGTGTTGCAACGCGGGCCACGGCTATCAGGAAATTGCCGATGCGGTTCATCACCAGTTAAGTCAGATGGACTATGCTCCGAGTTTTAACATCAGTCACGATCTGGCTTTTGCCTTTGCCGAACGCCTCAAGGCATTGGCTCCCGAGGGGTTCGATCATGTGTTTTATACCGGTTCAGGATCGGAATCGGTTGATACTGCGCTCAAAATGGCTCTGGCCTATCACAGAGCCCGTGGCGAAGGTACAAGAACCCGCTTCATCGGGCGCGAACGCGGTTATCACGGGGTAGGCTTTGGCGGCATTTCTGTTGGCGGTATCGTTAACAACCGCCGTCAGTTCGGCGGTATGTTGACCGGCGTTGACCATCTGCGCCACACGCATCTGCCGGAAAACGCCTTTGCCAAGGGGCAACCCGAATACGGCACCGATCTGGCCGAAGATTTGGAACGCATCGTTGCGCTGCACGGTGCGGAAACCATCGCGGCCTGTATCGTTGAGCCTGTTGCCGGGTCAACTGGCGTTTTGGTTCCGCCCAAGGGCTACCTTGAGCGCCTGCGTGAGATCTGCACCAAACACGGTATCCTGCTGATATTTGATGAGGTGATCACTGGCTTTGGCCGTCTCGGTACGCCGTTTGCATCCCAGTTCTTTGGCGTGACCCCCGACTTGTTCACCACGGCCAAGGGTCTGACCAACGGCGTAGTTCCTATGGGCGCTGTGTTTGCCCAAAAGCACGTTCATGACGCGTTCATGCAGGGCCCGGAAAACATGATCGAGTTGTTCCACGGGTACACCTATTCAGGCCATCCGATTGCCTGTGCAGCCGGTTTGGCCGTTCTGGACATCTACGAATCCGGTCAATTGCTGACCCGTGCTGCGGACTTGAATGAGAAATGGCAGCATGCGGTGCATTCGCTGCGCGATGAACCGAATGTTATCGATATTCGAAATCTGGGCCTGATCGGCGGGATTGAGCTGTCCTCGCGCGACGGAGCTCCGGGCGCACGTGCTTTTGACGTGTTCACTGAGTGCTTCGAACAAGGTGCGCTGATCCGCGTGACCGGCGACATCATCGCCCTGTCACCGCCATTGATCATCTCGGAAGATCAGATTGACGAACTGATCGGCATCCTCCGCGTGGCACTACGCAAGGTTCAATAACAAATCTCCCCAACTGGTCCGGCGCAATGCCGGGCCGCCTTTTTCCCGGAGTTCTAAAAACAATGAGCAACAATACGATAACGCGTGTCGATCGGTCAGTTCCGCTGCACGAAAGCGACATTGCCGCCGAGAAGCTGATCTCGGGCGAGCCAGCGACACGCCTCTGGAATGCTTATTCCGACAGTACTGAGCAGTTCAACGTGGGGCAGTGGTCCAGTGAGGCGTGCAAACTGAACGTCAACTACTCGGAAAACGAATTGTGCATCCTGCTCGAGGGTACAGCAACCATTGAAAACCAAGACGGTGACATGTGGACCTTCTATCAAGGTGACGCGTTCGTGATCCCGGCAGGCTTTGTCGGCACCTGGGAGTCGGTGACGCCAGTACGCAAGATCTATGCGGCATTCGACGCAACCTGATCCAATCAATCAAATGTAACAAATCAGAGACAACTGGCGACTTTGGTGGGCGCCGATTGGAGGGGACATGCGCTCGGAAGCAAGACCGCACATTGTAATTGTCGGAGGAGGCGCCGGGGGATTGAATCTGGCGACTCGCCTCAGCCGTTCCTTGGGACGCCGCGGTCGGGCCGAAGTGACCTTGGTTGACGAAAATCTGACTCACATGTGGAAACCCTCACTACATGAATTTGCCGCCGGAACCAAGGGCAACGAGGACGAGATCAGCTTTCTCGAACATTCCAACCGGAATGGATACAACTTTCGGCTAGGACGGCTGAGCGCGCTGGATCTTGAAGCCAAAACCATTCTTCTGGACCCTGTCCGGGACAGCGCGCAAAAACTCCTGGCCCCGCAGCGCACATTGCATTTCGACTATCTGGTTTTGGCAATCGGCAGCCGATCCAATGACTTCGGCTGTAGTGGGGTGTCCGAACACTGCATGTTCCTGGATACACCTAAGCAAGCCAAGAAGATGCAGGCTGAACTGCTGAACCTTTGCCTGCGTCTGGAAACTGGCGCGCTAGGCGAAGGAGTCTCAAAACTCAATATCTGTATCATCGGCGGTGGTGCGACCGGAGTGGAACTTGCCGCCGAACTGCGTGAGGCGACTGAACAGTTTGCCCGTCATGGGATCGATAAGCTGCGTGACCCTTCGTCAGTCAACATCACACTTGTAGAAGCAGCAGATCGGCTGGTTGCTGCACTGCCTGAACAAGTGTCGGAAAAGGTAGCGAGCAAGTTGCACAGTATCGATGTCGATTTGCGCCTGTCTTCAATGGTCGAAGAAGCCACATCGGACGGTGTGCGCCTACAGGGCGGTCAAAAGATTCCGGCTGAGCTGATGGTCTGGGCCGCAGGCATCAAGGCACCTGCAATTCTGAAAGAACTGGACGCTTTCGACATTGGCTCGCTTGGTCGTATCAGTACCCGCTCGACATTGCAGACAACAAGAAGCGACTCCGTGTTCGCCATCGGCGACTGCTCTGAATGTCAGTGGCCAGAAAAAGGAACTTCTCTGCCGCCGCGGGCGCAGGTCGCCTCGCAGCAAGCCGAGTTCATGGAGACGCAGTTGCGCCGTGCAATCGAGGGTAAGGCACTGGAAAATTTTCGGTATGTCGACCGAGGATCATTGGTGGCGATCAGCAAGTATTCGGCCGTCGGTTCGCTGATGGGTCGGGCGCTGGGAACCATGACGATTGAGGGTTGGCTGGCCCGTCGCGCCTATAGGTACCTGCACTTTGCACATGAATCGGCGGTTCAGGGTAATTGGCGGGCAGCGACACGCAGCCTGTTGTCGCAGGCGATGAAACGTGTGCGCCCGCAGCTCAAGCTTCACTAGTCTGTTTGTACTCCCATTCGGGTTTCCCGAACCAGAGTGCTCGGGTTGGTCTGGGACAACCGGAACTGTAACTCGCGTTCCAGTTTACGGCGCATCGCGTGACGGATGCTGTCTGAATTGCTGATGGCCATCACAAACGAACCAGGTCCACCAGCGACAAATGTCGCGTAATAAGCGCCCAGTTCCCTGTCGCTGGTTAGAATGGCAAGGCCATTGATTGTTATTCCCTGATCAATGGCGATCTGGCGGGGCAGCAAAGGGTTCACGCCGGAATTGTTCCGGGCGTCGCCCGAGATATCTATCTTGCGAAAAAGACCGGTGAAATTGTTGCTGTTAAGCAAATCGGTGGCCCTTGTGATTGCTTCTCCGATTGCAGTAGCGCGTCCGCCACCCTCGCGCTGGACTTGTTCGACTTGTTTGGCAAATGCCACCGCGTCATTTGCTGTGCGCAGATGGAACCAAGGCAGGACGGGGCGGTTTAGATGGCCATAGCTCCACTCCATCACAGTGACTGCCAGACCGTCAGGCATTGCGTTAATTGCCTGTTGTACCCGAGGCCCCCGCATCGCATCCGCGACGCCCAGAAGTTGCAGCGCAAATTCCTGATCCGAAACGCTGACCGAGGTGTCGATAGCAATCACCAGTTCGATATCGACCGGCACCTGTGCGCGGGATGCGGTAGCCCACCAGATCACAAGCAGACCGGTCAGCACAAACGCAAGCCGCTGGATCATTCGTCCGCCACAGGTGGGCCGGGGTTGGTGGCAATCGCGGACGGGTGCGCGGCAAACCATTCATACCAGCGCGACAAGGCCGGAAAGCGGCGTAACATGTCCGAACCCTCTCTGGTCATGACAAAGTAACCAATGAACGGCCCCAGATACAAGTCAGCTAGCGTGATCGACCGCTGATCCAGGATCAACCCTTCGGTGATAAACGCGTCTACAGCAGCCAGCACGCGGCCCGCCCCGCGAAGGCCGTCGGTAATGGCTTCTTCGTTTGGCGATTTACCTTCAAGTGGTGAAAACAGTCGCTCCGAGACGACCTTGTCAATCATCGGATTGACGGCATAGTCATCCAGCAGCGACATCAATTGCGTCATGCGGGCGGCGCGCCGGGGTTCGGGCGGTATCAGAGATGGCCCTTCGAACACCAGATCGACATAGCGCAGGATTGCGCTGGCCTCGTACAAGACGAAGTCGCCATGCACCAGCGTCGGGATTCGACCAAACGGATGAAGCGCCAGGTAGCTGTCGGGCAGGGGTGGGTCGAACGGGTCTGTCTCGACAATATCGAATGGCAGACCTCGTTCATGCAGCGCCAACCGCGCTATCCAAAAATAGAGCGACTCCTCAATGCCATATAGCGTCAGCTGGCTTAAGTTTCCGACCGGGACCATCAGGCCGGCGTCTTTTGCTTCAGCAAGTAGTCACGCACCAGATCGGCCACCATCGAGCGGTTGTCGTCAATCGCCATGTTGCGCTGGCCCTGATCCACGTCTTCGTCTTTCAGTACGCTGCCGCGGCGGTTCTCAAGCAAGTCACTGGCATAGGGTTTGCCAAACTCGGGGTGGCCCTGAACCGTGATCGCAAAGCCGGGATACCACAGCGCGCCGTGTTCGCAGAAATCCGTCGAGGCGATGGTCACAGCGCCATCAGGTTTCTTTTCAACCTGGTCCTGATGGTAGGCCTGGATGGCGATGTTTCTGGGGGGGTTACCCAATTCATCGGGCCAGTCACCAGTCGTTGGGTATTCATGAACGCCAAGGCCCCAGCCCTTGTCGGATTTGCATACCACACCACCCAGGGCCTGCGCGATGATCTGGTGGCCAAAGCAGATACCGAACATCAGTTTGCCCGAGTCTCGCGCACCGCGTATGAACGCTTCGAGCGGTGGAATCCATGCATGATCTTCGTATGCTCCGAATTTCGACCCTGTGATCACCCAAAGGTCAGCATCTCTCGGGCTGGCCGGAAATTCCTCGTCCAGAACAGCATAGGATGAAAACTCGGCATCCAGATCACCCAGCCATTGCTGCACCATACCGGGATAGTCACCGTGGATCGGGGCCAGTTCTTCGGGCGGGCGGCCGGTTTCCAGAATACCGACGCGAAGTTTCTGATCGCTCATCATGCTCTCCTATCTTGCAGTCCGTACCATGCGTAGATCAGAGGCAGCATTGCGCGCCGCCAACGTCCCAGTTCGAACTTACGCATGGGTTGGGTCATTACATGTGGGGTTTGAAGCCCGTGGTTCAAAATTTGCCCGGCAACCATCGCGCCGGTATAGCTGCCCATGGCGACACCGTTGCCGTGATAGCACAGCGCAGCCCAGGTTCTATCCATTCCGGGGATCGGCCCGGCAAAAGGGGTGAAGTTGCGGGAAAGACACACAAGCCCCGACCAGTAATGCGCCGTTTCTACGTGTTGCCAGGCCGGGAACATGCGGTCGAAATCAGCCCGGGCACGGGCTTTGGTTCCTGCCTCGCTATGTGTCGTGGTGCGCGATGAGGCGCGCAATCCAAACAGCATCCGATTGTCCGACAGCAGGCGGAAATAGTGAAGCAGATTGCGACTGTCATAGCACATCTGGCGGCTGGTAAATCCTTGGACCTTAAGCTCGTTGTCGGTCATCGGGCGGGTGGCGATGATACCGGACTGGACCGGCAGGTAACGCCCACCCAGCCAAGTCGGCAAGGTTTCAGAGCTATAGCCATTGGTGGCAACGATCAGGTTTTTGGCACGCAACTCGCCTTGTGCGGTTTTCAGCAGGTGCAGGCCATTGTCCGATTGCGAAATATCAGTCACGGCGCTGCCGCCGTAGATACGCACACCCGCGTCTGACGCTACACGGGCAAGCCCGGTGACGTACTTCATCGGGTTTAGGGCAAAGCCTATTGGCGTCGTCAGGGCTCCGTAGAATTCGGCGCTGTACAGTCCGTGATCTTCCAACGCTTCGCGCCGAAGAAATTCAGGTTCTGCGCCATAAACATCCCGATATCCGGCGATCTCGTCCTGCATCTCATCCGCAACTCTTTGCGAATGTGCCAGACGGGTTTCGCCCTTGGAGTGGGTGTCGGCGTCGATCCCATAATCATCCAGCCGGGTCCGAACGAATCCGACAGCATCGCGCTCGGCGCGCATATAGTCCAGCGCATGGTCCTTGCCGAACCGGCGAGTCAGATCAGCCAACCCGGTTTTTGAACCGCCAATGCAGCAAAATCCGCCATTGCGACCCGAGGCACCCCATCCCGGTTGTTCGGCATCCAGAATGACCACGTCCTGTCCACTATGCGCCAATTCCAGAGCTGCGTTCAGGCCGGTGAAACCTGCTCCGATTATCGCAGTGTCACACTTGGCCGCCCCGGTCAGCACCGCATAATCCCGGCGCTGAACCGTGGTATTCCAGTAGCTGTCCGCGATCGGGGCAGCCCCATAGGCCATATCTTCGAACAGTCGCATCGTCACATCCGGCTGAGATAATAAGTGTACTCCGCAGGGGTGATGGGGTCTTGAATTGACGAAATCTCATCGCGCTTAACGGTCGAATATAGTTCACGGTAGTCGCCGAAAATCTCCTGCGCTATGGGCGCGGAAGCAAACCGATCGACGGCAGAGTACCAGTCATGATCCAAAGGTTGGGCCGGTACACAATCAGGATCGTCCAGCGGGAGCTGCAAATCAGGTGCGTTTTCTAAGCCATGTATCATGCCGCCGAGAATGGCAGCCATTGCCAGATAGGGGTTGGTATCGGCACCGCTGATGCGATGTTCAAGACGAGCGCCAGGGCCTTTGGTTTCCGGTAGCCGGACTGATGCAGCACGGTTATCCAGACCCCAGTCGGGCGTGGCCGGCGCAAAGCTGTTAGGCCGGAAACGGCGGTATGAATTACCATGCGGCGCGAATATCGCTTGCAGGTCGCGCATACTGCCTAGAACACCAGACACGGCGTTGCGCAGATTCTGCGCAATCTCTTCACCATTGGCTGGCAAGAAAATGTTCTTACCGTTCTTGTCGACGACCGAGGCATGTACATGCATGCCATTGCCGGGATGATCTAAATAGGGTTTGGCCATGAAAGTGGCCTCGAACCCATGGCTGGCCACAACGCCGCGCACCAGACGTCGGAACAGGATTGCCGTTTCTGCGGCCGCCAACACATCTTCGGTGTGGTGGAAATTGATTTCGAACTGGCCAGGGCCGTACTCGGCGATCAGGGTATCGGTTGCCAGACCCTGTGCCGCGCTGGCGGACAGGATATCATTCAAGATCGTCTCGCGCCGCGCCAGAAGTTCCATGTCGTAGTTTTGCGCATCTGGGCTAAAAGACGGTGGGCAGGGCGCCTCAGAACGTTCATTGCGGGGGCGAAGGATGTAGAATTCCAGCTCTGTTGCAACAACCGGGCGCCATCCTTTTTCGTCAAACCGGTTCCAGACTGAGCGCAGTATCTCGCGCGGAGACTGAGCGCTAATGTTGCCCTGCATGTCCGTCATTTCGACCAGAACCTGTGCGACGTTCCCGGCGAGCCATTGGGCCGGGTGCAGTGTTCCCTCAATAGGAACCAGAATTCCGTCGGGGTCACCAAATTCGATGCCCAACCCGGTATTTTCTACCTCGTTGCCCATTATTGCAGGCGCATAGGTGGACAGGGGCAGTCGAACTGCCCCTTTTTCCAGTTTATCGACGCCGTCGCCGGGCACCCATTTGCCCCGAAGAACTGCGTTCAGGTCGCACAGCAACAACTCGATACGGTCCGGAACACCATGTGCCTGGCAATAGGCGGCGTAGTCATCGGAAAAACTCACGCCATTTGCTCCGCCATTTGCTCTTCCCTCTGGCGCTTTTTGACCGCGCGCTTACTGGCGAGCGAGACACTTATGGTTCCAATAGTGACGAGCCCGATCAAAATGGTCGACAGCGCGTTGATTTCTGGGCTGACACCCAAACGAACAGAGCTGAAGATCTTGATCGGCAAGGTTGTGGAAGACGGGCCCGCAACAAATGAAGAGATCACCAGGTCATCCAGCGACAATGTCAGAGCAAGCAACCAGCCCGAGATGACAGCAGGCGCGATGATCGGAAGAGTTACGGACCTGAACGCATCGAAAGGAGTGCAACCCAGATCCAGCGCCGCCTCTTCGACCGAGCGGTCAAAGCTGACCAGACGAGAGCTGACCACAACCGATACATAACACATCGAAAAAGTGGTGTGCGCCAGAACGATCGTCAGGATGCCGCGATCCAGCCCGATTGAGATGAATAGCAACAACAATGACAGGCCGGTGATCACCTCGGGCATCACCAGCGGAGCATAGATCATGCCCGAGAACAGCGTGCGGCCAAAAAACCGCCCGCCTCGCACCAGTACATATGCCGCCATTGTGCCCAGAACCGTCGCCGTGATCGAGGATGCAAGTGCCACCTTCAATGTGACTACCGCCGCGTCCAGGAACGCCTCGTTCTTCATGAGCTCACCGTACCATTTGGTCGAGAAGCCGCCCCAGACTGTAACCAGTCGGGATTCATTGAAGCTGTAGATGATCAGGATGACCATCGGCAGATACAGAAACGCAAACCCAAGCGTCAGTGAAGTTGTGTTGAACCAAGTCAGGCGTCTCATTGCTCGGCCTCCATCATTTTCTGTTCATTGCGCTGGTAAAGCACGATCGGGATGATCAGGATCAACAGCAGAACGATGGCCACCGCGCTCGCCACCGGCCAGTCGCGGTTCGAGAAGAATTCCTCAAACAGGACCTTGCCGATCATAAGCGTACCCGAGCCACCCAGCAGCGACGGGATCACGAACTCTCCCAGTGCCGGAATGAAAACAAGGAAGCAGCCCGCTATGATGCCGGATTTTGACAGCGGAACCGTGATCAGCCAGAACGCGGATGTTCTGGAGCACCCAAGGTCTTCGCCAGCTTCCAGCAGCGATCCGTCCAGTTTTTCAAGTGTCGAATAGATCGGCAGGATCATGAAAGGGCAGTATGTATAGACGATGCCGATATAGACGGCCACGTTTGTGTTCAGGATTGTCAACGGTTCGCCTATGACACCCAACCACAAGAGGAACTGGTTCAGCAGACCTTCCTGACTGAGGATGCCCATCCATGCGTACACACGGATCAGGAAGCTGGTCCAGAAGGGTAGGATCACCAGCATCATCAGGGTCGGGCGCCATTCGTCCGGCGCATTTGCCATGCCGTAGGCGATTGGAAAACCGACCAATAGGCATAAGAAAGTTGCGAGAAACGCGATTTTTAGGCTTGAAAGATAGCTTTTCCAGTACAGGTCGTCCTCTGTCAAAAAGACAAAGTTTTCAAAATCCAGCTGCGAAAAGAACTCTTTGATAGATGCCCAGCCGCCGGCCAGATCAAGTGTTGGAGTGTAGGGTGGAATTGCCAGTGCCGTGTCCGACAGCGAGATTTTGAGAACGATACCAAATGGAATCAGAAACAATACCAGCAGCCAGACATATGGCACGGAGATTAGGAAAAAACGCCTGAAGTTCATCACTTTCTCCGTTATCTGTCCAGCACGATGCCGGCAGTTTCAGTCCAGGACAGCCAGACATCGTCTTCCCAGGTCAGATTGCGGCGGGCAAGTCGGCGATTGTTCGCAGCTTGCGCCTTGACCATGGTGCCGTTCGACAATTCGACTTTGTAGGTCGAGATGTTACCCAGATAGGCAATGTCGTGAATCTTGCCTTGGACAACGTTTACTTGTGTGTCCGGCCGCTCTTTGCTGATGTTCACCTTCTCTGGGCGAATAGCGAAAGTGCAGCGTGCTTCGGAATTCGGAGCATGGGGGCATTCGGCGACCAGTGGTTGCTGACCTTCGGCCCAATGTATTTCGACTTTGCCGTCACCGCGTGGTTTGGTGTTGCCTTCGATCAGATTCACATCGCCGATAAAATCGGCCACGTAGACGGAATTGGGTGTCTCATAGATACGGTCTGGGGTTTCAACCTGGATCAGTTCGCCATGATCCATGACAGCTATGCGGCTGGCAACTGTCATCGCCTCTTCCTGATCATGCGTCACGATCACGAAGGTGGTGCCAGTCTTTTCCTGAATATCCATCAGTTCGAACTGGGTATCCTGACGCAGTTTTTTGTCCAGCGCGCCCAAAGGTTCGTCGAGTAACAGTAGCTTGGGGGCTTTGGCAAGCGAACGGGCCAGGGCCACGCGCTGACGCTGGCCACCGGAAATCTGGTGAGGTTTACGCCGTGCGAATTTCTGAAGCTGAACCAGGTTCAGCATTTCTTCAACGCGCTCCTCAATCTGCTCTTTCGGCATCTTGTCGCGTTTGAGGCCAAAGGCGATGTTGTCCCAGACCGTAAGGTGCGGGAACAGCGCATAGCTTTGGAACATCATGTTCACTGCGCGTTTGTTCGGAGGAATATTGGCCATGTCCTGGCCATCAATCGTGATCACACCTTCTGTTGGCGTTTCGAATCCGCCCAGCATCCGCATTAGAGTTGTCTTGCCGCAACCCGAAGGGCCAAGCAAAGCAAAAAACTCTTTTTTGTAGATATCCAGCGTAACATCGTTGATTGCAGTGAAAGAACCAAATCTCTTAGTTACTGACTTAAAGGAAATCAAAGGCGTTTCCCGTGAGTCTGTCCAAGGTTCAAAGGTCGGTGCGATAGCGGGTTGATTCATTTTGTTTCTCCCTACGGAAGCCGCCCGGCCATTTCTAAAGGCCGGGCGGTTCTTGGTCACGTGAATTTGAGCTCAGGTGCCCGATTTAACCTTTGTCCAAAGGCGAGTTGCTGCACGCTGTGCCTTCGGTCCCCAGGGAGAAGTGGTGTACAAGTTACCCATCGTGGTGTCATCCGGGTAAATTGCGGTGTCGCCAATCACGTCTTCTTCCAGTTCCTGACCTTCCGGGTTCACACCGTTGGCGAAGTAGACATAGTTGGATGCAATCGCGATATTTTCAGGATCGATGATGAAATTGATGAAAGCGTGTGCCGCATCAACATTCGGAGCATCTGAAGGGATCGCCATCTGATCGAACCACATCAGTGAACCTTCCTGAACCGCATTATACACGACCTCAACCCCGTTTTCGGCTTCTGCCGCACGGTCACGTGCCTGAAGTATGTCACCCGACCAGCCGAAGGCTACGCAGATGTCGCCATTGGCCAAGGCAGTGATGTATTCCGAGCTGTTGTATTTTTTGACGTAGGGGCGAACCGCAGCCAGAACGGCCTCGGCTTTTTCGATCGTCTCAACATCCTGAGCGTCAGGATTTTCGCCGATGTAGTTCAGTGCCGCAGGGATCATCTCACCTGGAGCGTCCAGGAAATACACGCCGCACTCGGCCAATTTTTCCATGTTCTCGGGATTGAAGACCAAGTCTAGCGAGTCGATTGGAGCATCCTCGCCCAATACAGCGTGGACTTTTTCCGGGATGGCGCCAATGCCGGTCGTGCCCCACATGTAGGTCACGGAATAGGCATTGTCGGGGTCATAGCGTTCGGTGCGCTCCTGAATGGCGTCCCACAGGTGTTCGGCGTTCGAAAGCTTGGACTGGTCCAGTGGCTGGAAGACGCCTGCAGCGATCTGGCGTTGCAGGAAGGTGCCCGATGGCACAACCACATCATAACCCGATTGACCGGCCAGCAGTTTAGTCTCAAGGACTTCATTGCTATCAAACACATCATAGATCAGCTCGATGCCCGTTTCTTGCTCGAACTTCTCCAAAAGCGATTCATCGATGTAGTCTGACCAGTTGTACACACGCACTTCTTCCGCCAACGCGGTTTGTGCGGTTACTGCCGCAATCGCAAGCAGCGAACACGATTTCAATTTGAGCATTCATTCCTCCCTATTGGTTGCACTCAGATTGAATGCACTTTTGATCAAAAAATGATTCTTTGCAATCCCCACACTCACATTTGATAGTTTCATGACCCTCGACTATATTGCCGATCGGAAATCTACAAAGTCGCTAATTGACAGAATGAAGGGAGAAAGATGAACCGCTTAGTGGGCAGAAAGCCGGAGCATGAGACTATATACACCCAGTTGAAGGAGCAGTTGCTTTTTGGTGAATTTGTACCAGGCCAACCTCTGACGATCCATGGGCTTGCTGAATCCATCGGTTCTGGAGTTACACCTATTCGCGAAGCGATACGCCGCCTCACTGCCGAAGGGGCTCTTGTCACGCGCGAGAATCGAAGGGTCGAAATCCCTAGAATGACCCAAAGACGGCTGAATCAGATCGAACTGGTTAGATTGTCTGTTGAGCCTGCTTTGGCAATGATGGGTGCGGAAAATAGTAGTGTGGATGTTACTGCCGATTTGGAATTCTGGGATGAGCAGGTCAACCAAGCAATTGAAGTCGGCGACATCCGGAAATACCTCGAAGCAAACTACCAGTTTCATTTTTCGTTGTACGCTGCAGCAGACGCACAAGTGTTGTTTCGAGTGGCTGAATCACTGTGGCTTCAAGTGGGTCCAGCACTGCGAGTCGGTTGTGGGCGCTTTGGAACAGCCAATTTGGTTGATCAACATAGAGCAGCCACAACCGCGCTTAGAGAAAAAAACTTTGATGCGGTCAAGCTGGCCTTTGAGGAGGATATTCGCCAAGGGATGCAGTTTGTTTTGCAGGCAACAAAAGTGTAACAAAACGATCAAATCCGATACTCGGGAATGGGTGATTGACTATCTGATAATTTTTGATCAAAACTTCTATAGATTGGTCGCCAACTCAATGGGCGACCCAGGAGGTTTGGATGGTGTCCGTAAAAAGATCGGCTTGGCAGGAGAATCTGCCGGATGAATTCGCGCTATTTGCTCAAGGGCGCAGGATCGATGAAGTAGAATGCATCGTACCGGATATCGCGGGTACTTCTCGTGGCAAGGCAATGCCTGCAGTGAAGTTTGATCCTATGTCAGACTTGGCGCTTCCGATTTCCCTATTTTATCAGACAATCTCAGGTGAGTATGTCGACATGGAAATCGAAGGGCAATGGCTTGAGAAAGACATTGTTCTCAAGCCTGATATGGGTACCGCTTGCGCCATACCCTGGTCGGATGATGTTTCCGTACAAGTGATTTGCGATATGTTCAACCGCGATGGATCTTCATTGGCGATCTCACCGCGTGTTGTTTTGCAACGTGTTTTGCAGGCCTTTGCAGACAAGAACTGGACACCAGTTGTTGCGCCCGAGTTGGAGTTCTACCTAACTAAGCCAAATCTCGATCCCAATGAGCCCATCGAACCTCCGATTGGGCGTACTGGTCGCAGGGGAGCGAGTCGACAGGTGTATTCCATGGCGGCAGTGGATGATCATGGCCCCGTGATTGACACGATTTACGACTTCGCAGAAGCACAAGGACTTGAAATCGACACGGTTATTCAGGAAGGCGGAGCCGGCCAGGTTGAGATCAATCTGATGCACGGTGACCCGCTGCACCTTGCCGACCAGGTGTTTTTTTTCAAGCGCACTATTCGTGAAGCAGCGCTGAAGAACGGCATGTTCGCAACTTTCATGGCCAAACCCATCCGCGATGAGCCCGGCAGTGCTATGCATGTGCATCAGAGTGTTGTTGATTCAGATACTGGTAATAACATCTTTTCGACTGAGGATGGGTCTGCGTCGGACCTGTTTCGGTGGTTCATCGGTGGTTCTCAGAAGTATCTGATGCAAGTCGTCCCCTTGCTTGCGCCGTATGTGAACTCTTACCGTCGGATTACAGTCGAAGGACAAAGCGCCCCGGCCAATCTAGAGTGGGCGAGCGACAACCGCACCACTGGTCTGCGGGTACCACATTCCGGCCCCGCCGCGCGGCGACTTGAGAATCGCGTCATCGGTATGGATTGTAACCCCTACATTGCAATCGCAGCGTCGTTGGCCTGCGGATACTTGGGTATGATCAACAAGATTGAACCACGACCCGAGGCTACGAAGGAGGTTTGGGAGGCAGAGGAACCACTGCCGTCCAGTTTGCGTGAGGCTTTGGATCGCTTTGAGGACGCAAGCGAAATCCGGGAGGTTCTGGGCGAAGAGTTTTGCCAGTTGTTTGCCGACATCAAACGAGCAGAAAACGAAGAGTATCAGCGTGAAATTTCCCCTTGGGAACGGCAACACCTTCTTTTGAACGTTTGATTGGAGGCTGATAGAACATGAGAAAAGTTTCAAATCACCTTCCGACAGCAGAATTGCAGGCAATGGACGCTGCGCACCATCTGCACCCGTTTTCCAAAGGGCAGGAGCTTAATGAGAAAGGTGCGAGAGTAATCACGGGAGCGAAAGGTGTTTGGCTCAGGGATAGCGAAGGTACTGAAATCCTTGACGGGATGGCGGGTCTTTGGTGTGTCAATATAGGCTACGGCCGCCCGGAACTGGCGGAAGTCGCTGCGCGGCAGATGAACGAACTGCCCTACTACAACACCTTTTTCCAAACCACGCACATACCTGCTCTGATGCTGGCCAAGAAGCTGGCGGAACTTGCCCCCGGTGATTTGAACCATGTGTTTTTTGCCAACGGTGGGTCAGACGCTAATGATACAAACATTCGTCTGGTGCGCACCTACTGGGCCGAAAAGGGTCAGCCCGAGCGCGACGTAATCATCTCGCGCTGGAACGCCTATCATGGCTCGACCATCGGCGGCACATCGTTGGGCGGTATGAAGGGCATGCACGGGCAGGGCAGCCTGCCGATTGCGGGAATTGAGTTCATTGATCAGCCGCATTGGTGGGCCGAGGGTGGCGATAGGTCACCTGAGGAATTCGGGCTTGAGCGTGCGCGCCAACTGGAAGAAAAGATCCAGGAAATTGGCCCGGAAACGGTGGCGGCCTTTATTGGCGAACCAATTCAGGGTGCCGGTGGAGTGATTGTGCCTCCGTCGACCTATTGGCCTGAAATACAACGCATCTGTAAGAAATACGACATCTTGTTGATTGCCGACGAGGTGATCTGCGGATTTGGGCGCACCGGCAACTGGTTCGGGTCGCAGACGTTGCAGATTGAGCCCGACATTATGACCGTCGCCAAGGGGTTGAGCTCTGGATATGCTCCGATCGGTGCCTCTATTGTCTCCGACAAGGTCGCAGATGTCCTAAGCGGTACAGAGTTCAATCACGGTTACACCTACTCTGGCCATCCCGTTGCTTGCGCCGTGGCGTTGGAAAACCTTCGAATCTTGGAAGAAGACGGCATCATTGAGCATGTTCAAAAAGTCGCGGCCCCTTATTTAAAGGAACGATGGGAGCAGCTTATCGATCACCCATTGGTGGGTGAGGCAAAGATAGTTGGAATGATGGCCTCAATCGCATTGACGCCGGACAAGGCCAGCCGAGCTGCATTCGCGTCGGAAGCGGGAACAGTGGGGCTTATTTGTCGCGAACGTTGCTTTGCGAACAATATCATAATGCGCCATGTCGGCGACCGGATGATCATTTCACCGCCCTTAACAATAACGCCCGAACAAATCGACATATTGATCGAGCGGGCCCGAAAATCGCTTGACGAGTGTTTGGAGCAGATCCGCTCGGACGGAATGTTCAAAGCGTCCTGAAAAACGAGACTAAAATGGACTTGCTAACTGCAAACGACCAATTGGGTGAATACCCTAATTCTTACTATGTTGACACCGCCGAGACGCTTAATCGGTTCCCCAAAGCAGTGGGATCGTTAGAATGCGACGTTTGCGTTGTTGGCGCCGGATTCACTGGGCTTTCGACTGCGTATCATCTGGCACAGCGCGGCTATGATGTGATCGTGCTGGACGCGCAGCGCGTGGGCTTTGGCGCATCAGGCCGCAATGGCGGTCAGGTCAGCATGGGCCAGCGAGTCGATCAGGAAGATCTTGAGAGCATGGTCGGTGATGA
Organism: Ruegeria sp. E8; assembly: GCF_056533985.1. NCBI lineage: Bacteria > Pseudomonadati > Pseudomonadota > Alphaproteobacteria > Rhodobacterales > Roseobacteraceae > Ruegeria > Ruegeria sp. E8. The sequence continues at coordinate 270,017 of NZ_JBQFOY010000003.1, forward strand.
ACATGCCCGTCAATTGTGGGACATCGGCGCACAGGCGGTCGATCTGGTGCGTTCGCTGACCCAGCGGCCCGAGGTGCAGACCGATTTCCACGATGGCGTGATCCATACAGTCCACCGTGAACGCTATCAGTCGCACAGCGTGGACTATGTCGAGCATATGTCCAACAAGTACGGATACGAGAAGATTCGTTTGCTGGACAAGGATGAATGCCGCCATCTGGTCAATTCTCCAGCCTACTATGGCGGTACATTGGACATGGGCGCTGGGCATGTGAACCCCTTCGAATTGGTTCTGGGTCTGGCCCGTTTAGCCGTGAACTCTGGCGCTCGGATTTTCGAACAATCGAAGGTTACGAAGGTAAAGGAAGGCGATCCCGCCCTCGTGACCACCGAGGAGGCCCGCGTCAAGGCGCGTTATGTAGTGATGGGGTGCAACGGGTATCTGGGCACCATGCACAAGCACGTGGCCCAGAGGGTCATGCCGATCAACAACTTTATCGTGTCTACAGAACCGATGAGTCCGGCGGCTCAGGAACAGATCATACGCAACAATTATGCCGTTGCCGACAGCAAGTTCGTGATCAACTACTTCCGGTTCTCGGACGATCACCGCCTGCTATTCGGTGGTACAGAAAGCTACGGCTACAAATTCCCTGCCGACATCGCAAGTGCCGTGCGCAAACCGATGACCGAGATTTTCCCCCAGTTGAAAGGCGTGGGAATCGAGCACGCCTGGGGTGGTACTTTGGGTATCACCATGAACCGCATGCCGCACTTTGAACGGATCAACGGCAACATTTTGACCATGTCTGGTTTTTCCGGTGCGGGAGTTGCCCTGGGCACTTTGGCCGGCCAGATAGCAGCTGAGACCATCGCAGGTCAGGCAGAGCGCTTTGACATCATGGCAAAGGTCCCAACCAAGACCTTCCCGGGCGGGCCGATGTTCCGAACGCCGCTACTCGTTCTCGCGATGTTGTGGTTTAGCCTTCGCGACAGGTTGTGATCTAGGTTCCCGGCGCTTTCAGTGCCGTTGGCGATAAAAACTAAATGGATGGTTAGTTAGAAATGTGTGCCGTAGTGACAAAGCCGGATGGACGCAAAAAACGGGGTGAAGAATCCCAGTCCCGCATTCTAAACGCGGCTATCGACTGTATTGCTGAGTTAGGATTGAGTGGAACGACCATCGGGCGTGTAGCCGAGCGATCTGGTGTTTCTCCATCTCTGATTATCGTTCATTTCGGAACCAAAAAGAACTTGTTTGCCGCGGTCCTCCGCCAGCTATGCGAACCTTACGAGAAGGAATGGCAGGATCTCTGTGATGACCGGCAGAGTGATCCACTAGAGCTGTTATTACGCATGGCTAAAATGGAGCTTCGGCACGCGTCTAAAAACCCAAAGACAATTGCGGTTTGGTTTGCCTTCTGGGGCTTGCGCGAAGGCACGGAGCTTTATGGCGAAATCGTTGGACCGGATGACCTGACCCACACAAAGACTCTGCGGCGCCTTGTCGGCAAGGTTTGTGAAGGCCAGCCGGATGTACAAGTCGAAACAGTTTACTGCGGAGTTTCGTCGATCCTTTGGGGATACTTGTCCATGGTTCACATCGGCTCGGCGACACCTCCACCCGAGCGTGTTTTGTCGGCTATCTGCCAGTTTCTAAGACCTTTTGTTTCGGATGCACGACCCCCTCATCCGAAAATGAATTGAGTGTTGGTTGATGAAAAGACTCTATGAACCCCTTGCATATGGCGATCGCCCGATCCGGGATCGTTATTGGGACAGGACGGTCGAAGCCCCACTGCCGGACTATCCCGCCCAAAGTGGTGAAATTACTTGTGAATTTGCTATTGTTGGCGGTGGGTATACCGGCCTGTCGGCATCTCTCACGCTGGTTGAATCCGGTGCGGATGTTGTCTTGTTGGATGCCCAAGGCCCAGGTTGGGGTGCGTCTGGGCGCAATGGCGGCCTCGTGTCGGTTGGCAGTGCCAAATTGGAAGACGACGACATCGTCAAGAAGTACGGTGCGGCCGACGCGCGGATATTTTTCGATGCGGAACGATCCTCGGTTGATCTGGTCGAGGAATACTTGGACCGGTTCAAGCTGGATGTGGATCGCCATTCCAAAGGCTACACATACGTCGCTCACCGCGCCGACGCGGTTGAGGGCCTGAAGGAATACGGACAAGAATACACCAACCGTTACGGGTTACCCTTCGAATTCGTACCCAAGGAAGAGATGGCTGGTCAGGGCCTGAACAGCCCTGATTTTCATGGCGCGGTGCATTTGCCGATCGGATTTGCCCTGAACCCAATGAAATTTGTGTTGGGTCTGACCCGCCAGGCCGAGGCCGCCGGTGTGCGCATGTTCTCTCATTCACCAGTGACGCGGATTGCGCAAGACAACGGCCATGTATTGTACACGCCAAAGGGGATCGTACGCGCCAAGAAGGTGCTGTTCGCCACCAATGGCTATTCCTCGGACGATCTGCCGCGTGCCTTTGCGGGCCGCTATCTGCCGGTGCAGTCGAATATTCTGGTCACCCGGCCGATGAGCGACAATGAGATAAAGGCACAGGGTTGGTGGAGCAAGCAGATGGTCTGTGACTCGCGCACGTTGTTGCATTACTTCCGCCTGCTGCCGGACAATCGGATGTTGCTGGGTCTGCGCGGTTCTGTCCGGGTGACGGAGAACAATATCGCCGCGACCGAAGCCAAGGCGCGCGCTGATTTCGAGCAAATGTTCCCCGAATGGCGACATGTGGAAACGGCGCATTTTTGGTCGGGTCTGATCTGTATGACCCGCAATCTGGTGCCTTTTGCCGGGGCGGTTCCAGGGCTGGAAAATGCCTGGGCCGCACTAGGGTACCACGGCGGTGGCGTGACCATGGCGCCTTATGCCGGTGCGCTGATTGCCGACATGGCACTGGGTCGTGAAACCCGACCCCATCCCGACCTGATGAAACGGCCGATGCGCCGGTTCGAGCTTGGCCCCTGGCGACGCGCTTCACTGCCGCTGGCCTTCACCTGGTACAACATCAAAGACAACCTCTGACCCAAATTAAGGAGTGCAAAATGAGCGTTCTGAACCTGAAAAATCTGCCCGAAATCGCAGGAGATCAACTGGAAGACTGGGGTCCTGTGCCTGAACCAATCGACAGCGAACCTTCGCTGCTGCGCGGTCTGACATTGGCCGAAAACGAAGACGGATCCGAAGTCGGCGTGTGGACCTGCACCCCTGGAAAATGGCGCCGCAAGATTCAGGATGCAGAGATGTGCTATTTCACCCACGGTTCGTGCACATATACCGACGAGCAAGGCAATGTAACCGAAATCAACGCCGGTGACATGGTGTATTTCCCGGCCATGAGCCTAGGTATTTGGGAGATCAAAGAGCACTCCCGCAAAGCCTACATCACCTACAAAAGCAAGTAACTCCCCGGGGCGCGCGCGCCGCGCCCGTTTCCCCACAGCGAGGCTAATCATGACTTACGCGAATACCGACAAGTTCTACATCAACGGTGAATGGGTTGATCCGCTGTCCTCGAACCCGCTTGATGTCGTCAATCCGGCCACCGAAGAGACCTTTGCCACGCTTTCCATGGGTACGTCGGCTGACGTGGATCGTGCTGTTGCCGCCGCGAAAGAGGCTTATAAAACCTGGGGCCGCACCACCCGTGAAGAACGCGTGAAGGTGATGGAGCGCGTGCTTGAGGTCTACAAACGTCGCCAAGATGAGTTTGCTTTGGCGATCTCGACCGAGATGGGCGCGCCTATTTCGCTGGCCCGGCAAGAACAAGCCGCCGTGGGCGTCAGTCACCTTGAAGCGATGATCGAAGCGCTGAAGGCGTTTGAATTCGAAAAGACCATGCCCAACGGTGACACGCTGATGCGCGGCCCGATCGGTGTTTGCGGCATGATCACGCCGTGGAACTGGCCAATCAACCAGATCGTGCTCAAGGTTGCACCGGCGCTTGCCGCAGGGTGCACCATGGTTTTGAAACCATCCGAGATGACGCCGATTTCCGCGATCCTCTATGCCGAGGTGCTTGATGAAGCCGGTGTGCCCCCGGGTGTGTTCAACCTGGTTCATGGAATGGGGCCAGAGGTGGGCGCAGCCCTGTCCAAACACCCCGACATCGCCATGATGTCCTTTACCGGTTCCTATCGCGGTGGCGTGGCCGTATCATCGGACAGTGCCCAGCATGTGAAACGCGTTGCGCTGGAGTTGGGCGGCAAATCACCGAGCCTGATCTTTGCCGACGCTGATCTTGAGGACGCAATCGAAAACAGCGTCGCATACGTGATGGGTAACACCGGCCAAAGCTGTGACGCACCTTCCCGGATGCTGGTCGAGGCGTCGATCTATGAGAAAGCGGTTGAACTGGCCAAGGCCGCCGCCAATGAGACCGAGGTTGGCAATCCTGCAGAAGAAGGTGAGCATATTGGTCCGCTGGCCTCTGAGGCGCATTGGAACAAGGTGCAGTCGATGATTCAGATGGGCATCGACGAAGGGGCGACACTGGCCGCTGGCGGTACCGGCAAACCCGAGGGGTTTGAAACCGGATACTATGTCAAGCCAACGATTTTCGCCGATGTCACCAATGACATGAAAATCGCGCGCGAAGAGATCTTTGGCCCTGTGATCGTGATGATCCCCTTTTCCGACGAAGAAGAGGCCATCGCCATCGCCAACGATACGGAGTATGGCCTGTCATCGCATATCTATTCCGGTGACAAGGACCGCATCTTGCGCGTTGCCCGCCGCCTTGAGGCGGGTATGGTCAACGTCAACGGCGGCTATATCGAAGCGGGCAGCCCGTTTGGTGGTTACAAGCAATCAGGGGTTGGTCGCGAAGGCGGCGTTCTGGGGTTGGAGGAATTCCTGGAAGCGAAAGCTGTTTCTGCGTTTTGACGGCTAAACTGGTGGGTGCGCCGGGGATCATCCCGAACGCGCATCTATCTGGATTCTGAACACATTGATCCAAAGGGTTGAACAATGAGCAACAAGATCACTAGCATCACCTGTGACGGCACGGCGGAAACAGACCAGCTGCCGAACATCATTTCGGGGAGCGATGTCGCCAAGCTCTGGCTTGGCTGAGGCTGTTCAAGGTTGGCAACCAATCTGGGCTAAGCACAGCTGGAACATCCGAAGACAGCCGGTTCCAGTGTTTTAGTGCCTCCTTCTCCGTTGCCGAGGCGTCCACCACCGCTACAAGACGAATTGTTATCAAGTTGAGTCAGCCGACTTGCTGCTGCCAACTATTGCTCTGTTCCTGAATTGCTTGGCTATCTCGGGTTCTTGGACGAACAGCCACCTGATACCAGTCACGAACTGCAAGGCACAGATATCAATCGGTTCGGCGTCCTTGCCCGTCTGTCGTCGAGTGACGCGCGGGGCATGTTGCTCGTCCGCCGCGCAGAGCTTCCAGTCGAAATTGTATCCTGTTCAAACTTTCAACACTGTCCGACTTGCACGCAAAAAGTGCCCGGCATTTCTCTGGGTCATTGGCGCTACGCATGGTCTATTGCCTATAATTCCTGTGGTACAGGACTATTACCTCTCGGCACGGCGCCAGGTGAAGAGTTTCAAGTTACGTCACGGTCGGAGGCCCGAGCTTCAAAGGGCGCTGCTTGGTTGGAGCAACCGTATTGGCGCGGAAGTCAGCGTGTTGGTCGGCAAGTGGACTTGGCGCTACAGGTGGTACGGGTTCTTGCGCCAGAGCTTCGTCACGCGGGGCTCTGCTCCAAATCCCGCCATGACCGGTATACTATGCTCGTTGCCGTTCACCTATTGATGACGCGACCATTGGTGGCCGTATCTATTGCGTTGCATCGTGATCCTACCGCACGAGATAGGCTGCGCATGGCATTCCCTGGCCAGCGTAGTTTTCTGGATCAACTGGTTCACCTTTCTGGCAGCTTGCCGAGCCCGCTAACAAATGATCGCAAAATTCAGAAGGCCTGGTTCCCGGCACAAAAACCCGACAAACCAACGAAACCCGATTTTCTGGCGACGGCAAAAAAAGCAATCGAACAACTCGGTGTAAATGCAGACCGTGCGGAATTGCTCCGATGTGCGGATCGCACCCTCAAAAAAGTCGCCGCTAGCCTGTGGATATCCGAGAATAAAGGGTACAAAATCGGTTCAACTGTCCCAGAATGTGTTTGCGTCCAGTAATCAAGGGCACAGTGACATCCCCATTGAGTTTGGGCAGGTGCGAAATTGGTGCCGATTTGACGGGAACAAGTTGACTATATGCGCCCCAGCGGCGCACATTTCGAAAAAGTGATTTCGATGAACGCGTTGGGTTGAAGTTAAAGGGATGTCGATGGACCAGATTTTCGTGTCCTATACACATAAGAACAAGGCGCTCATCGAGCCGGTGATACAATTTCTCAGAGAACAGGGATTGTCTGTCTACTGGGACAATCACCTGAAACCCGGTGAATGGGAACCTCAACTGGAGCGAAAGATCCGGGCGTCCGAAGTTTTTATCATCTTCGTCACACGCGACATCCTTGACCCACGCGAAGATGGTTCGGCCACAAGTTATGTCTTCAAAGAAATCAATATGGCGATTGATGCCGGGATCAAACACATCTACCCCGTCATCGTTGGCCGCATATCGCTGAAGAACGATTTTGAACAGCTCAGCCGATTCCACGGACTGAAGGTCGAATCGATCGGGGATGTGGTCTCGTCTCAGGAGTTCTGGACCCACGTCAACGCCTTCAAGGCCTATATCAAAGCAGGGGGGCGGGCGTCGGAGAACCTGCCGACCTATACGGCCGACGCCGGCGCGGCCGGGTGGCCGGTGAGTGGCGAAAATCTGGTCGAACGTCAGGCGCTGACGCTGGCTGTTATGCTGCTTGAGGGAGAGCGGCCCTTTTTGATCAATGACGCGGCCCGATGGTTGCAAGAGCTTATCGAGGACAAGCTGCGCCCGATGACCGAAGAGGAAACCAACGCCCTGCCTCGGGTGTTCGGCGGGCCCGGTCAAAGCGCACTGCTGGAGAGTATTGGCGCGCATCGCCTCGTGCCCGAGGCAGGCCACAACAGAGGTGAGCAACTGGTAGAGTTCAAACAACCGGGGCATGCGGCGCGGCTGCTGCAATACCTGTGGACCGAGCAACCGGAAGTACGTACGCTGTTTGTCAATTGGCTGCAGAACATGTTCAAAAGTAACGCGCACAGATCGCTGGCGTTGCATCTTGGCCGGGGATTGACCCACCTAGCCCGTATCGACCTGAATGGGCTGGAATACGAGATGTTGTGGCAGCTTCTGCGCACGCCAATCTCACAAAATGAACTGACGGTGTTTTCCCAATTGCTTGCCGCGGCCTATGACGAACCCGCCAACCGCCGACGTGTCTTGGAAATTCTTGAAGAAGTTTACGACGCAGATTGGCTGAAACCGGGGGTAGGGCGTTATCTTGCCATTGTTATTGCATTGGACGCGTTGGCCGAGCGCAGCCCGGAACCTGCTATAAAACTGCTCAAAAAAGCCGGCAGGCACGTGCGGGCGCCCGGGCAATCCGGCCATGACCTGCGCGGGGTGATTCTTCGCAGCCCCGTTTTGTGGGGCGCAAAAGACGAGACGGCCCCGTCTTTGGACCTCAACATCGCGATGTCCGGTGAAGAATCGCAGGATGCTCCGAACAATCAGACAGAAACGCCGGTGGCTGATGACAGCGCCAAGCATGATGAGGCACCAGACGACGCTGAAACGGGCGCCCCGCAAGACGGAGACGACACAGGGGTGGACGTCACTTATGAAGGCCGCAATGGTGAGGCGGTCCGGGCCAGCAGCGGAACTTATTCCGCCCAGTTTCTTGTGGCTCTTGCCGAATGGACGGATCACCCGATCTCGGATCGGAAAAAGCTGATCCGACGCCAGTTGCCGTTGTGGATGTTCCTGTCCGCCTTCGAACGGATGCCACTTTACCTCAAAAGCGCACCGCAGCGCCTGACGCTTGAGGAGTTGGTTTTTGATCTTGGCAAACGTGACAGCACGGTTCTGGACAGCATTGTCACCGGCTTCACTCGTGCGGCGCTGGCCAAGGCGCAACCCGGATCGGACTATCGCGCCGTTCAGCACATGAACGTGGTCTGCCGCGAGTTCTCGAAAGAGCGCAACAAGAGTGCGCACAGAAAAACCGGGGAAAATGATCCCTATTTGGTGTTCCTCAGGCGCTGCCATCAGCAGATCAAAGCCAGCGGCACGGGGCGCGAAGCGCACCTGCTGCGGGGCTGTCAAAAATACATGTCAGCGCAGGACGTCTCATTCATTGTGGATTGAACAGAAAGGACCGAAATGAGTCTGGTCGTACCATTGGACAGCCTTCCCTCTCCCAAGCCTGGTTGGGAAATCTGGGGGCGCACGAAAAACAACGAGCTTGTGGCTCTGGGCGAATTTGCAAAGTTGTCGATCGGGCAAAGGATTCTGGGCACCTACACTCATTTTTACCACGTGGATATGACCCCGCAGGACGTTTCCTTTGAATCTGATGTCAGGTCGGGCATCGGAGAGTTGCATTTCAAAGTCCGATTTGATGTGACCTGCGCAGTGACAAAAACACGGGTTTCCGAGCTTTTGCCGGTCACTGATCCGATTACGCAATTCGTGAAAACGGCCCTCACCGATGAGGCACATTCCATGGCTGAAAAACATGATGCCATGCAGGATCGGGCGTTCCAGAAGGAACTGACGGAGATCGTTGATCCCAAGCGGGGCGGCAGTCTGAATTGCGGGCCCTTCCACATTCAGCGTGCGGTGATCAAGGTTCAGCTGCCCCAAGAGCTGAAGGCAGAAAGCGAAATCGAGGCGGTCATGACCGGCTTGCCGTCAAAAATTCTGCTTGCCCAGTCGCGCGGAGAAGACGGGTTGGTTGATCGTTTGGAAAAAACGTTGGCAAGGTTCCAGAAATTCCAGCTTATTCAGAATGATGTGACGCTTGATACAGCCAAACAAGCAGATGAAATGACCAAACTGATCCGGGAGGCCGAGCGGGAAGACGATCCTGACCTCGTGCATATCGGATTGCTTAAAAAGGCACGTCAAAAGATGATTACGAGCCCCGAAATGAGCGGCCCTGGTGCCACCAATACGGGCTCTGTCGGAATCAATGAACTGCCTAAACCCGCGGATGACCCCAAGGACCTAAACTAATCCGACATTAAGAGACGAATATGCTTGGCTATCTTGTTCCTGATGCACTGCAGCGATTGTTTGTATCCCTGGTCGGGGGCTTACCATTGATGCTGCAACAAGTGGGTTTTGTCTTGCTGTGCGCGGCGTTTCTGCTGATCATGTCCCGCATCCTGCGATGGGCACTGCTGCATCTGGACGTGCTTCTTGCGCTGCAGTCGCAACGTCGGACTGAAAAGGTTTCAACTTTGGCCTTTTTGGTCGGCTGGACGGGCAAATGGCAGTGGCGCGTGATGATTGGGATTTGCACGGTGATGCTGGCCGCGACGGTGATGTTCTCGGCCATCCGAAGCGCCAGGATCGACCCGGGCAGTCCGGCCTATTCTGTGGTCCGTACCGTGCAAATCTGTCTGGCGCCGAATTCGGGCAACGGTGATTCAATGGCGCGATGCTTACGACGATAATCGCGCCTCACGATACTTGCGTGGTTAATAGAATCTCGTATTCTTTAAACTAGTTTGTTTGGAGTAAATTATGTTTAAAACCTCTTGTTCGGCGTTTATTCTGGCGCTTTTCGCCCAAATGTCCTTTGCAGAAGAATGCAGCCCTACGACCCTGGCTGAAGGTGCCGAACTGAAGGCTGACCTCCAAAAACTGCTGACCAAAGTCGATAAACTAACCAGCCGTGCAGATGGGCAGGTTTTTTTGATCCGGGCGCTTCCAGACTCGGTGCAACAGCAGGTACCACCCTTGCCTGATGTACCCAAGGCGCCAACTGTACTGTTGAGTGAGGACGGTGCATTACAGTGGAGCTGCGATGCAGACGGCAATCCGACGCCGTCTGTCGAAGAATATCGTGATCAGATCGATGCGTTCGGACAGGCCGTCGCCACCTATGAGGCTGAAATTCAGGATCGCGCTGAGGCCATAGAAACGCTCGAACAGGCCAATGAGGCCGCCGCAGCCGATGCGGCGCCTGACGAAGACAGCGCAGGTGGCGCCGCAACCACCGAAGAGCCTGAAACCAGTGGAACGTCCGAAGACGATGCACAAGTTGCCGATCAGGCGCCGGGTGGCGAAGATCAGCAGGACCCTGAAAACACTGATGGCGAAGACAGCACTACCGAAGTGGTCGAAGAAACACCTGGCGGTCCTGCACAAACGACCCCGATGTCTGCGCCCGACAACCCCAACCTGTTCCGTCGCGTGCTGTCTTTGCCGTCAGCTGTGATGAAGGCCGAACCGCGTGACGATGCCGACGAAAGCCCGCTGCCCACGTTTTCTGTGCTTTATGTTTTTGACGAAAGCCGTGCCAACGGTGGCGATTGGCTGAAGGTCAGCACTTCGTTGCGTGAAGGAACTCAGGGATGGGTGGAAGCTGACCAGACCCTGCGCTGGAGCAACATGCTGGTGATGGAATTCGCGCCAAAGGGCAAACGCAGCGACGTTCTGTTTTTCCGCGATGATACGACCCTTTCGGATATTGTCGGATCGTTTTCCTATGCGGTCGAGGCTGGCGAAATTTATGATAGCATTGAAGTCGAACGCAAACGATTGGCGAGTGAGGCCGGGTCGACTCCGAACTGGGATCAAAGACTGGTCGCGATGGAACCCGCCTCGGGCGTGACATTTGGCAACCAGCCCTATCTGCTGCCCATTCTGGATTGGCGATCCGAGTTGTTTGACGGCACCATCGAAACCAACTTACTGCAGGTTGCGGCTGTCCCCGCGGATGCCGAGGATATTTCGGTAGAAGATACCAACAGCTTTGACACGGATCTCGAAAGTGCCGCAGAACAGGACGGTGTGCTTCGTGTCGGTGTTGTCTTTGTTGTTGATACCACAATTTCAATGCGACCGTTCATTGAGCGAACGCAAACCGCCATTCAGTCTTTCTACGATAGCTTTCAGCAGTTCGAAAGCGCCAGCTTCGTCTCTTTCTCATTGCTTGGTTTTCGCGATGAGGTGGAACAGGCTGAGGGCGTTGAATACACTACCAAGTTGTTCCAACCCCTCGACCCAGAAGCACCGGCCGAGCAGGTTCTTGGAAACATGAACAAGATGCGGGAAGCGAATGCGCCCACGGTTCAGTTTCAGGAAGATGGTCTGGCTGGTCTGGTCGAAGCAATCGAGCGAAATGACTGGACACCTTATGATGCTCGGTTGGTCGTTTTCATTTCGGACGCGTCGATGCGGGCGGGTGAGGACCCTCTAGCCAAATATCCCGGCCATACCCCACAATCCGTGGCAGAACTGGCCCGCAACAAGAATATTGCAATCTTGCCTATTCACCTTCTGACACCTGCCAATCAGCGCAACGGAAATGCTGATCTTGCACGCCCGCAATACGAATCCCTTGCCGAGACCGGAGACATCAACAGCGAAAAGTACTTTGCGCTGGACGCAACGAACCCGGACTCGTTTCTGGCAAGGATGACGTCGTTAACCGATCAGATGGCCAAAGCCATCTTTGAGGTGAATGCGGGCAAAGTCCTGAGTGTTGATGACGTTCTGGAACTGGAAGAGGTGCCTGAGGACGATGTCGCCGCCGCCGCGGTGAACGAGATATTCCGCGCCCAACTGGAAAGTCTGGCCTCGGTCGCGGATGGCAGCGCGCCCAGTTTTCTGGCCGGCTGGACCTCGGACCGTGATCTTCTGGATCCGAACCTGGAAACCCTTGAAGTGAAGGTGTTCCTGACCCGAAATCAGCTCAGTTCGCTGGACAAACAACTCGGGAGCATCGTCGATGCTTTCCGCAGTGGCGGGGACGATCCGCAAGCCTTCTTTGATAATTTGCAGGCACTGGCTGCGCAAACTGCAACTGATCCCGATGTGGTACGCAACAATGACCGCGAGGCGATGAGAGCCATTCTACCGAGCTTTTTGCAGAATTTGCCGTATCGCAGCGAGATTTTGTACCTTGACCTGCAGGACTGGAGCAGCCTCAGCCCAGCCTCGCGATCCGAGTTCATGGAACAGCTTGACGCCAAGCGTAAATCCTATCAGGCGGTGTTTGAACAGACAGACCTGTGGCACGATTTCGGCAGCAACGATCCGTTGCTTCAGGTCTCGCCTATCAGACTATCGATCCTTCCCTGAAGGGCGTGGGCATGGATACACCGGTGATGCTGCACGTGTCGGGGTTGCACATTGTGCGGCCCGGTCGAGGCGATGCCCCTGAATTCAGGCTTTCAGTGCCCGAATTTAAGGTTCACGCAGGCGCGCGCATTGGTTTGATCGGCGAAAGTGGCAGCGGCAAGACCAGCTTTCTTGAGCTTTTGGGACTGCTCGCCTGGCCGGATCAGGTGGCCCGGTTCGATTTCAGACCTGAGCGAACCATCGCCGCGATCGACCTTATTCCGGCCCTGCTAGAGCGGCGGACGAGCCAGCTGGCACAATTACGGGCGCGCACAATCGGTTTTGTGATGCAGGATGGTGGCTTGCTGCCGTATCTTTCCGTGCTGGAAAATGCCAGGCTCAGCGCGCAGTTGTCCGGCGGGGGGTTGAACACCGAACAGATTGAGGCCATGGCGGATGCTTTGGGTTTGGGTAAGTACCTCGACCGGCTGCAATCCGACCTGTCGGGTGGGCAGAAACAAAGGGCAGCGGTGTTGCGCGCCCTGGCTGCTGGGGTTCCGTTGATGCTGGCTGACGAGCCCACCGCCGCGCTGGACCCGATCACGTCCGAAGCGGTGATGTCCGCGATGGTCCATTCGACCGATGCGGTTGCGACAACCCAGATCGTAGCCAGCCACAACGCCCCCCTTATTGAGCGTCACGGGTTCGAGCTGTTCCGCGTGACCGTGACCGAAGGTGACACCTGGCGCCATGCAACACTGGAGGCCGCATGAACCGGATCCGGTGGTCACAAGTTCTGAACCTAGCCTTTCGCGATCTTACCCATGGGTGGGGCACCACCATATGCTTCAGTGTAGCGGTCGCAGCAGCTTTGCTGCCTTTGCTGATCCTTTTCGGCTTGAAATACGGAGTGGTCAGCAACCTGATCGAAACTCTGCGCGGTGACCCGAATGTACGCGAGATCCGGTTGGTGCGGGACACGCAATTGTCACCTAGCTGGTTTGAGACCATCGCAACCCGGAACGATGTGGACTTTATTCTGCCGCGCGGTAATTTTCTTGCGGCATCTGTGCGGTTGCGAAGCCCGGACGGGCGGCAATTACTGGATACCCGAATGGTTCCTACGGTTGCGAATGACCCGCTGATCACGGGCATTGACCCCCCTCGTGGCCTTGACGATATCCTCGTCACCACGCGCATTGCTATCGAAGCAAAGATCGAGGTCGGCAATGAGGTTGAACTTATCATTCAGCGCACGGTTGGCGAAGACCGCCAGGCGGTCCGTCATCGCGCGAAGGTGACAGGCATATTGTCGCGGGACCGGTTGCAAACCGACGATATATTCGTGACCCCTGCGTTTGAAGATGCCGTTGAAACCTGGCGTCAGGGGTTTGCCGTACCTGCGTTGGACTGGGCCGATCGGGATGGAGGTCTGACCCTGCTGCGGCCCGAGCGCAAAAGTTTTTCAAGCTTTCGTCTGTATACTCGCGACGTGCGCGATGTCCCGGTTGTCCGCGACGCGCTGCTGCAGGACGGTCTGGATGTGCGCACTCGTGCCGAAGATGTCATTCGTGTGCTGGTGATTGAACGCGCTCTGTCCATCGTGTTTTTCGCCATCACAATTTTAGGCGCGGTCGGATTTTTGTTGACGCTAGGCCTTCATCTGTTGGCCAGCGTTTCCGAAAAGGCCCGGGAACTGGCGATCTTGCGGCTTTTGGGTCTGACAACGGCTGAGGTATCCCTGATGCCGTCGATTCAGGGTATGGCTATTTCGGGTATCGGGGCGTTGCTGGCTTGTGGGCTGGCGGCAGTTTCGCAACCGATTGTGAATACCGTTTTCAGTGGGCTGGGCGGTCTGGAAGGCCGCGTGTCCTTTCTCGCTGTTTCGCATTTCGCCGTCGCACTTGGGGCAACGGTGCTGGCCGGAGGTGTGGCAGGATCAATCGCCGGACTGCGTGCCACCACGATCGAACCCAGAAAAGGATTGCGTCATGATTGATCTGCGATTTCTGCTTGCCGTTCTCGGTCTTGTCGTTTTGCCCGATAGCGGGGCACTGGCAGAAGGCTCAGAGCCAATCGGTGGTCAATCTGACTGGTGCCAGATTGATGATCCGGCAAGCTGGGCCGCGTCGCGCCAGGCGCAGATTGAAAATGGAGCCACAGAGCTTGGCCCAATCTCGTGCCCGGAAAAAGCGACCGGTGCTACGGTTCCAACTGTGTTGCATCTTCCTATGCCATGTGGTCGCGCGATGGTTTTTCAACGTATTGATGTCCCCGTCGCGCATCCTCTGGATCAAGTGGCCGGGAATTTTGGCCGGTCGGTAGATATCGCATCAGAGACGCCACAGACCGTGTTGTCTAACGGAGCCTGGAGGATGCCGGTGTCAGGTGCGTTTTCAATCTCTGACAAGGAAGAAAATGCGGTAACCAGTGGCTTGAACTCACTATCAGCACGGGCTTACTATCTGGCGCGCTATGAACTGACGACAATCCAATGGGCCATTCACGATCTGGGCCTATTCGATCTTCCCCACGATCAAACCACAGTAGCTGGCAGCGACGCCTGCAAACCGCTTGAGGCGGTTTTGCAAGATACCAACCTACGTTCGATTGCTGCACAGGGAGATTTGTCCTGGTTTGATGCCGTTGCGTTTTCGCGCGCCTATTCCAACTGGCTGGTTGTACGTGACGCGGATCGGATCGCAGATGGTGCCCTGCCTGATGTACCGTGGGAACAGGGCGCGACTGGCTATGTCAGATTGCCGACTGAGGCAGAGTGGGAATTTGCCGCACGCGGTGGGGCCGGACAGGTAACCGCGCAAGCCCGCTCTAACAGACTTCCTGCCATCCGAGACGAAAACGGCGCGATCAAGGCCGCTTCTCTGTCCGAAGTCTGCGTGGACAAGCCACGAACTGCGGGGGTTCTGCTGGCGCCCGTTGGGCGCAAGATGCCCAATTCGCTTGGTCTTTATGACGTCGTCTGCAACGCCGAGGAAATCATGTTGGACCTGTTTCGGGTCACACGCCCCGACGGTCTTGGGGGGCAAGTTGGGGGTGTTATCACCAAGGGTGGCAGTTCTGCCCTGTTTCGCGAGAACAACACCGTGGGTCGTCGAATTGAGGCCGCCGCACTGTTCGGTCTGTCGGGTGAGGGGCGAACACGCACAATGGGCGCGCGCTTTGCTGTTTCGGCACCTGTGTTCAGCGGCCGCCGCAATGGGTTGGCACAAGAGGGAGGCGTCCCTCAGGCCTATACCGAAGGTCGCCTGAACGAATCCTATGAACAAGCGCTAATGACCGGGCGCGAGGCGCTACTGGAACAAGGGGTGGGCCTGGCCTCTGGCGATCAGTCCGCACTGGCGTCCGAGGTGAACAAGCTGCGGCGGTCACTTTCTGAAGGAGAGCTGACCCAACAGCAACTCGCGGACCAGTCCGAGGCGTTGCAGATCGAGTTGGAGCGGCTTGAGGCGCGGCTGGCGCAGGAAGCGCGGGCCAGCACATTGCTGACTATCCGGTCTGGTGTCGTAACCTCAAACCTGATTAACCGCACCGGGGCCAATATCTACAATGTAATGGCGCGGATTGAAGATCTGCGCGGCGTTTCCAATCTGACCGAAGACGATCAAGCGAAACTTGACCAAGCGGCACGGCTGATTGGCATTTACGAACAGCGCATTCAGGCGTCGTTCGATTTGTATCTTCAGGTCCACAGTGAATTGGGAGCACGACCCAAAGCGTTTGTGCAGCAACAGCTGGCTGCCAGCCGCAGCGGCGTCAACGGCTTTAATGTTGAATTATTCGGCTCTTATCTGGAACTGTTCGAAAACCATCACCAGCAGGTCCGCGCCGCAAGAGGCCGGATAACCGAAACACTGCGTGCCGATTGGCTTGATGAATTGGATTCGTCGCGCGCGCGTAGAAAACAGGATTTTCCAAAGCTCCAGCCCTGATCAGATAGTAACGAAAGGATAGTTATGAGTTTCAGATTTAATAAACCCGTTTTGCATAGGGGAGCGGCGACTATGGCGCTTGTTTCCATGGTTGCTCTTTCGGCCTGTGATGAGGCCATCACGCTGGCGCCAGGTGCAGTTGATCCCAAGGACAGTTGCAGTCCCTTCCAGCAATCCATCGTGGATGCACGGCAAAAAGCCAACAACCTGAAAGTTCAGAACGCCGCACTTGGTGCGCTGGCCGGGGCGGCGATTGGCGCTGCCGTGACCGGCGACGGTGAAGGGGCGCTGATCGGTGCCCTGATTGGCGGTGCCGTGTCGGGTGTAGCCACCGCAGAAACACAGAAAAAGCAGCGCGCTACAGATGCAGAAACGTTGCGCAATGTGAACGCTCAGGCTGGTAGCGCCACCCAATTGCTGACGCAGGCCGGGAAATCTTCGGCGGGGCTGCGGTCATGCAGGCAAAAGCAGATCAAGGCGCTGGAACAGAAGGTGCGCGCAGGTTCGATCAGTAACCAAGCTGCCCGCGCCGAGCTTACGGTGCTTAAACGGCGCGCGTCGGTCGACAATCAGATCATTTCAGCATCGTTTAACGGGATTGGAAACCGGGTCGATGATTTTGTCCGGACCGGAGCCCAGGCCGGTGGGGTTGAGCAGGCTATCATCAGCCGTCAGGCCGCTGCTACAACCCAGCAACAGCGCACCGCGCGTGCAGCGACGCCAAATGTTTCGCGTGCCAAGTCAACACAGGCCCAACTGGTCCAGGCAGATGCACGCTCACGCGAAAGCATCGATCGCAGTTTGGACGCCATCGACGTATTGCTGAGCGGATGAGGTCCTTCTTCTGCCTTTTGCAGGCCGGGCTTCTGGCCTGCATGACCGCCGGCGCGGCCCAGTCCGGCCCTCCGGTCGAATTATTGCGCGAACTGGGTCTGGCCCCGGCGGTCCGGGCGGATCAGGCCACTGTATCTGTGCAACGGGATCTGGCCTGGATCGGGCTTTATGATGGGCCACTTGACGGGCTGGGTCGATCCAGCCTCGGTCAAGCCGTACGTCAATTCCAGTCCAGCATTGACAACGAACCAACCGGTCGATTGACCAGCGAGGAACGCCGTACATTATCCCGGCGCGCAGGCATGTCGCGCGCCGGGTATCGTTTTACGAAACGAGACATTGGCTGGTTCGGAATCTCCGCGACTTTGCCCTCGGCGCTGATGGACGCGCCGCAGCTGGACAAGGAGTCGCCGAACCTGCTGCGGTTTCAGGGCACCCACCATTCCGGTTTGACCCTGAGCCTTTGGAGTATGGATGTCTCCAACTCGGACCCGGCAACAACGATGCGTGTGTTCCTTAAGCAATTGAAGGAACAGGACCCCGCCCCTGAGGTTTTGACCTCGAAATCCGCAAGCTCCGGCTTTGTGATCGATGCAAAGGGTGATGGTCTCCGCTCGATTTATCTGGCCGATATCCGAAATGGTTCATTTCAGTTGGCAAAGCTGTCGTTGTCAAACAGCACCTATGATGCGATGCGCCCGGTCGTGGCGCAGATTCTGAACGGTCTTGATCTGTTCGCCGGCCCCCGCTTTTCTTCGGATGAACGCCGCAAGCGTATTGCCAGAGGCGAAGACCCGGTGGGTAAAACAGTCCCGGACTGGTTTAAAACCATGATCGGCAATGGTTCGGGTTCATTGGTGACGCGCAGCGGGCATGTTTTGACGAACTGGCATGTGGTCGAAGGGTGTGGCAGCCTGACGGTCAATGGAACCCCGGCATCGCTGCTGGGCACTGACGTGCGACTTGACCTAGCTCTCTTGCGCGCACCGGCTTTTGTCAATAAGCGCCCGATCCGTTTTCGCGCAGATAACCCGCAACTTGGGGAAACGGTCGCTGTCATGGGCTTTCCGGTGTTCAAATACTCCCGCGCTTTGAATTTTACCCGGGGGTCCGTGTCGTCAACAGTTGGCCTTTACGGAGATCGTACGCGCGTTCAGATTACAGCGCCGATCCAACCGGGCAACTCGGGTGGTCCGGTCCTGGACACCAACGGCCGACAGGTTGCTGTTGTGGCGGCCAAGGCCAACACAGCGTGGCAGGAATCCGATAACATTGAAAATGTCGGATGGGTCATACGTGGGAAAAACGCGTTGGCTTTTATGAAACAGTTCGATGTTGAACCAATTGTGGAAGAGAAAGCGGCCGCCGGACAGTTTCCCAATCCCGAAGAGGTCGATAAATGGCGCTCGGCCATTGTCAGGATCGAATGTCATTTGCCTTAGGCATCAAGACTGCTGAGTCCCGAATTCTTTGACATGCGCCTTGAGTGTTGCAATGGCCCGTTCAGCCGCCAGAATATCTTTTTGAATCTGCGCGGCTTCGCGATGGTCGATCCGCCCGTCGCTAAGGGCTGTTTCGACCTGTGCCGCGGCCTCGGACGCATCAACAATCATACGGATGACAGAGTGGCGCAGGCTTTCTCTGGCGTCCAGGTCGGGCTGGTCCAGTGCACCGCGTTCAGCCGCGAAAAAACCGGTTCCCAGAAGCAGCCAGCTGGCAATCCGCGCATCCGGCAGAACCGATATAAGGCTTCTGATCTCTTCCGGCGAGAACACCACCCGGTTGCGCAGCCGCGCGTAAAGCGCATCGTAGGACATTCCCATCGAACTGGCGATTTCAGCAGTCCGGCCGCGTTCATCTGTGACCAGCAAACCATGAACGAAATTTGCAAATTCCTGACCGCGCCGCATAGTGACCTCAACCATAACCCATTAATTTCTGGATAGGTCTGCCAAAAATGTCAATTCATCAGAAGCTATGAATTGTCCCTGTTCGCGCCGGACTAAGCGGGGCCAAACGTGACAGGTACTGAAACCTTTCAATCTCGAAATAGCGTTCCAGATTCAACAACTGACCTTCCCGCCCCGCAAGGTGCAGCAATGCAAGCCTGGGCTTCAGAGGTTTGTGAGCCCATTCGGGGAACCCCAAACGATCCGCAAACTGTCTTTGCGCCGCATTGTTGTGGAATCCGAAACCGCAGATCGTCGCCGTGTTATTTAGGATTGTAGCACCGGATTTTGGATATCGCGATGCGATCTGTTCCAGATCCTGCCAGAAACTCCAGAGCCTTACACCATACCCGCGCATCAGAGTTGTGACCGTTTCCAGTTCAGGCAGATAACCCAGATGCCACGCTTCATCGATCAGAAAAAGCGTCTCGCGCTTTGGTAAGGCTATTCTGGTCTGAAAAAGAGAAATCATCGCCCCCAACCAAACCCGCAACAAAGGCCCGGCATTTGCAAGACGATGCGGCGGCACAACAATGTAGATCGAGATATTGTCCCCACGGACCAGAGCATCGGGATCAAACGTGGTTTTGGTGATCGCGCTCTGAAGCAGGCCGCTGGAAAACACCGGCATCCATCGCTGCGCGGTAGAAACGATCGAGGCCTTTACCTTTGCCTCAGCCCCCGACAACTGCGCCAGTGCCCTACGCACGACCGTATTTCCCGACCGCCGGCAATCCTTCATGGTCAGGTCAAGGTCCTTGCCCGGCTGCATTGCTTGATACGCAATCTCGGAAAGGTTCCTTAACCCGGCCGGCATCTCACCACAAACATATGCGACGAGATCGGCGATCATCTGGGTCGCACTTTGATCCCAGAACGGATCGCAGACTGATCGATCCGGTGCAATGCGTCTGGCCAATGCATAACACTCTTCCTGAAAATCAGGGCGGTTGGAGTCGATCAGATCAAGCACATTGAAGGCACCAGCGTCTTCTTCGGGGAACATTACGAAAGGGTCAAGCAACACCGTTTCATGCCCCATTTCCCGTCTCGCCTGCGCGGTTGTCGCCCAGGCCTCACCTTTGATGTCAAGCACTACGGTTGGTCCCTGCCAGCTAAGCAATGCAGGGATCAGATGGCTTGCGCCTTTACCGGACCCGGTTGGAGCGACCGAGATGATGTGCCCTTCACGATGCGGTGTGATCCATTGCGGTGGCCCAAAATGCTCAGCTTCACCCGGCCGCAGAAACCCCGCCGCTTTCTCAGGTGTCTTAGGAACGGCCCGGCCCAGGGGCAGTTCCGGCAAGTCTCCTGAAAAACTCGGTGCTTCGGATAGTCTGTTTTGTTGCATAGGCTCACTCCTGCTTGTTTCAGGCAGTTATGACCTATGCACCTGAGGTCGGAATTTCTTTCAAATACCGACGCCGGATTTTGTTTCCGTTTCAACTCGAGCCTTCTCCCAAGACCCTAAATCAGCAGGGCGGGTCCTTTGTTCAGGCTGTTCCAGTGAGCAATCCCGCGCTGAGTCCATTCGGCTTCGGGCTGGTTCTTGAAAATCATGTCGTCCGCAAGGGCCATGATCGCATTCTGAACTTCTTTGATGACCGCATTATACTGTTCCGGATTGCCCGAAAGCTCTGCATCTGAAATGCCCAGCGGACGTTGGTCAATCTTGCGAAGCAAATGGCCTTCTGCGGCCAGGGCCTCCAGGGATTTGCGCTGAGCCGCCACATCGGCCGCAAGCGCGTCAAAGCCCTTTTGCGTTTCAGTACAGGATCGCAGGTTGTTCAGCGCAATCTGGTCTATTGTCGATACACCTGCGGCATGTATGGTCAGTATCCTGGCGGGCCGACCGGTCTGGGTCTTCCACGCCTGCGCCAATGCGACGGCAGCCACCCGATCAAATCCGGGCGCATCTGGGGTTATGATTTCAAGATCAATGGCCTCGGGGGAAGAAAGCGCGCTCAGGTGGTTTTTCAGCAGTTGTGCAACAGCGCTTGTCGTTTCCGTCGCATCCACTTGTAGCGGACCAATGACGCCGACGCGCCAGCGCATACGCCAGCACGGAAGAGCCTTTGCTTTCTTATACTGTTCGATCCCTTCGTTCAGGCTTTCTTCGACGTTCTTTTCATCCTTCTTTTCGTGCCCTTCCCCCAACGCGACAAGCTTGCCATAGGGCAGTATCAGGCGATGGCGTTTTTTCTCATCATCTCGGTCACCACCGGTCTTTTGCCAGGCCTCCAGCAAACGCTCGACGTTCCATCTCTCGTGTTCGGTTTCCGCCAGTGCGCTGATCAGGTCTGTGTCCGTCAAGACCGCCTTCCCAGCGGTGTCTTGCAAGCGCAGCCCTGCGACTCTGGACCCGATCGGTGGCACAAAGCCCGCCGCCAGAAAAATCTCGATGGCAGACAGCGCAGCGCGATAGCTTGCCCGTTTTTGCGCATTCGACATATTGGTCCAGTCGTTCGCGTCGTCCGGAACAACATCCGGCGATTTACGCCAACGTTCATGTATGGTGCGCGCCAGTTTTTGATAAAGCGCGTTCAGCGCGATGTCGTCTTCATCAAGGCTGCGCCCTCCGAAAGGCACAATACCGCCTGTCAGATCGCTGAAAGGAGCGGCGGAAATCGAGGCCAGTGAATCACTGCGCATGAAGATCGGAGCCCGCATGCAAAGCTGTTCCTGTTGCATCTGACGCAAACGCATGGCAATCGCGACGTTACGGACATCTTCTCCAGCTGCGACAATCACCGCTGTGATCGGGTTTTCGTTTTCGTGCTGCAAGAGTTTTTCCGCCCGCCCTTCGGCGCGGCATTCCAGAGCATCCAGCCCAACGAAATTGATTTCAACATGTCCGTCCAGATCGGGATTGAACAAAGCGGGTCGTTCACGCCTTACCCGCGCTTTCGCCTCATCCGGTTTTTTGTCCACAATGGTCAAAATAGCAGGCCCCAGCCGGGGGTGGTGGCACCGCAAGGCCAACTCTTCGGCGGCAGCCAGATTGATGCTACCAAGCCCGACCAGAACAGCGTGTACGCGTTTCTGACCTCTGGTCAGTGCAAGTTCGTTCGGCGCAATCGAGGTCACAAGTGCTCGTGCGATCGTCTCTGAGCGTGAAAACAGCGTCGCCTGACTGAAGATTTCCGAAAGCAATTGAAGATCGCGCAGAATTGACGCGTCTTCGATCCGCAGGGCCAATCGGGCATCTGGTGCCCGATCCGTCTCCGATCGCCAGATGCGGGCGCGCTCGACATTCAGAACGGCGTCGGCATCTCCGAATACAACCGTCTCGGGCGATCCGATCAATGCCGAGGTGCCAGTCTTTTCCGTTATCCGCCCCGGGATCTTCAGCAAATGCGCCGAGCGGCGGTCCACGGTCAGCTTCTCCAGGTTTTCAGCACTGTCGAACACAGTGATTAGCCCCTTGTCACGATACATGTCTAAGGCAAAGTTAGACACGCCGATCATGATGATATGGTCTTTGCGAAAGAATGCGCGCAGACGGACAACCTGATCGCCAAGGTAAACAGCAGCAAGGCCGATCAGCGCAGAAATAGTGGTGAACAGGCCGGTGAACCGCGCAACCTCGATCCACGGGTTAAGCGGTGGCAAATGCGGATCGTCGATAAAACTGCTGTCACCTACAAAAGCCAGAAGCGTGTGATAGGCCACATCGAAGAAATTGTACCCGCCGAGATCCGCATAGTACCGCGCCCAGCCGACGTAACCGGTCACACAGGTGATGGCGCATAGCGCAAGAAGAACAATGATTGTGATTGGAAAACGGGTTTTCATGTCTCTCCCAGACAAGTGGCAAGTAGTGCTTTGATATCCAATGCCCTGTCAATGTAGTCGCAGGTCAGATCATAGATTGGGGAAATGATGGTGGGGTCGTCAATACTTTGATACGTTTTAATTTTTTTTTGGGTGACATGAATTCCAACCTTCTCAAGCTCATCCTGCAAAAGCGGTAAATCGAGTCTGAGATATGTAAATGCCGGATCCCCGCACAGATCATCTTCTGCCAGATTGCCAATTTCTGAGTTTATCTGGATCGGGCGCGGAGATGTGCCCAACCATTGCATCATTGCAATGGTGTGCATCTCGGAATCATAGGTCATGCCCCGCAATGCGTAATATGCCAGCGGTAAAGGTCCCAACCGCTTTGCAACCCTGGCATCCAGGCTGTGGCGGAAGTAACCAGACCCCAGCGACAGAATAAACATCCGGTCGGCCCCTGGCGGCCATTCCAGACCATAGGCCCGCAGACGCGCCAGCTTTAACAGAACCAGGCTGGGATCATTGTGCGGGGACAATCCACCATCCACAAAGGTGCCCGTTACGCCGCCCCCGATCTCAATCATCGACTGTTGGAAATAAGTTGGGGCTGCCGTTGCAGCACGCAATAATCTGGACACTTTAAAATGCCGGTTGGCAATATGGTCGCTGTCTTCCTTCTCGTTGAAATAAGGAGCTTTGTCGATTGTGCTGATGATCCAGGGGCTGCCCGTGTCCAGCCGCTTTGTTACAATCGCGCAATGAGTGTGAAATCCGGGGTCGTCCAGTGTAGCATCCCCAATAACAGCCTTCAGCTCTTGTTCCAGTTTTGCCCCGTCATAGGTAGCGACGTGGCGTAGTGTCGAAAGCCAACGGCGCTTTTGAAAAAAAGCCGCCGCCCGCGTGAGGTAGAAATGCTTGACCTCTTCAAGTGAAACCCCTCGCGACAGGGCTACCGCAATCAGGGCTCCGGTCGACGTTCCGCCGATCAGATCGAAGACATCGCAAATTCGGGTGGTCTCGCCATATCGTTCCTTCAGCGCGCTTTCGACGGCCTCCAGCAAGGCGACCTCGACAACGCCTCGCACACCGCCGCCAGAAAGCGCCAGAATACGCTTTTGACGGTCTGCATCACTGGCTGGCAATTCCAACTTCTGGCTGGGCCTTTTAATTTGCGACAATTGCAGCACCTGAACTGAATTAGTTTGATGAGAATGCAGCTATTTTTGTCTTCTCGGCGTTGTTTGTCCAGAGCCGTGGTTTTGTGCGTGCAAGGCGAGTTTTCGCAGCCATCGAATGTCAGATCGCTCTGATCCGCCTTTGGTCATTATTGGGGGATAGGCCAATCCCGAAAATGCACAGACTAAAAAATAGACGTTTGACCATCTTTTGAGGCCTTATGTAATTTATCGGAAGTAGAGGTGAAAATGGACGAGACAAATGTTCGTGGACACGGCAAATGGATATACCTCTATCGGGCCGTCGACAAAGGATCTGTTGCAAAGTTTAGACCATTGATCTTGATGGCGTTAGCGCCTGTGTGGCGAACGGAATTATTCAGTTGAGTGTTGGTCTAAGTATTTTTAAAAGTGTTTAGTATCCGAAAGATGTGTTCCTGTTCACGGTCTTCATTTGCGTCCACAGGACTTGTCGTAGACCTTTGAGTCGGCCGAGCAGTTTCAGGCGTTTGCTCAACTGGCATGTTAACGCAGGTGAAATCGCTGAATTAGCTCTCCTTGGTCAAATCTTTGCAACAGAACCGCAAACTGCGACAGTTGTAGCCTGAGTCAAATCGACGAAAGAGTTTACAACACACTGATATCTTGCTCTGTTGAAATTCTAGTTTAGGTTTGATTCATGGCGTATGTTAATTCCTACGAGTTTGATATTTTTGTGTCCTACGCACGTATTGATGATGAGGCGGATTTTCCCGAGGACACCAACTGGGTCACGACGTTTGTCGCTTATCTGACCACGGCGCTTCGCAAACGGCTTGGCGGCACCGACGAGCTTAAGATTTTCTTCGACCGAAGCGAAATGAAATCGAACGATGAGCTCGTGGAGCTCAAACGAGCCGCAAAACGCAGCGCGTTGTTTTTGGCCGTGTGCTCGCGCAGCTACGCGGAGCGATCCTGGACCTGCGATGAACTCGAAGCGTTCGCCAGTCAAAGCGACAGCAGCAAGCGGATCTTTGCAATTGAAATCATGCCGCTGGACGTGGGCCACACCTACCACGACCAATTGGAAAACCGTCACCGCGAACCATTCTTCACTCAGACGGACCCTTTGAAGGGGACAACTGTTCCTATCGAACAGACAGATCTGCGGTTTGGCCATCTTGTACACGATCTGGCGGAGCAAATTCGAAGTAAGCTTTATGCCATGCGTGCAGTCGGAGATGTGCAGGCGCTTGCAGCCAAGATGGATCTGCAGCCATCCAAACAAACTGCGGCATTCAAGGCTGACCAACAGGTTGTGTTTCTTGCTCAGGCAACGGATGATCTCGCCTTTCAAAACGACCAACTGCGCAGATATCTCGAACAATTCGGGCACAAGGTCGTGCCAGAGCTCGACATAAGGCAAGACGAGAGCGGGTTCGAAGAGGATACGCGCCAACATCTCAACGATGCGCAGCTATTTGTGCAGCTCCTCGGGCCCTTCGCGGGACGAACCCCTGCTGGAATGTTAGGGTCCTATGCCAAGTTACAAAACAATATAGCAACAGCAATGGCCGTTCCGACAATGCGCTGGCGGTCAATGGATTTAGACATTTCCAATGTGGCAGACCCTGATCATCTTGAAACTCTGACCGGTGACGGGGTTATCGTCAGCGGTTTCGAAGCGTTTAAGTCCGAGGTTAACGCCCGCCTCACGGCAGCAGCCGACGAAAAACGCAAGGCACAGCCCAAAGAGGAAAACTTGGATAGTAGCCTTCCTGTCGTTTTCATCAACGCTGACCGCTCTGACCTTGAATATGCACGAAAGGTTCGTGATGAGTTTGCCCGCAACGGATTCATGGCATCCATTCCCCTCGATCGTGGAGAGGAAATGGATTTGCAAAGCTACCTGCGAGAGAATCTGATCGAGTGCGATGGCCTGGTAATGATCTACGGCAACACATCGCCTATTTGGGCCACACGAAATCTGCGCCATTTCAACAAACTACGAGCTAGTCGCGATGCACCACCAAGACTGGTCGCGGTTCTGGTGGGCCCACCCGACGGCAAGGCTCAAGACCTGGGCGTTTCCATGCCGGGGCTTCGCGTGGTCGGCTCAACTGAGGCATGGAACGAAAACACTGTTGATGAGTTGATAGAGGCATTTTCTGGCTGATGGGCGTTGATCATCGTTTTCCGTATCCTGGTCTGCGCTCGTATGAGAGCGACGAAAGCGATCTGTTCTTTGGTCGGGAAGGTTGCGTTGATGACATGCTCGAAAGGCTGGCGGAAACCAGCTTTCTTGCCGTTCTGGGCACATCTGGCTCCGGCAAATCCTCTTTGGTAAGAACAGGATTGCTCGATGCGCTTGAGCTCGGATTCCTGCCCGGTCGCAGCAGCGATTGGGTCGTGGCGGACATGCATCCCGGCGGACGGCCAATGCACAATCTGGCACGTACGCTTGTTGAGCTGGACAGTGGTGAAGTCGACGAGATCGAACTGTCTCTGATGAAGTCATTTGTCACACGTGGACCACGCAGTCTGATCCAATGGTGTGATGATTTCGGGCTGCAAGACGACCAAAGCCTGATCCTGATCGTCGACCAGTTTGAAGAGTTGTTCCGCTATCGCGACTACGCAGGACGTGAAGAGGCTGAAGCTTTCGTCGCATTACTGCTGGAAAGCGCGAAATCCGATCCACGCCTGCATGTCGTGATCACTATGCGGTCGGAATTCCTGGGAGCCTGTGCGATGATGCCGGGCCTAGCGGAACAGATAAACTCCGGTCTCTACCTAACGCGGCGCATGAGCCGAAGTGAATGCGAACAGGCCATCAAAGGTCCGGCGAGAGTGATCGGTTTCGATGTCGAACCGCGGCTTGTTTCAGAAATCCTCAATGATATGGCAAGCCTCGCTCCTTGGGACCGGGATGATGCGCTTACCAGCCTCGAACAGCTGTCTCGCCGCGCCGATCAGCTACCTTTGATGCAACACGTCCTAAACCGACTGTATGAGCGTGCCCGGCAGGAAAAAAGCGAGGTCGTGCTCACGCTAGAGGATTACAAGGCTATTGGGCGGTTGAGAGGAGCAATTGACGCTCATGCTGAGGAAATTCTCGAAAATCTGAGCGAAGACGCGCATGCGGCGGCTGAGCCTGTGTTCCGGTCTTTGATCACTGGCACGAACTTGACCAACGCCGTACGCGAGCCGCGACGCTTCCAAGACCTGATCGAAGTTGACGGTGGCAGGGAAACAGCGGTTACGGAATTGCTTGATGCTTTTCGCGCGCAAGGCTGTAGTTTCCTACGACCACCCCCGAACGTCACGCTTGAAAACGACACGATCGTGGATTTGGGTCATGAAAGCCTGATCCGTCAGTGGTCCAAACTTGGTGAATGGCTGACTAAAGAAACCCGCGATGCGGCTACTTGGTCACGCATTGTCACTGCGCAGACAGCACGAAAGCGAGGGGAAGGCGATCTACTATCCGGTCTCGACTTGGCCAACGCTTTGTCTTGGTGGTCAAGCGCGAAGCCGACAAATGCATGGGCCTCTCGTCACGGTGGTGACTTTGAGGCAGTGCATGACTTTGTGGATGAAAGTCGCAAGGTCGATGAACTGGAAAAATCAAAGCAGGCCCAATTCGAAAAGGCACGCATTCGCAAGCTTCGAACACGGGCCGCAGTTTTTCTTTGTCTTACGTTCATTTCGGTGGGCGCCGCCTTTTTCGGCTGGAATGCGACCCTGAAGGAACGGCAGGCGCGTGAAAATGCGACTGCCGCATTTGATCGCGCTGACGAAGCGCTGACATCGGCACAACAGGCCAATGCGTTGGCAATCTCGGCTTCAGAAACTTTTTTGGTCGACATGGCCGAGCGCCTGCGCCGAACCTTCGGTGTCAAACCCGAAGACGTGCAGCTGATGCTCGACGAGGCCACCGCTTTTCTGGATCAGCTCGACGGGCAAATGCCTGGAAACCCCAATCTACGCCGCATGCGCGGAAAACTGCTTCTGGAATACGCTTGGTTCAAAAATGACCAAAGCGACTATGACGGGTCTCTTGCCTATCTCGATCAGGCTCGCAAACTGTTCGAAACCGGCGAGGTACCCGCAGCAGACGATGCGATCGTAGTGATTGAAATCGAAACTCTTTCAGCCAGAAACAGAAGGTACATGGAGCAATACGAGACCGGCCTGCAAAGCATTGACACGGCTCGCGACGTGTTAGCTTCACTTGGTCCGCAAATGACACTTGCAGACCAACAGCTCGGCAACGCTTTGATAAACGGGGGCAGTGCGGCCCTGCTTGTAGAACTCGACCGTTTTGACGAGGCTGCGAACGAGACCCAAGCTTGTCTGAGCATCGGAAACCCGGAGGAAAACCAAAGGGACCTTTTAGCGCAAAAGGCCTTCTGCGCGATAGTTCGCCTTTATGCTGCTAACACGGCAAATACGTCGCCCCCCCCAAGTGATGAATTTATTGCAGAACTCCAATCCCATGTGGAAGCTCTTTCGGATAAACAAAGAGACCTACGCGATTGGCTTGGATGGCTGAGTTTCGGCGGGCAGGCAGCCTATTCGCTCTATCTGAGGGAAGAACACTCAGAAGCCCTTACATTGCTGGAAGATTTGGTGGACAAGTCGCAGGAGCTCGTTACATCGGCACCCTTCAACAATCGCATCCGTGCCCGCAATGCAGGCATATTGGAAGATCTGGGCTACTATTATTCGTTGTTTGGACGATCTGAAGAAGCATTGGCGCATCTGCAGAGATCCACTTCAGAGTTGGAGTTTCTCGAAGGCTTAATCGAAACTGATCCCTCTTTTGCTGAAACATACCGCGACAGTCTCTCAGACAGTTATGCTGTGATAGACGATATTGAGGGTTGGTCGCATAATGTCGACATGCTGGCCCTCGCGGCCGAAGTTACTGGAAAATTGTACAATCATGCCCAGGTGATGGTCGATGCTGGGATGGAAATCTGTGAAGCCTGTCGTTTTGAGCCCGCCTCTTTTGTTGCGCAGGTAGCAGAAAAGCAGCTTGAGAACGGTGATCCCGCCGGGGCGGAGACGCTTCTTGATATATACGATAAGTTCAAGGCAGTCTTAGATACGCTAGATCCTAACGAGATTGGCGAACTTGGGCTTGTCGCGGCGAACCGTACCTTGTTTTGGATCGCGACCGACCTCCCCGCCGGCGCAAAGGACCGCGCGGCATTCGATGATCCTGCCGAAGCCATAGCGACCTTCGAGGCCTCGGTGGAACGTTTGGAGGCTTATCTTGAAGAGTTTCCAATGGCGGCAGAAGTGGCGAACACGCTGGCACAGGCGCATGTGGAACTCGCCAAGCTCTACAACAAAGCAGGACGTGCCTATGATGCGGAAGTGGCCGTGCGCCGAGGCGTAGAATTGGAGAATTTTTTCGCAATCGAACTTTTGCTCGCATGGGCTGATAAAGGCGATGGTGCAATTCAGCGAAATCCAGCTCTGGCCGAAGAAATGGCGGATATGCTTGCGGCGCGAGAATGGACGCCGCGGGTCATTCCCGTCATTTTGGATCAGCTTTGGACCGAGGAGATCGAAGAAAAGGCCAGCACAGTGTTTGTCCGCGACAAACCAGTTGGAAAAGACTCTGCCATCGACATTGCATTGCAGGAAAACGAAGCGTTGATGGGACATCGGATATCCGAGGCGTCAATCGCACGGTTGAAAAACTGGGAGAAGCAGGCTGCCGAGGCAAAAAAAACATTCGTACGATATTACTCACAGGACGTTCGTAACGAGGCGCAGGACGAACTAAAGGAGGCCGCCGAAATCGAATTCAGGTTGCGAGAACTGGCCCAGGCGAACGAAGTTTTCGACGCAGCGGTGATCGTATACAGGCAGGATACTGTACTCAAGAAACGCGATGAACTGACCGAAGCCCTCTCAAATCTGTTGCGGAACCGTACCGAGGTCGGTTATTCGGAGCTCTTTCAATTCGTGATCGAAGTCGGGCTGCTTTTGGGCCGTGAAAAATTGCCGGATCAGGCAATCCTGATGTTCGACGTCTTATTGGAAAATGCCGATGTGCTGCCAGTAGATCGTCAGATGGGACTTCTTGTAAACCGCGGAGAACTGCAAGATATGGCAGGGCGGCCAGAAATGTCTTTGCAGGACTATTTGCTGGCTTTGTCTTTGGACCCGTCAAACTACAAATTGCTGAATGCTGTCGGCTATGCTTTGACCGAACAGGACGACACGCTCTCTCTTTCCATATCGCTTCTCGAGAGGGCTGTAGAAATCGAGCCGGAAAACTCGGGCACGCAACACTATGCGATGGACAGTCTCGGTTGGGCCTATGTTCGAAATGGTCAGATTGAACGTGGTCTGGATTTCATCAAAGAGGCATTTGTCATCGGTGATGACGACCAGGCAGAAATCATGTTCCACGTCGCCGAAGCGCATCGTCGCCTGGGGTCAAATGACAAAGCGGTGGCCGCCTATCTGCTCGCGCGCGAATATCGAGGATCTGCGACAGTTAAGGATGCCATCGAAACCGGGTTGAACCGACTTGGGTACTTCCCCGGGCACACAAACGAAGGGATTGAAAGTGCCCGGGACATCATCCGCGCTCGCGAGGGTCTTTCACCAGTTGTGGCGGTGGACTCGGCCGGTGTAGCTTTGCAGGGTTACGACACGGTCGTGCTTTTGCAAAGGGGTGAACTTGTCCGTGGCACGCCCCACCATTGGAGCGCTCATGATGGTGGCATATGGTTGTTCAATTCCGCGGATGCCAAGGCACTTTTTGATGCCGACCCGGCCAAATATGCTCCTGCGTATGGTGGATATTGCGCATATTGCCTTGCCTCTTTGAACGCGAAAGTACCCGGAAAACCCGAGTTTGCGACAATTGCAAACGACCGTATCTATCTGCACTCTTCGCAAATCAATAAGAGGAACTGGGAAAACTCTGCGGAAGCTTCCGTGGTGCAGGCACGCAGTGCATGGATGGCAAAAAAAGAGACTGCCGTTAGTCAGACGGAAAGAAGCCACCTTGCCCCGCTGCTCGATACGCTCGCCGTCGGGACGCAGATCCAATCTACAAAAGACCATGTAACATTTGCCTCATCAATTGAGGTCAAAGGCATCAAGGCCGCACTTGCGTCTCTGGGTGAGAAGAGTATTTCGAACAGCATCAGCGCGGATCGGAGTGGTGTGGCGATCGGTGGTTACGATACTGTGGCCTACCATATGGACGCATCCGCCACTCGCGGTTCATTCGAGCATTGGAGCATATGGCAAGGTGCCGTATGGCTTTTCGAAAGCGAAGACAACCGCGCCCGGTTTGAGGCTGACCCAGATAAGTACGCGCCGGTGTTTGGTGGGTTCTGTGCATTTTGCTTGTCACAAGGCTCCAAATCCCACGGCGACCCGAGATTATGGGTAATTGTCGATGGTACTCTGTCTCTTTCGATTTCAGACACATATCGTCAGGCTTGGATCAAAAACCATGAGCGGAGCATGAAATCTGCCAATGAAAACTGGAGCAGCCTGAACAGCACGAGTAATGCGACAGCCGGCCCACCGTCTCGTTTCGTGGCCTTGCTACATGCTGTGCGAAATGGTGCGGATGTCCGAAGCGTCGAGTGGTAGATACGGCGGGTTCTGGTGCAAAGTTTTGACCTTTGACGCTGGTAGAGTTAGCGCGTGAATGATCACCGGCCATTTCAAGTCGAAAGCCAGCTCATGAATTTTTCAAAGGCGCACAGTTTCCGAGGGCCGTGATCCTTTTCGCGGTTTTCTTTTACGTCCGATATGCTCAGAGCTACGCTTTGCAAAAGGCCAGCACCACTGTGAACGGCTTATGGATAATATCGCCGAGTATCTACGGCTTGGCCAAACCTAGTATGCAATGAAATCAACGTTTGGCCCAGCTATTCGCTTCATTGTTCTCGGATACATCTTTCAACGTGCTGAGAACATATAATCTCCAGGGGCTTACCTGATTTCATTGCTGACTAAGATCGAAAAGGGGGAGTTGTCTCCGAAGGTAATGCTCTCGCGGACCTCCAATGCTACGTAAATTTGGGGAAACAGGATGAGATTTACCGTCTTCAGATTGCACATCCAATCGATGAACGGGCTGAAGAGTTTGAAAAAGGTGAGCAATAGGATTGACCTCTATAAATCACAATTACATAATTGGTGAGTAATAGAAAGGAAGCTTATACCTCACGATGTGGAACTGGCAGAACCCTGATTGGCCGAATTTTCGTTACGAAGCCGCAAAACTTGAACCTTATGAGCAACAATTCCTGTTGTCCTCAGGGGAAGTGCTTGGAGCGGTTCATCACGTGAGCGCCTCGGATCGAGATCAATTGCGTATCGATCTGCTGAGCGAAGAGGCAATGAAGACCAGCGCGATCGAAGGTGAGATGCTGGATCGGCTCAGTGTGCAATCTTCCTTGCGTCGGCATCTGGGACTGGTACCAGATAGCTATCCATCCAAACCGCGCGAGCAGGGCGTTTCTGAAATGATGGTGGATGTTTATTCCAACTTTTCGGACCCATTGTCACACGATACCCTGTTTCGGTGGCATGATATGCTTCTGTCCCATGACAGGCATCTGGAAACGATTGGAGCATACCGGAGCCACAAAGATGCGATGCAAATCGTCTCTGGCCGACTCGACCGTCCAACGGTGCATTTCGAAGCGCCACCTTCACATAAGGTTCCGGCTGAAATGGACCAGTTCGTCATCTGGTTTAACCGAACTGCACCAAATGGTCCCGAGCCGTTGCGCGCACTGATCCGGGCTGGATTGAGTCATCTGTATTTCGAGAGCATTCACCCCTTTGAAGACGGCAATGGTCGGTTGGGCAGGGCGCTGGCTGAAAAGTCTTTAGCACAAAACATTGGTCAGCCAAGCCTTATTGCGCTTGCTTTCACGATCGAGCGAGAGCGGAAGGTCTACTACGACCAACTCGAACGTCACCAAAAGACGCTAGACGTAACACCTTGGCTTAACTGGTTTGCCGAGACAGTCCTCACAGCACAGCAGGTGACTCTTGAGCGGGTTAGGTTCTTCATATCCAAGACGCATTTCTATGACGGACATCGAGATCAATTCAACGCTCGCCAAAGCAAAGTCATCGCCCGTTTGTTCAAGGCTGGGCCGGATGGTTTCACAGGCGGACTGAGCGCCGAGAACTATATTTCGATCACAGGAACGTCGCGCGCCACTGCGACACGTGATCTCCAGGATCTGGTGGAGAAGGGTGCGCTAACTCGAACGGGTGAACTCCGATACACGCGATATTGGTTAAAGCTGGGTCGGGACGGTTAGAGGGCTGAAGTACGGCACGAAGGGCGGTAAGCAGACCTTCGCTGCAGTTGCATAAGCCCGACTTTGAACCAACTATAAGCTGACTTTCAGGAGGCTTGTACTACGTTCTTAGTACTTGACAGTTTGGACCTAGTCAAAGGCACAATCCTTCCGGGCGCTCAGGCGACAGAATCAGTTCTTTGAGCTGCTCCTTTCACCGTGCGAAGATAACTAAAGACACTGGAATGTGCGGAAACGACTGCCTCGTAGTCCTTTGCCTCTAGTGCAGTCGCGACAGCGAAGAGTGACGCGCGGACGGCCTCGAACCAATATGAGACGATGTTATGCATCGAGTTTGACGCAAAACGATACTTCCCAGATTCTACGCGTGTAACAAGGCCCCGTTCAGGTCAAAATGGTTGGGGAACATTGCGCGCAGAAATCGAAATACAATTCTCATTGCTTCGTTGCGATCAAAGGAATCTGGGTGGAGTAGGTAATCGGTCCACATGCCTTCCAACATTGCGAGGGTGCCGTGCGTCGCGTCCCTAGCAACCTGATTAGGGTGTACGGTTCCGTCTTCTTTCGCAATTCGAGCGAAAGCGTTAAAAACCAGATTGCGAAGCTTAGCATCGCGTGTATCTGAAAACGCAGCGATTGCCGCTCTGTTTCGGGCCTCGCCACGAAACGCGTACCAAATGGAAACGTTTTTCTTATTGAGAATGGCTTCACTCAAGTCGCCCCGAACAATCATCTCAATATGTTCCTGTCCGGTTTGCCCGGTCGTTTCCAACAGGTCGTAAATGCCATTGTAGTATTGTTCGGATGAGTAGCGGGCGGCTTCGTCAACCAAATTGTCTTTGCCGCCAAAATGAAGGTGAATCATGCCGCGGGACAGTTCGGCGCGTTGAATGATTTCGCTGACGGAAGTCTCGGAAATCCCTTTTTCTGCAACCGAGTCGAGTACTGCCTCGATCAGGGAAAGGCGATTTCGTTCGCGTATTTCTTGTCGTCTTCCAGTCATTGGATTGGGCGGCTCTGTTTGTTTTCAGTCTCTTGCGGTGTCTTCTAATGGCCGGTGTGAAATTGGCCATCCCCAGTTGCGAATTTATCAGTTGACACAGCTAGTCCAAAAATTCCAGATTTAAATGGACGATTGTCCATTTTGTGATCGACATTGTCGTGCCACCGAAAACGAAGCTCAGCAGGGAAGCATGGCCGGAGTACTACGAAGTGAAACGGGCAAGGGCCTGGCACTGAGCGCGCCTGCGACGCTCTATGTTGGTCTGCTTGTGGCCGTGCCCCTGTGCATTCTTGTTGCCTACAGCTTTTGGACCCAGACCTACGTCGAGATTGACCGCACGCTGACATGGGCGAATTACCAAGAGGCGTTCACCGATCCGTTGGTTCGCCATTTGATGATCCGTTCGGTTGCGATCGCGGGGGCGGTGACACTGGCAACGGTCGGTCTGGCCTATCCGATTGCTTACTTCATCGCATTTCGGACGCAGAAGAAGACCCTCTGGCTATTGCTGATCACCATTCCCTTTTGGAGCAGCTACCTGCTGCGGGTGTTCAGTTGGAAGCTGATCCTTGGCTTTAATGGGGTGATGAACTCGGCTTTGATTTCGCTGGGGCTGATACAGGAACCACTGACCTTTCTGCTTTACAATGAATTCGCCGTTGTCCTCACACTTGCACATGCCTGGGCGCCGTTTGCGATCCTGCCAATTTATGTGTCGCTGCAAAAGATCGACCGCAGCCTCTTGGAAGCCGCAACCGATTTAGGGTGCAGCAAGTTGGAACGGTTTATGCGCGTAACTTTGCCCCTGACGGTGCCAGGGATCATCGCCGCTTGCTTGATCATCTTCATCCCCACGGTGGGCGACTATGTCACTCCGGCCCTGGTCGGTGGATCGCAGGGGAAAATGGTGGCCAATTTGATCCAGGTTCAGTTTGGCGCGGCCAATAATTGGCCATTGGGTGCAACCCTGTCTCTGCTTGCCATGCTTTCGGTCGGCTGCGTCGCAATCCTGTTTGTGGTGGTCGTCACCGCACTGGGGCGGAGGATCAGATGACCAAGGCTATTCGTATCCCATGGTTGCTTGTTTACGCGATCGCCTATCTGGTGTTTCTGTACCTGCCAGTTCTGCTGTTGCCGTTGTTTTCGTTCAATGACGGAACCATCGTGGCTTTCCCGCTAAAGGGGTTCACGTTGAAGTGGTACGCGCAGTTGGGTCAGCAAGACACGTTGCTGCAAGCGATGGTCAATTCGCTGATCGTCGGCAGTGTGACTGCCTTGATGGCGACGTCTCTGGGCCTGTTCGCCGCGCGCGCCTATGTCCGGTACCGTTTCAAAGGACGGGAATTCTCCGAAGGTCTGGTCATGCTCCCGCTGGTCGTGCCCGGTATCATTGTCGCCAGTTCGATGCTGGTACTGTTCATCAGCGTCGGGTTGAAACCTTCACTGACAACCGTGATTCTTGGGCATGTGTTCGTGGCTTTGCCCTTTTCCGTGTCGATCATGAAATCGGCCTTTGACGATTTCGACCAGTCGTTGGAAGAGGCTGCCTTCGACCTCGGCGAAAGCGTTGTGGGAACCTTTCGGCGTGTCACTCTGCCTATTGTTGCGCCCGGCATCATCGCCAGCCTGCTGGTGACATTCACCGTGTCGTTTGATGAATTTGTCCTGGCCTTTTTCCTATCCGGGAACAGCCCGACATTGCCGGTCTATATCTGGAGCCAGATCCGCTTCCCGGCAAAATTGCCCAACACGCTGGCGCTTGGGTCGTTGCTTTTGCTGTCTTCGGTCCTGCTGTTGTTGATTGCCGAGTATTTCCGCCGCCGTTCCACCCAGTCCTCGGATTGAAGCCAAAGGAAATGAACAAGATGAGCGAACAGAACATCATCGAAATTCAGGGCGTTGAAAAACGCTTTGGCTCCTTTGTGGCTGTGTCTGATCTGAACCTGACCTTGAAAGAGGGTGAGTTTTTTTCGCTGCTTGGACCTTCGGGCTGCGGCAAGACCACGGCCCTCCGCATCATCGCCGGGTTTCAGGATCACGAAGAGGGCGAGATCCGGATTGATGGGCGCGTAATGGGCGAGGTGCCTGCCAACAAACGCCCCACCAATATGGTGTTTCAAAGTTATGCAATCTTTCCGCATCTCAATGTGGGCGACAATGTCGGGTTCGGTTTGCGCAAGACAAAGCTCTCGCGCAAGGAAATCAAGGAGCGCGTTGCTGAAGCGCTTGAGATGGTTGAACTTGGCGGCTTGCAGGACCGCAAGGCTAATGAATTGTCGGGCGGTCAGCGTCAACGCGTGGCGCTTGCTCGTGCGTTGGTTATGCGGCCGAAAGTGCTGCTGTTGGATGAGCCTCTTTCCGCGCTGGACAAGAATCTGCGCGAAGCCATGCAGCTAGAAATGCGCCGTCTGCAGCAAAAGCTTGGAATTACCTTCGTCATGGTCACGCATGACCAATACGAGGCGATGACCATGTCCGATCGCATCGGTGTCATGTTTGCTGGGCAGCTCAAGCAGGTCGACAAGCCCGAAGTTCTGTATTCTCAACCGTGCAATCGGGAAGTGGCTTCTTTTATCGGTGGAATGAACTTTCTGGATGCTGAGGTAACGGCGGAAAATTCTGAAACGCTGGAAGTAACTGTTCAGGGGTTTGGGCAGATGACGATTGGGGTGAATCCAAACGTTCATATGCATGACAAAGAACTGCTGGTCGGCGTTCGGCCCGAACAATTGGAGATCAGCGCAGAAAAACCGGAAGGCTACGACGCTTATGTTCAAGGCGTGGTATCGGACGTCGCCTTCTATGGTGAGAGCGTCCATTATTATGTGCGCATCGGCGGATTGCCCGAAAGCATCGCCGTCGCAGTGCCCAACTACTTTCACACAGTCGATCACAGCCGGGGCGATACCGTCTGGCTTGGTGTTCAAAGCGCCTCGGTGATCGATTTGGGCAAACGTGAATCATGAATCTGTGGGAGGAACAAATGAATAAAACAGCATCACTTACGGCAGCAGTGGTTGCCACCTTTACGGCCAGCCAGGCTTTGGCTAACGCAGCTGATCTGACCGTTTTTGACTGGTCGGGATATGAGGATCAGGGCTTTTACGGCGACTATGTCGAAAAGTACGGCGGCCCGCCCAGCTACACTTATTTCGGCAGCGTAGAAGAAGCGTTCACCAAGCTTCAGTCCGGGTTTGAAGCCGATTTGGCCCACCCTTGCACGGACGCCCTCAGGAAATGGGTGGCGGCAGACATGATCAAGCCGATCGACACCAGCAAGCTGGAGAATTGGGACAAGCTGATGCCCAAGATCAAAGAGGTCGATGGCATCACAATCGACGGGCAGACCTACATGGTGCCTTTCGAATGGGGCAACACCGGCCTGATCTATCGCACCGATATGATCTCGGCTGACGATGTATCGCTCCAATTGCTGATGGATCCAGCCTATCAGGGCAAGGTTGCTATTCCGGACGCCGCCTCCAGCGCGTTCGCCATGGCGGCACTGGCGACCGGTGCTTCCAGCTATACCGATATGAGCGATGAAGAATTCCAGAAAGCCGCAGACTACCTACGCGCGATTCATCCAAATGTGCGCTTTTACTGGTCTGACGCCGGCCAACTGGATCAGGCAATTGCCAGCGGTGAGGTCACGCTGGGTTGGGGATGGAACCAATCGGAACTGAACCTGATCTGGAACGAAACCCCAGCAGTCATGATGCGTGATGTGGACAAGGGCATCGCTACCTGGGTCTGCGGCTATGTGCACCTTAAATCCGCCAAACAGTCGGACGAGCAAGTCTATGACATGCTGAACGCGCTTAGCTCTGCCGCAAGCGGTAAATACATCATCGAAAGCTGGGGATATGCCCACGCCAACGAGGATGCGTTTGCCCAAGCTGACCCGGAACTGATCGAAACCTACGGGTTTTCGGATGTGGACAGCTTCTTTGAAGGCAGCCTGTTCTTTGACGCGGTTAACCCTGAGCTGGAAGCTAAAATGTTGAAGGAGTTCGAGCGCATCAAAGCTGGCTTCTAAGGGCGCCTATAAAACACAGCGGGAATGGTGGGGACGTAGGAACCCTTCCATTCCCACGAAACGATTTCCGAATTTCTTGGAGGAAGCGCGGCAATGTCAGGCGCTGAAGGATACTCTGTACTCTTCGAACCGGTTCAAATTGGGCCAGTGACGGCTCGAAACCGGTTCTATCAGGTGCCCCACTGCAACGGCATGGGGCACCTGCGACCGCAGGGCGAAGCCGCCATGCGGGCAATGAAGGCCGAGGGTGGGTGGGCTGTCGTGTCCAATCAAGAAACGGAAATTCATCCGACTTCCGACCTGTCCCCCTTTGCCGAAAACCGGTTGTGGGACGAACGGGATATTCCTGCGCTGCGGCTAATGACCGAGGCGGTACACGACAAGGGCTCTTTGGCGGCCATTGAATTGGCTCACAACGGCCATCATGCGCAAAACCATTTGAGCCGGGCTCCTTTGTTGGCACCGTCAGAACTAGCCTTGCAAACCGCCTATCCCAAGCAGGCCAGGGCGATGGACAAAGCGGACATTCGCGAGTTCCGTAAGTGGCATCGCGCTGCGGCTCGTCGCTCCCGCGAAGCAGGATTCGATATTGTGTATGTCTATGCCGGGCATCACATGACCCTGCCGCATCATTTTCTGCTGCCACAGTTCAATGATCGGACGGATGAATATGGAGGCTCGTTGGAGAACCGGGTGCGTCTGACCCGGGAGCTTCTGGAAGACACCAAGGAAGAGATTGGAGATGATTGCGCCATTGCCCTGCGGTTTGCGGTTGATGAAATGCTCGGGTCAGACGGGATGCAAGCGCAGGAAGAAGGCCGTGCGGTAGTCGAATTGCTGGCCGAGCTTCCAGACCTTTGGGATGTTAACGTGGCGGATTGGAGCAACGACTCTGCGACGACCCGGTTCGAGGCCCGCGACGGCTTTCAAACCTCATATATCGAATTCGTGAAACAAGTGACCTCCAAGCCTGTTGTGGGCGTCGGGCGTCTAACGTCTCCGGACCTGATGGCGTCACTGGTCAGGAAGGGTATCCTCGATTTTATCGGCGCGGCACGACCATCCATCGCTGATCCGTTTCTGCCCAACAAGATCAAGGAAGGTCGCATCGAAGAAATCCGCGAATGCATCGGTTGTAATATCTGTGTTTCATCCGACTCTCTCGGCGTCCCCATACGCTGCACCCAAAACCCGACTATGGGCGAAGAGTGGCGGAGGAAATGGCATCCTGAGATCATTGAGCGTCGAGTAAAAGAGGAAGCGGCGCTTGTCGTCGGCAGCGGACCAGCCGGACTAGAATGCGCCATGCAATTGGCGCGTCGGGGTTACGAGATAACTCTGGCGGAAGCAAAGCAAGAGCTTGGCGGCCGCGTGTTGCAGGAAGCTAGCTTGATCGGGCTATCCGCCTGGAAGCGCGTGACAGATCACAGAATTTACGACTTGCAACAACGCGGGAACGTTCATCTGTTCACCGACAGCCGTTTGTCAGCAAGTGAGGTCGTCGAACTGGGTATTCCGAACGTCTTTGTTGCAACGGGCGCAAAATGGCGACGAGACGGGCGCGGAAAATCTGCATTCCACGGTGTGTCAATCGATTCAGGTTCTCAGGTTTTCACTCCGGATGACGTTATGGCTGGGGTCATGCCGCAGGGCGGCCCGATTGTGGTCTACGATGATGATCAAGCCTATCTCGGTGGAGTCTTGGCGTATCATTTGGCTCAGGCCGGGCGAGAGGTTTTCTTTGTGACGCCGGCCTCAATAGTTTCGCCGTTTACCGAATTGACGTTGGAGCAGACTAAAGTGCAACGCAGTCTGTTGGAAAATGGCGTTCAACTGAACCTGTCCCAGACCTTGGTCGATGTCGCGCCAGGTCGGGCGACATTGCAGTGTGTCTACACGGGGCGAGAGAATTTCATTGAATGCAGCTCCGTCGTTCTGGTGACGCAACGAATGCGAGAAACCGCCCTTTACGACGAGCTTTGCGGGTTGAATGAAAGTCCGCTGCGTACGTTGGAACTAATCGGAGATGCCGCAAACCCGGGCTTGATCGCGGATTCTGTATATTCGGGTCACATGGCTGCCCGGAATTTCGAACGTAACGCGGACGACATCGACCGTGAATTCTTCCGCCGGGAAATCGTTTCCCTTGAATCTGCATGAGGTGCGCTATGCCAAAAGATGACTTGCAAATAATGCGCGACTTGATGGATGCGCAGCGGGAAGGTTTCGCCATGCCGCGCCATTTCTATACCTCTCAGGCAGTATACGACAACGACATCAGCACGTTCTGGAACCGCAACTGGATCTGGGTCGGCCATGTCAGCCAGGTCGCTGAACCGGGTGACTACTTCCTGTTCGATTACGGCCCGGAATCCATCATCATCGTTCGGGATCGCGAAGGCGAGGTGCGCGCGCATCTGAACGTGTGTCGCCACCGTGGATCGCGGGTTTGCATCGAACAGAAAGGCAAAGCCCGCAACTTCATATGTCCGTATCATGCATGGACATTTGACCTGAACGGCAAGCTACGAAACGGGCGATCGATGGGACAGGACTTTGACCCAAGCCAGTATGGGTTGTTCCCTGTTCAGGTGAAGACTTTTCAGGGTCTGATCTTTGTCTGCGCCGCAGAAGATGCTCCGCCGCTGGATGCTGCCCTTGAAAGGCTGGCCCCGCTTTCAAAGCCGTTCGATTTTGAAAACCTGAAGGTCGCGCATGAGGCGTCATACCCAGTTCCGGCAAACTGGAAACTGGCGCTGGAGAATTATCTGGAATGCTATCACTGCGCGCCGTCCCATCAGGATTATTCGCGTAGCCATTCTCTGAAAGACCCTGCTCAGGTTCTGGAGTTCAGCGGTGCGCTTCATGAGCGGATGAACGAAGCCGGAATTCCCACTGAGGAGCTTGATCTGACGGGAGAAAATGCGGACGCGCCGGGCGCAGATGTTTATTGGCGGCGTTACCCTTTGTTCCCCGGTTATGTGACCGGTAGCAAGGATGGAGCGCCTCTCGCGCCGCCTTTGGGCGAACTGAAATCCCACGATGGCGGAGCAACTGATCTAGGGATCGGCACACTGAACTACTTCCTCGTCTATGCAGATCTCGTGGTCGGGTATCGGTTCGTCCCACGCGCCCTGCAGGAAACAGATATTCAGATCGTTTGGTACGTGCGCGGCGACGCAGAAGAGGGCCGAGACTACGATAAGGACGCTCTGACATGGCTCTGGCATGTCACATCGCTCGATGACGAACGTATCATCCGGCACAATCAGGAAGGCGTGAATTCAAACCATTTCGTACCGGGACCGCTGTCCGAGATGGAATGGAGCATTCCAGGTTTCTATCGCAACTATTTCAGCATGATCTGACCCGCTCAGAACTCGGAGACTAAACATGACAGAGTTAACGCAGCGCAGATCACGACGGCGCGGGGGCGGGCGTGAAGCACGTGCAGCAGTGCGGGCCAGCAACGCCGCCTCGCAGGCAATCTGGCCCGGTATCCCGGGTGGGCGATACAAACCGTTGTCGGACGCCGATATGGTGCGCATTCACGAGGCTGCCCTCAGCATTTTGGAACGTACTGGGGTAGGGGATCCCACGCCGGAAATTCTTGATCTCGTGTTGCCAAAAGGGGCGACAGTGAACGAGCATGGCAGGTTGTGCTTTCCTCGGGCCTTGATGGAAGACCTGTTGGCCAAGGCGGCCAGCGAATTCTATGTCCATGCACGCGGATCGCGAGCCGGTAAGGACGACATGCACTGCACCAAGGACAAGGTGTATTACGCAAATTCGGGCACGGCAGTGACAACGTTTGATGCGGAAACGCGCAGTTACCGACCATCAACTCTCAAGGACATCTACGATTTCACCCGTCTGGTTGACCGGCTCGACAACATTCACATGACCGGTGATACGGTTTTGGCAACGGATGTGCCGCAGGACTACGAGCATGACATGAGCATGCTCTACGCGATCTTGGCGGGTAGCGAAAAGCCATCCTGTCTGACGTTCCGTACACGCGAGCATATTCAGGACGCGATCCATCTGTTCGATCTGGCGTCCGGCGGCGAGGGCAAATTCCTTGAGAAACCCTCGGTGATTTTTGGGGGGTGCCCCATTGTTTCACCGCTCAGATTCGGGAGGGAAAATCTGGAAATCCTGATTGATACAGCGAAGATGGGGCTTGTATGCGATCTGGCCGTCCCACCGCAAGCTGGGGCTACGTCTCCTGCGCCTTTGGCTGGTACGCTCGCGCAGGCGGTGGCAGAAACCTTGTCATGTGTGGCAATCGCCAATTTGATCAATCCGGGGACCCCAGTGGTCTTT
Organism: Ruegeria sp. E8; assembly: GCF_056533985.1. Taxonomy (NCBI): domain Bacteria; kingdom Pseudomonadati; phylum Pseudomonadota; class Alphaproteobacteria; order Rhodobacterales; family Roseobacteraceae; genus Ruegeria; species Ruegeria sp. E8. The sequence goes on from NZ_JBQFOY010000003.1 coordinate 312,611, forward strand.
GCGGCATGGCCGTTTATTACCGATCTGCGCACTGGATCGTTTACAGGCGGCAGTGGCGAACAGGCGTTGATTTCAGCCGCGGCTATTCAGATGGGCAATTTCTACAACCTGCCCACCAGCGTCGGATGTGGTATGACGGATTCCAAGATCCCCGATGCGCAATACGGTCTAGAAAAAGCGCTGACGTTCGCTTTGGCGGCACATGCCGGTGCTAATCGGCTCTGCGAGTTTGGTGGAATGCTTGGGAGCCTGATGGGCTGTAGCTTTGAGTCAATGGTCATCGACAATGAAGCTGCGGGCATGATCTCGCGAACGCTTCGCGGGATTGAGGTGAGCGATGACACGCTTTCGGTTGACGTTATCCATGATTGTGCAATCGACCCCGGTCACTTCCTCGGCAACCCGCAGACCTTGCAATACATGGAAACCGAATATGTCTACCCGACACTTTTGGACCGAGAGCTGACCGATACCTGGGAGAAAGCCGGTCGTCAGGACATGTTCGAACGGAGCCGATCCGTTGTGGATGACATTCTGTCCAATCACTATCCGAACTACTTTGGCAGCAAGGTGGACGAAGAGGTTCGGTCCAGGTTCCCGATCAAATTGCCCCCCGAGGCAATGCGCGCTGGGTAAGCGCCGCTGAGCGTAGGGCGGGCGCGGTTGTGCCTAAGTTTTGAATACGCCTTGGCGCGACAGGTCTTCGGTTGTTAGCCGGATTCCTTTTTCAAGGATGTCAAACATCTCGTTCAACTCGCCCTCCGTGATGATCAGCGGAGGGGAGAACACACACATGTTGATGATGGGCCGCAAGATCAGGCCGTTTTCCTGGCAATATTGATCAATCATCGCACCAACGGACTTATCAAGATCCAATGGATTGTTAGCCTCGGCGTCCGCAACGCACTCAACGCAACCAACCAGTCCCATACCGCGGGCATCGCCGACCAGCGGCAAGTCGGCCAGAGCCTGAAGACGCTCTTCGAACAAGGGCGTGATCGCGCGGACATGTTCCAGAACGCCGTCACGCTCCATAATTTCAATGGTTTTCAAACCTGCCGCCGCGCTCACTGGGTGGCCCGAATACGTGAAACCATTTGAAAAGGTGGCATCTTGCCCGTTGTCTCCGCTCACATCTGCAATCAGCCGGTCAGAGATAATACAGGCCCCCATGGGTACATACCCTGACGTCATGCCTTTGGCGCAGGTGATGATATCAGGTTGAATTCCAAAGACGTCTTCCGAAGCAAACCAATGTCCAAGCCGCCCAAATCCGGTTACGACCTCGTCTGAAATATACAGGACATCGTATTTCCGGCAGATTTCCAGGCAGCGCTGATGATACCCCTGCGGAGGCACAATGACGCCACCAGAGCACAGGATCGGTTCAGCGATGAAAGCGGCGGCCTTGTCTGCCCCGGTCTGCAGGATCGTGTTCTCCAGATCTGCAATTTTTTCGTCCAAAAAGTCATCAATCGTCTGATCGGGGCGACGCGTATACGGGTTCACATTCGGCAAGAAACGCGTCAAGTGGGAGGCTTGGTCCAACCAACCTTTGTCGCGCTCTTTTCCGGAAACCGAGGCCGCTAGGTAAGTCGATCCGTGATAGGCCTTCTGCCGTGAGATCACGATCTTCTTTTCAGGTTTACCCAACAGGTTATTTCGGAATTGGACGAAGCGAAGTGCGCTGTCCACCGCCGTCGACCCACCAGTTGTGAAGAACACGTGGTTGAGGTCGCCCGGCGTTCTCTTGGCAATCTCATGTGCCAGTCGGGCCGGTGCGGAATTGGCGTTGTTGAACGGCGAAAAATACGCCATCTCTTTCGCCTGCTGGGCCATCGCATCGGCGATCTCGGTGTTTCCATAGCCCAGTTGAACGCACCACATCCCGGCAGGCCCGTCTATCAGGCGCTTTCCGTCCTCTGTTACGACGTGGATACCAAGACCGCTTTCGGCAAAGGTTCGTTCATTTTGGCCTAGGTACGACATCCCCTCCCACGGGTGCAGGAAGTGTTTGTTGTCCCAGTCACGTACAGACTGAAAATCTGAGTTCAAGAGTGTCATTTGGAACCTGTGTGAAACACTTATCACAAAATGAACATACATTCATTCAATGTCAATCCTTGAACTTCTGCTCCCCTAGATGCGAGAAGTAACAGGCGCGTTCTTCAACAAAGGAAAAAGACATTTCTGCCGAGACTGATATCCCAACCAATGCACGAGATCTGAGTAAGCTGCAGAACCGAAAGCAGCTGATCCAGGCGGCAGCAGACGCCATCCATAAGTACGGAATTCGCGGGACGACCTCGGCAAGAATTCAGGAACTGTCAGGATTGTCACGGGGAATGGTGAACCTGCACTTTGGCTCAAAGGAGAAGCTGCTGCTCGCCGTGGCAGAGGAGCTATCAGCGCGCTACGCAAGGCAATGGAAGGCAATCGCAGATAATCCCGAGCTTGGCCCTGCGGACAAGCTGATCTCTATCATAAAGGCTGATTTCGACCCGTTGGTCCTTAATGCGCGGGACGTTGCGATCTGGTTTTCGTTTCGGGCCGAAGCGCTCTCGAATCCACACATTTTTCCTTTCATCGACTCGCGAGACAAAGGTTTCCGAGCGGTGATCCAAGACCTGTTGAAGCAAATTGAGAGTGAAGGTGAGTACGAAGACATCGACGCCAAACTTGCAACAGACGCTTTGATTGCTTTGCTGGAAGGACTCTGGACCGACTACCATTTGCACTCAGAAATCTTCAAACCCGAGGAGGCTTTGAAGATCTGTCTGTATGTATTGCAGTCAATGTTTCCGAAGCACTTTGTGACACAGTCGTTTCGCATGTGACCGCGACTGAAAACATTGGGAGCGGACTACGGTTAATCACGAACCCGTTCGCGCCTCGTGGTTCAATCGGCGCAGGTCGTTTATCATTGCTTTGGCCAGAGAGATGCACATGAGCAGCAAGACGACACTGAACGGCAGCGCGCCGATTATCATGGAATTGGTCAAAGCCTCTAACCCGCCGCCGCCCGCGATAAGCAAAGTTCCAATGACAAGGGTCAGAAGAACGCCCCAGATGATTCGATGAAGCAAGCCTGTGTCTTCAGACCCACCGGACATGATCGTGTTCATCACAAGGATGCCAGAGTCGGCGGATGTAACAAGGAATGTCATAGTTAACAGAACACACATGACGCTCACTACCGTGAGCAAGTCACCCGATATCATTTCCCCCAAGGTGACGAACAGTGTTGCCGTTGTTGATGCGGCAAGGATCGATCCATTGGCATCTCCATTCAGTTCTAAATCAATGGCGGCCCCACCCAGAATGGCCATCCAGGCGAAACAAACGAGGGACGGGGCAATGACCGCTCCAAGAATAAACTCGCGAACGGTTCGCCCTCTGGAGATACGCGCCAGAAATAGGCCGACAAAGGGTGAAAACGCGATCCACCATGCCCAGTAGAATGTAGTCCACCCGGCCTGCCATCCGAACAACCTGCCTCGTGTGCCCGCGTCATAAGCTGCAGTCTTGGTTACATCGGGAAGGCCGGCAGTATCGTTGGTCAAACCTTCAAGAAAGGTTGCTTTTGTTCCCCAAGGATCAGTTGCACCTGTGAAGAGCTCTCCGACGAAGGGGGCCGCCTCTGCTGGCAATACGGAGGCAAACTCGACTTCGGAAATCGGTCGAAAAGCCTGGAAACTCAGAGGGACAAAGTTTTTGATATAGTCAACCAGCGCTGTAGCATAGGTCGTCGTCGCAAATGCGAATGAGCCATAAACAATGAATACCGCCAGCAATACCATTGAAAAGAGAAGATTAATGTTTGACAAGTACTTGACACCACGCCCCACGCCAGAGACGGCTGAGAGTGTCGACATAATCATAACAACGATCAACGCCGTAATTAGGCCGGCGGTCGACGGAACCATTTTGGTTACGTCTTTCTCCACAAGCCAATTCGCACCAGTAATTAGAAACGCACCGTCCACTAATTGAGAAACGCCATATCCGATCGTTACCGCCACGCCGAGTATTGTCGCAACGACGCCGAGCACATCGATCACATGCCCTGCAACACCGTTTGAGTATTCTCCGAGCAATGGGGTCAGTGCGGTGCGGATTGTTAGCGGCATGCCTCTTGTAAACGCGTAATAGGCAAGGCTAAGGCCGGTGACGACATATATTGCCCAGGCGTGAAATCCGGTGTGCAAAAATGTATAGCGGTAGGCTCCTTGAATTGCTTCCTCGCTTTTGGGTGTGATTTCCCCGGAAATAGTCAATGGATTGGTTTCCCAAAGGCCAAGTGGTTCAGCGGTTGCATAGACCATTAGGCCCACGCCCAGACCCGCCCCAAACATCATCGAAAACCATGAGAAGTTCGAAAATTCCGGTTTCTCATCTTCTAAGCCCAACCTTATTCGGCCAGTTGATGGTATGAGCGCGACAAGAAAGAGGAAGAGTACAAATAATCCAACGGAAAGGTTGTAGAAGGTATTGAACTCGGACAGCATTCCTGACTTCCAAGATCGCAGTGTATGGTTCGCTGATAGTGGCCAAACCAGCGCCCAGAGAACAAGCAGAGAAACCGAGAGTTTGCTGACTAGAGCAATCGGCAGGCTATATCCTTTGTAAAAGCCAGTCCGCTGAGTTCTTATTTTGAGGTCTGTGAAAGGTTCTTCAAGCGCCATGTTTTTCCGGTTCTACAAAATTGACTGCTTAGCAATCCTTGCTGCAAGTCGCTAGGATCCAGCCTATTTCACTTTCAGTCAGAATAGGACTGTAGCAGCGGGATCGATAGCTGAGAGGAAAACATTTGAGTCGTAAATGGCAAGACCTGTGCGTTAATGAAAAATTGAATGTTTCAAAATCAAAGGCTTAGCCTTTCTCGACCGCCGTTTGTTGCTGGACGAATGTCGTTGGCCGGGCCGTCGTGTCAAAATGGGCGACAAAGGTTTGAATACTTAAACCGGGCACTGGAAATATAGTGTCCGCTGCATCCTCGATGCGTTTGTTCGAGTTGATCCGGATTTTGCGTCGCAGCGAACAGCGGTAATGCGGGCTGCGGCTGCAGCATCGTCTCCCCATGTTCAAGGTCGGCTTTGGGCCGACTGTCCTCCTTAAAAGGACCGCAACAGCCCAATGCTGCACCGCTCCCAAGACTGACTCCAAGCGCGTCTCAACAGGGTAGTTGGGTGGGAAAGTGTCTACTTTCTTCGCAAAAGTGTCGCATCTGAAGTGATCAATCCGCAAGCTTCGTTCTAAATAATTATACATTATATAATTATTGCTAATCGGAGGACGCCATGCCTAGCGGACACATCATGATGGCCATGAGCCTCGACGGTTTCGTCGCCAGACAAGACCATTCGCTCGATTGGTTGAACAAGCAGCCCGCTGACAATGAAGACCACGGGTTCCTCGAATTTATGGACAGCGTGGATACTCTTGTTATGGGAACCGGATCGTTACGAACTGTCCTGGGATTTGGTGAATGGCCATATGAGAAACCCGTCGTGGTACTCAGCCGCTCCATGACGAAACAGGACGTACCTGAACATTTGCATGACAAAGTAGAATTCTCGACTGCAAGTCCAGAAGAGCTATGGGAGATCTTTCGCAAGCGCGGCTATGAACGCGTGTATGTCGATGGCGGCGCAATCATACGGTCGTTCCTTCAGGCCGGATTTGTACATGACATGAAGATTACGTTGGTTCCTATTCTACTGGGAGATGGCATTCGCATTTTCGGTGAAACGGACGGCGATGTTGATCTTGAACTTATCTCCGCCACACCCTTTCCATCAGGTATGGTCGATCTGGTCTACAAGGTGCAAAATGCATGACCAATACACTGGCCGTCGGACGGCCTAAAAAATCAAAAGAACGTCTGTCGAAACAGCTTATCCTGCAGACTGCCCTGCCCATTGTTCAAAAGCAGGGAACCGGTGCGCTTTCGTTTCGGGTACTGGCGGATAAGCTAAAGGTCACGCCGATGGCGGTAACTTACCATTCTGGCAGCAAGCGAAAGCTGATGGCTGACCTAATTGAACTGGCCTTTGCGAACACGCTTCAGGGCACCGTTGAAGAAGGAGCAAGCGCAAATGCGCGTAGCATACTAAGTGCCTACTATTTTCGGGCCTTGCCGAATGCCAACTTACTGCGCGCAGTTCTGGAAGATGTCACCCTCATCAGCAAAGACCTCTTGGAAATCACTGATAGGCTGCGGGCCTGTACGAAGGAGCTAGATGGTGGTGACAAGAATGATGTGCTTTTGCATCTTCTCATTGACTACACGCATGGATTCGTACTCTCCGCGTCAAGCGGCGAAGACAACCCATTAACAATCGACGACTTTTTGCGAGGCGTCGATTGGGTGCTGGCGCGCGCGGGAGGCGGTGCGCACGACTGCTCAAATAAGGCGCTCGGAACTTAAGAGATATTGACCCGTCTCGCTTGAAGGCCTATGTGCGCCATACGTATGAGGCGGTGCGCCTCACTCAACGGAGATTTTATGAAAGAGACCCGGGCCTAACGCCCGTTCCTGGCGACCCAAATTCAGGAACATCAACATTGATCGGCATACTCACGCGCGATGCTGAGTGTGCTGTTTGTTGTGCTTTCGTAAAATCGAGACATCCCAATGAATATCTCAAAGCACGAGCAACGTGTTTTGCACGAACTCGCCCTCGGCGGGTCGATCCACTTCGAGCGCTTAGAAAACGGAAAAGTCCATGACGTCACTTGTTATACGCGTGACGGCTTTGTGCTGTCTGACTGCACCCTCAGCGTTTTCCAACGTTTACTGAAAAAGCGCTTTATCCGTTCAAAAAACGGCAACCCCTATCGCGCCTCCTCGTTGGGGATCAAATCCGTGCGCGCCCAAATGAATCAAAGATAGGAAAGAACCATGAGCCACACAGAAATTGACGCCATTGTAGACGTCCACCGGATAGCCTTTGGAACAGAAGAAGGAGACGATATTGCTCAACTCGCTAAGGGCTTCCTCGACCACCCCGACACGATATCTATCAGCGCCAAACGCGACGGGAAGATCGTAGGCAATGTGCTTTTCACTCCGTTTAACTTCGTAGACCATTCAGATGCGAAATGTTACCTGCTGGCACCTTGCGGAGTGCTGCCAGCATATCAGGGCCTCGGGGTTGGGAATGAGATCATGGAGGCGAGCATTGAGCATCTCAGTTCCATTGGCACGGATGCGGTGTTCGTGCTGGGCGTCCCGACATTTTATCCTCGGTACGGATTTGTACCGACGGACAAGAAGACGCCATACCCGAACCTGATGACAGCACCAGAGGCGTGGATGGCGCTTGAGTTGACAAATGGGTCAGTAGAGAAACTGAGCGGCAAGACCGCGGCGATCCCGCAGTTCATGCAGCCACATTGGTGGGACACCTCGCAACACGGGTGAGGTCCATTCCTGATCATGAACAAAAGCCGGTACCCGCCATTCGATATCTCAAAGTGAGTGGCGGGTTCGCAGCGCAAGGCCGGTTTGGTAACCGCGGCGAACTCATCCATTGTTGCATTGTGTTTGCATTCGGCAGCCGCCAAGCTTCGCTACTGCAGCGGATATCTCCTCTGATGGGCCGCACCGCAGCGACGGTACCCTTGATTCAACGGCAGTTCTGGGCCGGAAGCATGCGACCTCAACCGAAAGCTGATTACTTTCAACAAAGATAAAGCTGCCAGATTCGCGCGAATTTCTCGTCGATATCGCGCGAGACACACAAGGCTGCATTTATTGCCAACCGTTCCGTCATGAACTTTGGGAAGTTCTTTTGCATTATTGCGGCTTCTTTCTTTGCTTTTTCGAGGTTACCGGCAGCATGCGAAATGGCGAGCGCGTACGCGTGATACCAGTATGCGCCTGCCATCGGCGACCTGCTGATTTCAACCATCGCATCCTCATATCTGTCCTGCATGAAATAGCATGCAGCGCGGAAAAGGCGAGGGATGCGATCCTCCAGTGGGTTGAGCTCGGAAGACCGGTCAAGAAAGTGAAGCGCGCGATCAATGTCGCCAGCCATGTAGAAGCAATATCCGAACTCGGCTAGCGCATCCGACTTGCCGGGGTTGAGAGCAATCGACTTCTCCACCGCGTTTTGGAAGTTCTCGAATTCGCCGCGATAGAACTGAACCATCGCGATTGCCTGATGGGCAAATGCATTGTCCGGATCGAGCGATACAGAGTGTCGGGCGTATCTAAAGGCCTCACCCAAAATGGAGCTACTGTCATTTGCCCTAACTGGAAATCGGTATTCGTCGAGCAGCACGACGGCAAGGGCTGCACAAGCATCCGAAGAAGTTGGATCCTTTGAAAGTACATTGCGCAATTCGTCCTGCACCGCAGCATGCATCCGGGGATCTCGAATTCTGGCATATTCGTAGTACTGGGCGATTGATCGATACGTCTGCCAGGTTGCTGGTCGGCTATGGCGACCAGAATGTGTGGCCGCGTCGTCCAGTAAGTCGCGCCGATTTGCGACTCGAGCCGCGATAAGCAAAGCGATCTTTTCCTGGATATCGAAGATGTTCTCGAGCGTGCATGCACGATCATACTTTTCGACAAGAATGTGCCCGTCTGTCTCTGTGTCAATAAGCTGAAAAGTAATGCGAACCTTCGTATCTGACTTTCGTACGCTTCCCTCTATTACAAAATCTGCTTCAAGCGTTTGCCTGACGTCGCTGATGGTTGCCTGCTCGCGCGAGAGTGCAGCTGTGGTCGAGCGCGAAAATACAAAGAGGTCGCGGAACCGAGAGAGGTTCGCTATGATCTCCTCTGTTAATCCGGCAGCAAAATAATCGTCTTCGCGGTCGGAGCCAAAATTCTCAAAAGGCAGCACTGCGATTGCTGGCCGACCCTTTCTTTCAGGCAATGCCAAGGAATGCGCAGTCGGTTTGGCTTGTTGTGAGTGAATTGCAGCTGAGGAAACCGCTTCAGTCACTGGGGCGATGAACCGAAAACCTCTGCCGTGGATCGTCTGTATCATTTGCCGCGTCTTGCCGGTATCTCCCAGCGCTTTCCTCGCGGAGCGAATGCGACTGCTGATTGCAGCCTCAGAAACGATCCGCCCATTCCAGATGGCATCCATTATTTCTGATTTCGAAACCATTCGATCTCTGTTTTTGATCAGAAACTGAATGACGGCAAAGACCTGGGGTTCTACCGCAACCTTGTCTCCGTTTTTGCGAAGTTCAAATGCATCTGTGTCGAGTTCGAAGTCGCCAAACCCATAAATCATGGTCCGCTCCGTCTGAGCACGTTTCGCTTTCTCGGGGTCGCCCAGTTTTTTGCTCTGCCGATCTGACGGGATTCTGTCAGGCAGCGGCGGAAGCGTCAAATGGTTGCCCGTTCTGTCTGTGTGTGATGCGAGATAGGAAATCATCAGCCTATTTGATTGGTCAAAAATCCCCGATTTCTCCCGGAATTCTGCAGATCGTCTACAAGCATCACATGGTTGCTCCGACTAGTTTGGAACCGTAGCCGATCGGCTCCCAATTAACTGGCAATATTCCGATTGCTCAGCATCGAGTAGAGCGTTCCTTTGGCCTTCGCGCCTCCTCTCGTACGACCCAAGCGAGGATTCAATGACCAAAAACTTACTCTTGACCACTGCAATATGCGCAAGCGCCTCGGTTGCATCCGCAGACCAAGAAAATCCGGTACATATCGGTGTTCTCTTTGGCTTTACCGGGCCGATTGAGTCGATGACGCCTGCTATCGCCGATTCCGCAGAACTGGCTTTGCGCGAGGCTGCGGACTCTGACGTCTTTCTAGGTGGCCGCGACATCGTCCCCGTCCGGGCCGACAGCACCTGCGTGGATACGTCCTTAGCGGTTGCGGCAGCGGAACGGTTGGTGACGGCCGACAATGTCGCCGCGATAATCGGGGCTGGCTGTTCCGGTGCAGCCGCGGCCGTTCTGGCGAATGTCGCACTTCCCCACAACGTTTTATCGATATCGCCCACTGCCACATCACCCGGATTGACCGAAGTAAAAGACAACGGGCTCTTTTTCCGAACCGCACCATCTGACGCACGGCAGGGTGAGGTTATTGCCAAATTGCTGATCGAAAAGGGCATTCGGCGGATTGCAGTGACCTATACTTCCAACGACTACGGCGTCGGGTTCTCCTCTACCTTTGCCGCCGCTTTCGAAGAACTTGGTGGTGAGGTTCTTGTGGCAGCTGCTCATGTGGATGGCAAAGCGGACTACGCGGCTGAAGTTGCCACCCTCGCAGCCAGTGGTGCCGATATCCTGCTGGTCGCTGGATATGCCGACCAGGGCGGACGCGCCATCATTAAGGCATCTCTTGATACAGGTGCATTTGATCGGTTTGTGCTGCCTGACGGCATGGTTTCGGACTCCTTGATTGAGGAATTTGGCGCAGCGTTGGTTGGATCGATCGGGACCTTGCCAGGTGGCGACAATGAAAGCATCGATAGATTTGAGCGCATGTTGCAGGCGCACGATATCACCAGCCGGGCACCGTTTCGCGCCGAGGCTTATGACGCTGCGGCGGTTCTGACCTTGGCGATGCAAGCGGCCGGAACAACTGACAGCAACGCTGTATCAGAAGCTATGCTTCGTGTTGCGAACACGCCGGGTATCAAGATCGGCCCAGGTGAGATTGAGAGAGGCATGCACATTCTCGCGCAGGGTGGCGAGATCGATTATGTCGGCGCAAGTGCAGTTGAATTCACGATCGGAGGCGATGCGAACGGAACTTATCGAGAGGTCACATTCTCGGAGTCAGGTTTTGAAACCATTCGGATCTGGTAACCGCAGCACGCCCCAGGCTCCGGCGTCAGTCTGCATCAGACCGGCGACCGGAGCCGACCTTGCGGCGATAGAGTGTTTGGCACGTCGCGCTACGCGCGATTTGCTCAACCCATTCCTATCGGCCGAGCAACGGGAGGTAACATTGACCTTCACCCCGCTCGATCCATGGCTGATAGAGGATGGTACTTACTATGTTCTCGAAGTCGACGGGGTGCTCCGCGCCTCGGGCGGATGGAGCGGCAGGACTCCTCTGATCCACGACCCCAACGCTCAATCTCGGCCAGCGCAGAGTAAAGAGACCGGGACGGCACGAATTCGGGCGATGTACACGGACCCGGCTTATTCGCGGCGGGGACTGGGCCAGAGCGTTCTGTCTTTCTGCGAGACCTCCGCCCGCTTAGCAGGGATATCTCGCTTGGAATTGATCGCCACCCCAGTCGGTGAGTTGTTATATGGCGCTAACGGCTACGAAGTTGTTGAGAGGATCAAAGTGAAGGCGCCGGGCGACGTGATCATCCAGGTGGCGCGGATGCAGAAGCATTTTAAGCCCGGCGCAGTGCGACAAAAAGGGCAACAGCGATACGCGTGACGTATCTCGCTAGGACGCCAAAAACTACACTGGCTTTATGGGGTCGATGGCGTCGTGCCTCTAAAAATTCGCAACGCGAATATTTCCGACTTCACGGAAGGCAAGCGTCTGCTGTCGCAGAACGACGCAAAGATAAAATGGGCGCTAAGCTACACAGTAATGGAGCCGGAACTATTGAAGAAAACGTGAAAACGCAGCGGCCCATAAAATTGACGCCGTCAGAACTATTTAGCTCACACAGAAGTTTTTGCGCGCGCACGAAGGACAATTCTCAAGTGAATTTTTGGAAGGAATCATCTGGATGACACAACGCTTCAACCCCGATGGTTGCTGGCCACAGAATGGTCGAGCCTTCAATCACGGCGTCGTCGAACCTGAAGGCAGGGTGCTCCATATGACCGGGCAGGTTGCTTGGAACAACAAAGGCACCATAGTTGGAGAAGACGATTGCGAGGTGCAAATTCGTACCTGTTTTGAGGGTGTCGAAAGGATCCTCGAAGAAGCGGGCGGGCAACTTGAAGATATCGTTTCTTTGACGATTTATTTTGTGAACCCGGCCGATCTACCTGTCATTCAGGCTGTCCGAACCGAGAAGTTCGCACCACATTGCGCGCCGGCCAGCGTCCTGATCCAGGTGTCCGGTCTTGTTGCGCCTGGTTTGCTTGTCGAATTGGTGCCAGTGTCTGTGATCCCCGAGCAACGCTTCTGCATCCCGGACACTCGCCCGCATGTTTAACATCGTCGCCCGTAGTAACCGAAGCGCTTGGTCTGCACGCGCCGTTAGCGTGAACGCATTGGTCTCTTGAAAATCGGTGCTCCGGTCGTCGGCAGGAGAACCGCGTAAACGCTGGTTGAGGCGGTGATAAACAGGCGGTTTCGCTTCGGACCGCCAAAACACAAGTTGGACACCTCTTCGGCAAGCTATGCGTTTGGTTGTTAAAGCTGATCCCGACGCTGTTCCGTTCTACAAAGCAATGGGCTGTCTCGAAGCGGGAAATGTGCCATCAGGTTCGATACCTGGAAGATATCTGCCACGCCTCGAATTCGAACTATAACTTGCCTGAAAACACCGGAATTCGATACCTATTCTGACGTACACCTGAAGTAAGCATATTTCACCGTCTGGTCAGCGAATTGCAGCGGCCCCATTGGTGTCAGTTTCGTACTCCAACACGGAGGCATAGATTGTGAACAGCTCAAAGGTCTATACCTACCCAGATCAGATGGGCGACATCGTTGGTCAAGTTAAATATCTTCTACTGCGTAACGGAACCACTTTGAACTCACCTCCAGTTATTGCAGCTGTTTGGCGAACCCTGCCAAGGTCAGCAATGAGCGGGGTTCACCGGGACGTGGTGGGCTCTAGCCAGACCATCGTCTAATTGGCAGCCACGTGGGCAAGGTCACACAGAAATTTGGCGCTTTGATCGTCGGCCGGAAAAAACAGCTCAATCTTCAAATCGTCCAGCGTGACGTCCGTGACAGTGCTGAATTGCGCAATCGTTCCAAACATGGAAAGCCGCTGACCCCCAAAGCGGTAGATCGTAGAAATTGTCGGTCCGATCACCGCGTCACTGCGGACGTGCCCCTGTCGCGACAACGCGCGCGCCGCAGCGTCCAACTCCGGTATGCCGCCTGCATTGGCGCTTTCTGAGCGCAGCCGCAACATCGTGTGATGCGCGACCTCGGGCCAGTTTTCGACAAGCTCAGGCATCAGCGGGCTGGTCAGCAGATCCAGCAGGCTTTGCCCCTCGCCGATCCCCAGTGACTTGAACAGCCTTTTGGCGCCGCTGTTGAGCATCACAACATTCCAGAGCCGGTCCAGTACCATTCCTGGGTAAGGGGCATGCTGCCGAAGTGTCCATTCGACCGCATCCCGTATGGGCGACATCGCCGCGTCATCAATCGGCGTTGCTGCAAAACGCGGCGCGAACCCTTCGGAGCGCATCATCTGATTTCGGGTTTCGACCGGAAGGTTCATGACCTCGGACAGATGAAGGATCATGTCCAGGCTGGGCCGGGACCGCCCGGTTTCAAGAAAGGAGATATGGCGCGCGCTGACCTCGGCTTCGACTGCAAGGTCCAGCTGGCTCATCCTGCGTCGTTTTCGCCACTCTTTCAGCATGCCGGGATAGGGTGTCATGACCTGATTTTAACAAGGGTCCGAACGGAAATCACTTACCACTGAGGTAATTGATTTGCGTCCGCCGTTAGCCGCATGAAGAGCACATATCGAAAGGAGAAGGTCATGACTCAACAACAGTCAGCAATGCGAATTTCAGGCGGTATTCTTGTTGCAACCGGGGCGCTTTTTGCGCTGGCCGCGTTTCAGTTTCTTCATCCCGTTGCGCATATCTTTCTGCAAATCGCGTATTGGCCAATTCACGATGTTCCCGCGGAGCTGATGGTTCCGTCGCCTTTACTGCTGGTGATCACCGGTGGCCTGACGGTTGGCTTGGGGGGAATGCAGTGGGCACTGGGAACATATGTTGCTCCAGTATCGGCGGCTGCCGTAACCAAGACCGCTCAGATTACGGCATGGTCCTGGTTTTGCGCTGACAGCTCAGGCTCCATTCTGGTAGGGGCGCCCTTCAACGTCGTACTGAACCTGTCTTTTCTGGTCCTGATCCTGTTGTCTTGCCGACCCGGCACGACAAGCAAACACGCAACATCCTGACGTGAACTGGAATTCACTGGGTCTGAAAAGAAGGACTGGCGATCTCAGAAAACCTTAAGTGATTGAGGTTACTTCAACGTCGGTTTTTACATCGGACATGTTGGCGCTTTCAAAGGCGTTGCCGCTTTCGACACTTGGCCTGAGCCGCTCACATATATCCGCAAATTGCTTGTTCGACGACCATCGGATTTCGCGTCTGCAGCGAATGGCAGCAAAGCGGGCTGCGACCGCAGCATCGACATTGAGTGGCGAATGTCGCTTATGGGCCGCGACCAACAAAACTACTCCAATTCGAGCAAAATTTTTAAGGTTCTCCAATAAAGGAGGTGAGATGGCCTAAACGCAGGAAAATTGTTTGGCGTGATCGCATTGGTTGGCTTTCAATTCATTCGAAGACGCCGAAATCCGACGCCCCAATGTCGCAAATTCTAACAAGATGTGCGCTCTGACCGACAGTCTCACACCGCCAAACTTGGTTTCTTCCGCAGATCATCACGGTTCTGGACCATTCCAAAGGAGGAGACCCATATGTTTGGGAATGAAGACAACATACGGCAGCCCGGTTTGGTGCTGGCACTCGTGCCAATAGTGCTGACCCTGTTTGTGCTTGGGTTGCAACTTTTCTATTTCGGTGACTTTACTCCACACATCCCACTGGCGTTCGGGATCGCAATCACCGGCATCGTTGGCCTCATGCTGGGTCACAAATGGCCCAGCATCGAAGAGGGCGTGTTCCACGTTATCAATATCTCACTGCCTTCAGTTTCGATTCTGATCACAGTGGGAATGATCATTGGTGTGTGGATCGCAAGCGGCACCGTCCCGACGCTGATCTACTATGGTCTCAGGATTTTGTCGCCCGAGCTTTTCCTCGCTGCAGGAATGGTCCTTTGCTCCATTGTTTCCGTTTCTTTGGGCACCTCGTGGGGAACGACAGGCACAGTCGGATTAGCGCTGATGGGGATTGGAGCCGGGTTCGGCATTCCAATGTATTGGACAGCGGGGGCGGTAGTCTCTGGTGCATTCTTTGGAGATAAGATCTCGCCTTTATCGGATACGACAAACCTGGCACCTGCCGTGACGGGGACTAATCTGTTCGATCACATTCGGAATATGCTTCCAACCACTGTTCCTTCCATGCTGATTGCACTGGTAATTTACTTTGTCGTCGGCTTCACTCTGATCGACACGTCCCAGGTATCGTTTGACCGTATTCACGCGATCACCACCGCGCTGGACGACGCTTTCTGGATTTCGCCGATCATGCTGTTTCCGGCCGTTCTGGTCGTCGTGCTGGCGGTCATGAAACAACCTCCGATCCCGTCACTGTTTGCAGGCGCCGTTGCGGGCGGCATCATGGCTATCTTCTGTCAGGGGGCTGGACTGCATGAGACGTTCACCTTCGCCAACAGCGGCTATTCGATCGATACTGGGGTTCCGGAGATCGATCCCCTGCTGAACCGCGGAGGTATTCAGTCGATGATGTGGACGATTTCACTGGTGCTGCTGGCTTTGGGGTTTGGCGGAGCGCTTGAACGCGTAGGCTGCCTTCAGGCCATCATCAAAGTTGTCATCTCGAAGGTGAAAACGTTTGCCGGAATTCAAACCTCAGCCATCCTGACCTCTGTCGCGACCAACACCGTTGCAGGTGACCCCTATCTGTCAATTGCACTGCCAGGGCGGATGTATGCACCGGTCTATCGCGCGATGGGCTATTCCCCACTGAACCTATCCCGGGCGGTCGAGGAAGGCGGAACTCTGGTGTCCCCTCTGATCCCGTGGAACGCGGGTGGCGCGTTTGTCATCACGGCGCTTGGCTTGGGTATCGCAGACGGCAACTTCGAAAACCTGCTGTATATTCCGCTTGCATTCGCTTGCTGGTTGTCACCGGTCATCGGTATCTTCTATGCCATGACAGGGCTCTTTTCGCCTAAAGCAAGCGAAGAAGAAATCCGCTCCTGGGAGGAAAGTGGTGAACCTGTTGCGCAGATGAGTACCTGATCGTTCTGCACCAACACCAAATGAGGTGTTGGTGCCCTTCATCCGCCTTGATCGATACTGGGAGGAGAGCATATGGACCCGAGAAACTTTGTCCCAAAGGGCGCGGCCAGCTATCGCATAGACTACGATGGATCGGCCAAGGAAATCTATTTCCTGCTACTGCCTAAGCTGACGATGCTGGCCTTTAGTGCCGCAGTGGAACCTCTGAGGATCGCAAATCAGGTTTCAAACAAAGAACTGTATAAATGGTTTCTGATCACCGAAGATGGAAACCCGGTTTCCTGTTCGAATGGGATTGAAATTACGCCGGATTTTGCGTTGCACAACCTACCGCGATCGTCGCGGCTGTTTGTTTGCTCGGGTATTGAACCGGCGGAAAGTACTAACCCCAAAGTCCTGTCGTGGATCAGCCGCCAAAGAACCTTTGGATGTAATCTGGG
This sequence comes from Ruegeria sp. E8, assembly GCF_056533985.1. Classification (NCBI taxonomy): domain Bacteria; kingdom Pseudomonadati; phylum Pseudomonadota; class Alphaproteobacteria; order Rhodobacterales; family Roseobacteraceae; genus Ruegeria; species Ruegeria sp. E8. The sequence continues at coordinate 329,118 of NZ_JBQFOY010000003.1, forward strand.
TGGTATTTGCACGGGAGCTTTCGCCCTTGCCAAGGCCGGAGTTCTGTCAGGTAAAAGATTCACATTGCATTGGGAAAACCACCCTGCGTTCATCGAACATTTTGATGACTTGGGGCCATCGCCAAACCTGTATGAGATCGACAATGAGCTTATGACATGTGGCGGCGGAAATGCCGCAACCGACATGATGTTGGATATGATCGAGTCCGATTTCGGAAATGACCTGGCGGTCATAGTTTCGGACATGTGCATCCACTTTCGGTCCAACAATAGTAAAACGCTACAGAAATCAGCCTTTTCGGTGGCTTTGGGCAGTCGCAACCAGTACCTGATCAACGCCATGCAGATCATGCAAGAAAACCTGGAAGAGCCGTTAGATATCTCTGAAATAGCAGAAGCCGTGCAGATATCTCGTCGCCAGTTGGAGCGTCTATTTCAAAAGTATGTCGAAACTTCGCCTGTACAGTTTTATATCGAACTGCGCGTTTCGAGGGCTTACGCATTGCTCAGCGAAACCGAGATGGCGGTTGCGGAAATCGCGGCAGCCACAGGATTTAGCAGCGCTACACAACTTACGGTACGATTCAAGAAACGCTACGGCGAAGCGCCAACTTCATTCAGAAGGGGGTGGTCTGAAAGACGTGAATAACTCGCGTCTGAACAGTCAGGAATTGAGGTATACGGAACGTATCCCAGTACGTTCTCTGCAGCCAACCGAGGCCCGTTTTGATAACGCTGCGACGCGGCACTTTCAGTATGGTAAATGTCCGCTATGGACCGTTGGATAGGTTGTGTAGAACGGGGCAGGGACTTGTGCTGCTTCTGCACCGAGGTCTGCAGTGAGCCCATTTTGCTCATACGACGCCGTGCGGCGAATGTCTCGTTGTCTATGAGCGGCCGCACTTAGCGTAAGCCCAGTTGTGAGATCAAAGTGTTAGGTCCCAGGTTTCTTGCACACTCTCACTGCCAAAGTGATACCCGGAAATACGCTCTGTCAAAGTGAATCCGACACGAGCGTAGAGCGCGCGTGCGACTACCTGTGTCTCGTGGGTCATTAACGTCATGCGTTTGAACCCTGATGCACGCGCGTGATTCAGACAGATCGTCATTAAACGCTTGCCCAAGCCCATTCCGCGGGCCTCGGGTTCCAGAAAGAATAATCGCAGTTTCGCGACGCCGGGCTCTTCTGTATTCATGCAAAAAATTGATCCCAGCCGCATTTCGCCGCAATGAGCAATAAAGGCCCGGTTTCCATCAATGCCTTGGACCGGTAAAAACGCCGCCAGGATCTGCATGACGAGCATTTCCATGCGATAATCAAATTTATAGTCCGTGTAATAGGTCTCGGCGTGCCGATTGACGACCCATCCGGCGTCGCCTGGGGTCAATTCGCGAAATTCGACCGGGCCCGGCAGGTCAAATGATCTCATCGCCCGCTCCAAAGCGCGGGCGACGCGCCCCGCATTAGCCCCATCCAATCGCTTGTGGACCTCAAGCGCCATCCGGTCGACAAGCTCGCTAAACTTCTGGTGCCCAGATTCAGTAAGATCAAGTTCCTTTTGCCGTGCATCATGTTCAGAAGGTTTTCTTAGAATCCATCCGGATCGCTCAAAGTTCTTCAGGATACGACTGACATAGCCTTCGTCGAGGTCCAGGGCATTGGCGATCAACCGGGCAGTTGAGCCATTTTGCACTCCGATCTCATAGAAAACCCGCAGTTCTGTGAGGTTCATTCCACTACCGCCGTAGTCGGGGGAGAACAAACCCATCCTCTGTGTGTAGAACCGATTGAAGGCGCGAATTGTCGAGATGTGATCCATAATGCAATCTCACTTACTTGACAAATTCAAGTAATATGGAGTTGCTTGATTATGTCAAGTAAAAGTGCGGAATGCTATAGCGCCAGCGTAAAGACTGCGTCCCTACGTTCTCAATGGCTAAGATCGCGTGTGGGCCAAATTCAAAACTAGTGTTGGTCGAATAAGGTCCGGAAAGGGCCCAAATCCTAGCCCATCGATTCAGTTGGTTTGCGCAGCGCTTTTCATTTCTTGGACAAGTTTCTCCATCAATTGCGCTGCTTTCATTTCTCTGTTCAAGGAAGCGGCTTGTCCGTACAGCAAAAACTGGTTGTCCAGATCGTCATGGGCGATGCCATGTTTCTTGATTGGGCCGCTGTAGTTGTACATCAGTGGAAACGCGGGGAGCATTGGTCGCCCTTTTGCCATTTCGATTGAATACGTCGTTTTTCGAGCTCGACAGGGGCGTCCGGAAAAGGCGCGAGACACGTGAGTGTCCACATCCTTGGCAGACAATAACGCTTCTCGATGTACTTTTGTGATAGGTGCTTCTGTGCAAGTTAGAAATGCGGTTCCCATCCACGCTGCATCGGCGCCCAATATTCGACAGGCCGCGATCCCGCGCCCGTCACCGATCCCTCCGGCGGCAACAACCAAACAATCAACCACGTCACAGATCTGCGGAACAAGTGCGAGGGTGCCAACTCCAACGTCTTCGAAATTGGTCTCGAAGGAACCTCTATGACCTCCGGCCTCCCATCCTTGAGCAACAACAACATCAATCCCGGCATTTTCCAATGCGACTGCTTCGCTCACCATCGTGGCGGTAGCTGCCACCACCACACCCGCGCCCTTCAAGGCATCGACCACCGAGGTAGGCGGGCAGCCGAAGTGGAAGCTAACCATGGCAGGTGCTTCTGAAACGAGGAGAGCAAGCTTGTCCGTATCAAAGGTTTCTGCTTCTGTTGCTGAGTTATCTGCAGGCACTTCCAAGCCAAGCCGCTGGTAAAACGGCAAAACGAGCGAACGCGCTTGTTTGTCTAGTTCAGGATCAAAGGTCGGTGCCTCATGCAAAAAGAAATTGAGGTTGAACGGTTTGTCCGTCGCCTCCTTCGTTTCAGAGATTCTTTGTTCCAGTTCGCTGATCGGCATCTCTGCGCAACCAAGTGAGCCCAGCCCACCGGCATTGCTTACGGCTGCCGCTAGAGGCACTAGTGGCTTTTGAAGGATCATAGGAGCCTGAACGATCGGGTATTTGATGCCGAGGAGTTTGGTGAATCTCGTTTCAGTCAGCATGTAGATCTCCTCTGCTCCCGGATGTTTACCATAGTATTTTGAATTCATCGAAGCGCTTTTCCCAACGTGTCCAAGTGCGTTTAGTGGTGTTTCACGGCAAGGAAATCCCGTTTCATCATTCAAAGCGCTGCGTGAATCCTTTGACCAACGAGCGAGATGCGCATCAAAAACGCCCGTTGACGGAATGCCGCTTTTAGAAAGACGTCTACGCAGACACCTCCTGCGAAGCAGGTTGTTTCCGCACCAGAGTGAACATCGCCATGAGTGCCAAAAGCCCAAACGGCAAGCAGGTAAGAAATACGCATCTGGCAACATCTGATGCTGCCTCTGACGTGCTCATGGAAACGAAACCTGAGGCATTTGCAACAATCCCAATGTAGGCGGCTCCCAACGCGTATCCCAATCTCTGGACTGTGGGCATCGCACCTGAGATTCGTTGCACTTCACCCGGTTCGGCAAGTGATGTGGTGCGGCGAAGAATGAAGGTCCAGGCCACGCCAAACCCGGCTCCATCCATCGCAGCGAATGCCGCGATCAGCCAGACAGGCCCGTTGGGAACAGCGTAAAGAAAGCCTGCAATGCTCAATACCACCAGGGTGATCCCGGCAGCGATCATCAGACGATCAAATCGCTCCGGTGAGCCACTCACAAGCACCGCCGCAATCGACCAACCGATGGAAGAGCAGGCAATGATATAGCCCGCGGTCAAGGCGGATACGCCATGAATGGCGATCACCAGAAGCGGGCCGAAGGCGGTCAGGGCGACGGTAGCGATGGATAGTGACAATATCATCAGAAGCGCGGCTCCCGTCGTCGTGCCCAGGCCGAACGGGTGGTTCGGCAACAACCTGTCTGTCCCGGCGCGGCCATCAAGGCGAAGGAAAATCACCAGACACGACAGACCCATCGCTACCAGAAGCGAAGTTTGTATTGGCTTGACCTCAACCCCGCCCGATGACACCAACAGGACCGCCAGACACAGTAACGCCAGTCGCCTTAGGGGAAACTTGCCGGGCTCCGTCTTTTTAGATGCCGCCTGATCCGGTCGCAGGCCAATCCAGACGGACAATCCGAAAGCCTGAAGCGCGAAGAAACCGAACCCCCAGCGCCATGTCGCATATTCGACAAAGAAGCCTCCGATCAACGGGCCAAGAAACGCGGATAGACCCCAGAAAGTTGAAACCATAGCTATTGCGCGTGCCGTGTATCGTGTTGGGAAAATCGAACCCACTGCCACGAAGGCCATGGCGACAAGCCCGCCGCCGCCCAACCCCTGCATAGCACGTCCGGCAAGAATCAGGGCCATCGAAGGGCTTACAGCACTGAGCAGGCATCCAATCCCAAACAAGGCTGCCGCAAGGCTCATCGGACGCCGCAGCCCATGTCGCATCGTTAAGAGCGCACTGGCTGCTCCGGCCACAACAGAGGTGATCTCATAAAGCGACACAGACCATCCGACCAACGCAGCCCCGCCAACGTCGGAGACAATCGAGGGGAGCATGGTTGCCACGATGAGCCCGTCAGCGGCGTGCAGCCAAACGGCGAGGCAAACCAGTGCAAGAGACGGCACATAAGCGCTCGTCAGGAACTCTCGCCATGGAACAAAACTGCCGGCGCTATTGTCGCTACCCGGTGCGGCCATCTTTATCTCCAACGTGTTGACAGCCCCTTTGCTACGACCTCAACAATGGTTGAGGTCAAGAGGAGAAAATCAATGGCATAGAAATTTCTTTCGGTCGGAGACGTTGCTCGCCGCAGCGGCCTGCCGGTCTCAACTTTGCATTGGGCCGTTTAGATAAGTCCCTGAAAACGGGGCAAGGGCTTGTGCTGCTTCTGCACCGAGGTCTCAAAGAGCCCATTTTACCAATGCTGCGTCCTCGACAATTGTCCGCTTCGATACACCAACTGGAAGTGGATACTATTTGAGAGCATGCTTAGGATAGCCGAGTTAGTGAATGTCTCAGAATTGCACGATTGTTCGAGCCTGATCGACTATCTCCGCAACGATCTTGGCCGCCGGCTGGACTTTTGTTACAAGGCCAACACCCTGACCGGACCACATTGATAATGCTTCAATGTCGCCCTCTAAGGCGGCATTTGGCGAAGCGCTAGTATAGCGTACGATTTCACTCCCATCTTGACGATGCGCTAACACGTCGCCTTCACCAGGGCGTTGGCCTAGAGCCGGTTTGCCAGCAGCTCCCCACATTTTTGAGGTCGTATTTTTCAAAGCCCGATGCGGTGCATTCGGCCAGCTCAGATCGTAAAGATCATCGTAACGATCCGTATCGTCCTCCGAGGCCGCCAGCAGTTGCGCGCGATAGGTTGGGTGAACAGGGGCTTCCTCCGCCGCTAAGAAGCGCGTTCCAACCCATGCGGCCGAAGCTCCAAGCGCCAGTGCCGCCGCGAGCCCGCGACCATCGGCGATCCCACCTGCCGCAATCACTGGAATATCACCGACTGCGTCGACGACGGCAGGTACCAAGGCCATCGTCGAGACCGTCCCCTCAACATGACCGCCAGCTTCGTAGCCCTGCGCGCAGATCGCATCGGCCCCGAGAGCGACCGCCGCACGTGCTTTTTCTGCCGTGCTCGCTGTTATGATGACTTTGCAGCCCGCTGCTTTGGCGCGAGGGACGAAATCGCCTGTATCACCCCAGAATAGCGAAATGATCTCGATGTTTTCCTCAAAGCACGTCTCAAGCTGAGCTTCACTTCGAAAGTTCATGTTGAGATTGACGCCAAAGGGCTTATCTGTCAGCGATTTGATCCGCTGCACCTCTGTTTTCAGACCGTCGGGCTCCAGGTACCAGACCGGCGCAATTCCGAGCCCTCCGGCATTGCTTACGGCGGCGACAAGCTCAGGCGACGAAACTCCACCGACAGGTGCCAGGACGATTGGGTTCTCAATTCCGAAACGTTTGCAAAAAGTGGTGGTCAAAATTACACCTCGAAGTGGGAGTTTGGTCAAATACTAGTAGAGCGATCCGATCATGGCCAGTCGACTTGGACTCAAGGCCGAGATTGGTGCGCACCTAAAGGAGATCGGCTTAGTTCCGCACTGCGTGACGTCAGTAAGCCGATGATATTGCGCTCGCAGCGAACGGCAGGTTCGACGGACCGCGTCATATCATCGGTTGCCGACGGTCAACGACCGGTATGGGCCGTCCTTGTGTCTCTAAGTGCCTCGACGAGCTGTATGCCTGTGAAGCACAACTGCACACAATGATAGATCGACTTCCATTGTAGCTGGGCAGATTGCCGGTCGCCTTCTGGGGTTCGCTCTGACTGCACAGACGACCGAGATGTCGCCTAAGGCGTTCATGGCGCTGGCCGCGCAAAGCTTTGCGACTTTGCTGACAGAAACTGATCCGAAACGGATCAGGGAATGCGCGTTTGATCGATGCGTGCTGGTGTTCCGCGACATCTCAAAAAGCGAACGTCGCCGGTGAAGCAGCATGGAAACTTGCGGCAACCGAAGCAATGTTGCCACAATCCGAGCAACATCGCACGAATAGGCTCTCAGCTTAAGAACTGCTCGATCACGGCTGCCTGTTGCTTTTTGCCATCCGGGTCAGCTTCGGTTTTCAGACGTGTAAACGCCTCACTCCAGTTTGAGGTGCGAATCCGGATCGGCGGGTCAGAGGCGTCAACCACGCTCATGACAACGGATGCCACTTGTTCCGAGGTTTGATAGATATCGCTGCCATCCATTCGCGCCTGCGCGCCGCCGATATACTTCTGGAGAATGGGCAGATACTCATCCTCAAGCATCCCGCCCGTGGCCTCGACATGTTTCAGCACATTGGTGGCAAACTCGGATTGGATACCGCCCGGTTCAACCGTTGAGAAATGGACGCCGAAATTGGGCGTGACATAGCTGGCCAGAGCCTCAGTGTACCCCTCAACCGCGAACTTGGTGGCGCAGTAGATCTCGTTGAACGGCTGACCCACAAGGCCGCCTACGGATGAGATTGTGATGACGTGGCCCGAGCGCGCCGCGCGCATGTGTGGCATCACCGCTTTTGTGCAGCGCACGACACCCATGAAATTCACATCCATGACCCAGGCGACGTCTTCTTCGCTGGCTTGTTCGGTTGTGCGGACAAATCCAGCACCCGCATTGTTGATCAACGTATCGATCCGGCCCTCGTTCGCGATGATCTGGTCGACTGCGGCGTTTACGCTGGCGCTGTCCTGCACGTCCAACTCAAGCACGTTGAAATTGACGCCAGCGTCAGAGGCGGCCACATCCAAGATGCCGCGTTTGGCGAGGTTTCGCATAGTAGCATAGACAGTATGGCCCGCTAGGGCCGCTTGTACGGCGATTTGAACACCAAGGCCGGTTGACGTGCCGGTGATCAGAAAGACTTTGGGCATAAGGAAAGCTCCGAATATCAAATGAATTGCTTGCGGCAACGATCCGATGTGTCGGGGCGAAGATCAACAGCGGGACTTTAAGACGCCCAAAGCCTCATCGAAGGTATTCACATTCTCTTCTGCGCGTGCGGTCAGATGCGCGCCTTCCAAAAGGGCCAGTGTCGCGCGGGCCTCCGAGATCGGATCGGTGATGCCGGTGATTGACTTGTCTTCTTGGCCAAGCTTCAGGATCTCTTCGATTTGGGCAACCATCATGGCGCGGAATTTCCGGATCTTTTGGATCACGTCATCCGACAGGCTTTCACGGCTGCTGATAAGCGACACGCAGAGGCACAGGGTTTTCCCGTCATTGAGTGCATCCCGGTAGAGGTCGATCAGGGCCAGCAATTGCTCGGCCCCGGTTTTGTGTTCTACCCGGATGCGGTTGCACTCTGCCTCCAAGGTCAGACTATAGCGATCCATGAGTGCCGCCGACAGCGCCGCTTTGGTCGGGAAATGGTAATGGATCGACGCTTTGCGAATGCCCACTGCCTCGGCCAGATCGGCATAGCTGAACCCGTCAAATCCGCGCGCCCGTGCGGCGTGTTCGGCAACATCCAGAAGGGCAGTCTTGGTATCACTCGTCATACGTGCTTAAACCTTTTCCGTCATGACCAGGGCCAGCGTGTTGTCCGCAGCCTCCAGAGCGCCTTCTATATAGCCCCCGAACTGTGGTGCAACTTCGGTCCCGCCAAAGATTAGTCGGCCATCCCACAGACGGGTCATCGCATGGGGCAGCCCGTATTGCGGATGAGCGTATAACGGCTGATGATCCGCTTCGATAGAGGTGAACGGGTCAAAGGCCCAGTCTTTGACAAAGAGTGTCTTTGGCTCCGCAGCTTCGGCGCCGTACAGCCGGGACAGTTGCTCTTTGAGCTCCTGCCGCAGCCGTTCTTCGTTGCTGCGGGCGCGGGGAGGCAAGCCGATAAAGCCGAACAACGCGTAAGGTCCGCCCTCGGCAGGGGATGCGTCGTGTATTTCCACCATCGGCCCCCTGCGGCTCATCGCGTCACCGGACAGCCCGGCCGTGCGCCAGAACGGGGTATCATAGACAGCGATGGCTTTGGCCTGTCCGGCCATCCAAGTCGCGATCCCGGTCATCGCCGCTAAAGCTTCATTTGGTAAAGCGGGTGAGAACACGATCTTGCTCGCCACGCGAGGAGGGAGGGCCAGCACGACTTCCTGAGCATGGATGACTTGCCCAGTTTGAGCGGTCGCGGTGATCCCAGACGCAGACTTCTCTAACCCGACGATAGGCGCGGATAAGATAAGCCGCTTCTGCGGTATCTCAGCGGCCAGCGCATCAATGAGGGCACCCAGACCACCTTTCAGTCGATAAGACCCTTGCATCGAGGCAAACCCGCGATCGCGATCGACCTGGCCGATCTCGTTTTCAAAGCTGAGCGCGCCTGTTGAATATTGCTCGAACCACTCCAGTCCGAGCCGCTTTATTAACGCTGCAATACGCGGCTGCCCGGGCCAGAACCAGGCCGGACCCATGTCGAAATACCCACCCTCCAGCCTTTCCGTCCGGATACGTCCGCCCGGACGACCCCGCGCTTCGACCAGCAGGTAGTCATGGTTTTGTGCCTGTAGCTGTCGCGCAAGGCAGAGGCCAGAAAGGCCTGCGCCAATGATCACAGTTTGCGTCTGCATCGATCAGAACCCCTCAGATGCCGGGCGCAGGTCCAGCTCATGGGTCCAGGTGGATTGCGGTTGATGAGCCAACTGCCAGTAGGCCTCGGAAATCTCGTCCGGTTTCATCATCTTCGACGGATCCAGCGAGTGCAAATCCCGCGAGCGGGGCGTATCGATGATCCCGTCCAGAACGACGTGCGAGACATGTACGCCAGCCGGTTGATATTCACGTGCCAGCGATTGTGTTAGCCCGCGCAAGGCGAACTTAGCCGACGCAAAAGCGGAAAACCGTGGGCCGCCGCGCAGCGACGCTGTGGCCCCGGAAACGATCAGCGCGCCACCACCGCCGCGCACCATCGGTAGCAGAACAAATTGCCCCAGCACGACCAGAGATTGCACCATTGATGTCCACGTTCGCTGGTAGTCCTCCAATGTGGTTTCGGGGAATGGCGCGATCACCAGTTCAGCCGTATTGTGTACCACGATCTTCGGCGGGCCATGCGCAGCGATCAATTCAGAAATCACTGGCGCAACCGCACTCGGATCGGACAGATCGACCTGATGAAACGGCGCGATCGTTTCCTGCGGCTGCGTCCGTCCAAGACCAATGGCCGTCATGCCACCTGCCTGAAACCGCGCGAGAAGGGACTGGCCAAGGCCAGTCCCCGCACCGGCGACAATCGCCAGAGGTTTGTCAGAATTCATGAATCACACCGCCGGTGGTTGAGCAAAGGGCAGGTGGCCGGTTTTCATCCAGACCTTCGCCCCGTCCGGACCCGCAACTGCAGACAGCGCTTCGCCTTCGGGCAGGCGTAGCCAGTCGTTCTTTTTTAGAACGTCACCACCTGAGGACAGCGATCCGCCAATCATCAACAGCTCGATACCACCTGGCGCATCCGAGGTAACCTCGGCGCCTGCATCAACATGGCTGTAAGTGACAACCTCGCGGTCATCCTTGTGCAGGATCGCAGTGGCGACCCCGTTCACGGGTGCGGCCAGTTCGTCGGCCATGGTTTTGCGGAACTGATTGCGGTCATCCATGTCGAACTGCCAGAGTTTGACGAAGATCGTGCAGCCGGGTTCCGAGCCGGGCGTATGCCCGGTTGTGGGCGGATTGCGCACATAAGTGCCTTCCGGGAAATCGCCATGCTCATCCTGAAAGACGCCGTCCAGAACGATGAACTCTTCACCGCCTGTATGCGTGTGGGCCAAAAATTTGCTGCCGGGCGCATAACGCACAATGGTGGTGGCGCGGGCGACTTCGCCACCAATTCGGTCCAGCATGCGCCGGTCCACACCCTTCATGGGCGAGGCCTGCCACTCAAGCTGATCAGAGTGAACAACGACGCGCGAAGAGAAGTCCGAGTTGAGCTCCATGGGAGAGGTCCTTTCGACTTAAATGGCAGTTCTCGCTTAGGCGGCGATAGATGGACGGGCCGCCATCTTAGCACGCCAAACTTGCAGGTTGGTCAGGGTTTCAGGAATTTCAACTTTGGCAAAATCGGCGAACGCCAATCCTGCAAAGGCGGTGATATCAGCTATCGAGAATGTGTCTCCGGCCAAGTATTCATTTTCGGCGAGAACCGAGTCCAGATAGGCCATTGTGTTTCCGGCGACCTCTTTCTGCTTATTGCCCCATTCGGCGCATTGATAAGTTTCAAGATCGGGGCCCAGCCCAGGTGTAGCGTGGTGGAAGTAGGTGCCTACCGCATTCAACAGACCGTTTTCCGCGCGCAGGTTCATCATCGAGATGCGGGCACGCTCTTGCGCAGTCACGCCGGTCAATGATGGGCCATCGAAGGTTGCGTCAATATATTCAATAATCGCGTTGCATTGTGCGATGTGCGAACCATCTTCCAGTTCCAGACAAGGCACCGCGGCGTCGGGGTTCTTGGCTTTGAACTCAGGCGTACGATGCTCGCCGCCCATCACATCCACAGGGATGAATTCAACATTGTCTGTCGCGCCTTTTTCAGCCAGCGCAATACGAACACGGGCAGGGTTCGGGAACCCTTCGACATCATAAATCTTCATCTGAGTACCTCCGTCGGGGTTTGCGTTTCGTGCTATCTACCTATCGATAGGTAGATAGCATTGCAACCCTTTTTTACTCCCCTTAACAAATGTTTTAATTCAGTATGTTACGATGCTCTCAATGATTTGCGTTGGCGCTGGTTCACTTTGTAACACCGAACTCAGCAAGAACAGATTCGGTATCTGCGCCATAAGCGAGGGCACCAAATTGTATCGTGGCAGAAGTTTTCGAGAACCGGGCCACAGCATCTGCCTGCCGCAGTCGGCCAGCCAATGGATGATCAAATTCCAACTAGGTTTTGTTCGTGCGGATTTGCGGATGTTCAAGCACGTGCGCACGGGTCAGGGCTAGCCCACACCCATGTAGCTCCACTAGTTCTATTAGTTGTACAGCGTCTTTGACGAGCCCATAAACACCGCAGCGAAAGCGAACTTTGTCCGCGCACCTGACCTCCGACGCCGACCAGAGTTCGCAAGCGCAGCGAATGGCCGGTATGACGGGCGCACCGCGGCATCACGATCCTTGACTCAAGGTCCGGAATGGGCCGTTCGTGTTAGTTATTTGCGGGGCAGGGCGCCTAGCTGCAACGGCACCTAGGTCAGAATAGAGCCCATTTCAACCTAAGCCGTACCTGCGGGCGCCCGTTTTCGCCACCTTGGCAAGCAACCGGCCGAATTCGTCAATTGAATCAAAGTGTGACAAAGCCTTGGGCACTGCGCATTGGACCTCCACGTATTTCCGACAGACATAATTTTTGGAGGCCCGTTATGAATTCGCATTCGTCCGTTCACCCGCAACTCGTCGGCGCGCGTCGCGCAC